>JANMWB010000235.1:0-19458 GCA_031393705.1 Thermoleophilia bacterium | reverse complement strand
CCCACGCGGGCCACGGTAGCCGAGGTCTCCCTGGCTTCCAGACAGGCTTTACCGAACGTTTCCATCACGCGCTTCTCGGCAAGGCTTTCGTTGCCCGTTCTGGCATGCCTGCCCCTGTCGACATCTCTCTCCCGCCCCGCTACCGGGGCGCACGGCTCATCGCCCACGGCGGGATGGGCGAGATCTTCCTGGCCACAGACGAGGTTTTAGGCCGTGAAGTGGCCGTCAAGGTGCTTGCTGAGCGCTACGCGCAGGACGAGAGCCTGCGCGAGCGGTTCAAGCGGGAGGCGCTCGCCGCAGCGCGACTCTCGGGGAACCACAACATCGTCACGATCTTCGACGTCGGCGAGCACGACGGGCGCCCGATCATCGTCATGGAGTACCTCGCGGGGGGCTCGCTCGAGCAGCGCATCGCCGGCGCGAAGCCGGTCGAGACGGCGCAGATCCTCGACTGGCTGGCCGAAGCCGCCGCCGCCCTCGATGCGGCGCACAAGGCGGGGATCGTTCATCGCGACGTGAAGCCGGGGAATCTTCTCCTCGACGACCGTGATCATGTGAAGGTCGCCGACTTCGGGATCGCGAGCGCGGCCGGGATGGATTCGTTCACGCAGACGGGAACGATCCTCGGGACGGCCGGGTACCTCTCGCCCGAGCAGGCGCGCGGCGAGCGCGCGACGGCGGCAAGCGACCGCTACGCGCTCGGCATCGTTGCGTGGGAGCTCCTGACGGGTCGACGCCCGTTTCAGTCGGAGACAGCGACGGTGGAGGCGCTCGCCCACGTCAACGCGCCCGTGCCGTCCGTGCATGCGGCGAACTGGGCGGTGCCGGCATCACTCGATGCAGTCTTCGAGCGCGCACTCGCAAAGGACCCGGCGGCACGCTACGCGCACGCTTCCGAGTTCGTTGCGGAACTGCGCAGCGCACTGCACGACGACGCGGGCGCCACGCGGGTGACCGATCCGGGCTGGACAGAGCCGATCGCGCGCTCGAGAGCGCCGACGGCAACGGACCGGCGTCCCTGGTGGATCGCTGCTCTCGTTGTGGCCCTGATCGCCGGTGGTGCGCTCGCCGCGGTGCTCACGTCCGGTGACTCGAAGCCGGCGGTTCAGCCGCACACGATCGTGCGCACGGTGACCGGGCCGAGCCAGACCGTCCGCGAGACCGTCACGCAGCCTGGAACGACAAACGCGCCGACGACGACACCGAGCGGCGGGAGCGGCGCGCAGCTGAACCTCGCCGGCTACCAGAGGTTGCAGGCCGGCGACCTCAACGGCGCACTGACGCTGCTCGAGCAGGCGGTGCAGAAGCTGAACGGCACAGGCTCGCTCGACGAGGCGTACGCGGAGTACAACCTCGCGTACACGCGCTTCGCGCTCGGAGACTGCACGGACGTGCTCGCATTGCTCGACCAGGCACAAGCGATCGAAGGCAGACGCGGCGCGATCGACGACCTCCGCCATCGCGCGAAGAAGGGCTGTAAGGACTAGGCGAGCCGGGCCGCGTACTGCTGCTCGTAGTACCGCTTGTAGTCGCCGGACTTGATCGGCTCCCACCACTCGCGGTTCTCGCGGTACCACTCGACCGTCTCCGCGAGGCCGCCGGTGTCGAACGAATGCTGCGGCGCCCACCCGAGACCTTGCAGCTTCGTCGAGTCGACGGAGTAGCGGCGGTCGTGGCCGGGACGGTCCTCGACGTGGCGGACGAGGTCAGGACTTGCACTCGTCAGGTCGAGGATGCGCCGCACAACTTCCATGTTCTCGCGCTCCTGTCCGCCGACGTTGTAGACCTCGCCGGTGCCGCCGCCTCGCAGCGCGATCTCGATTGCGGCGCAGTGGTCCTCGACGTGCAGCCATTCACGGCTTTGGCGTCCGTCGCCGTACACGGGCAGGTGCTTGCCTTCGAAGGCGTTCGTGATGAAAAGCGGCAGGAACTTCTCGGGGTACTGGCGCGGCCCATACGTGTTCGCGCCGCGCGTAATCAGCGCGTCGGTGCCATAGGTGCGCACGTAGGCGAGCACCTGCATGTCACCGCCCGACTTCGACGCGGAGTACGGGCTCGACGGGCGCAGCGGCGCGTCTTCGGCGCACGGGTCGGCATCGGGCGGGATGTCGCCGTAGACCTCGTCGGTCGAGACCTGCAGATGGCGGATGCCGTGCTGGCGCGCGTAGTCGAGCAGCACCTGCGTACCGAGCACGTCGGTGAGGATGAACTCGGCCGGCCCGAGGATGGAGCGGTCGACGTGCGTCTCGGCGGCGAAGTTGACGATCGCGTCGGCGCCTGCCGCGGCACGCACGACCGCGTCGGGATCGGCGATGTCGCCTTGGAAGAAGTCGTGCTCAACGCCCTCGAGGTTGGCGCGGTTCCCGGCGTAGGTCAGCTTGTCGAGCACAGCGACGTGCTCGCCCTGCTCGGCAAGGCGCCGAACGAACTGGGAGCCGATGAACCCGGCACCACCGGTAACGAGAACGCGCATCGGCGAAAGCCTAACGGCCGCATCTCAACGGTCCGTAAAGGACACCACCGGGGTCAGACCCGGGTGATGGCCGGAAGCGACGAGGACGGCGCACAACGGTGCGCCTTGGCCCTTCGGCCAGGACCCGCCGATCTCGTCTCGCAGGGCCAGGGCTGGGGTCAGACCCCGGAAGTGCCCAGCCGGGCCAAGCAAGCGCGCAGTCCCTCGCGCCAGTGCGGCAGCTCCGGGGCGCCCTTTTCGCTCCGCAGCACCGAGTACGCCGGACGAGGCGCTCTGGCGCCGAACTCCGCGGTCGTGATGCGGCGGACACGCGTATCGAGCCCCGCCTCCTCGAATATCGCCTCCGCAAACTCGGCCCACGTGCAGTCCCCTGCCGCGGCGACGTGGTAGATGCCATACGGCAGGTGAACGATTTGCTTCGTCGCTTCGGCGAGGTGGCCGACGTACGTCGGCGAGCCGCGCTGGTCGTCGACAACTGCCACCTCGTCGCGCTCCGCGCCAAGGCGCAGCATCGTCCGGACAAAGTTGTTCCCGGTCGGGCCGAAGAGCCACGACGTGCGCACGATCCACGCAAGGTCTCCCGCCGCCGCCTCGCCGTGCAGCTTCGTCCGCCCATACGCACCGAGGGGTGACGGCGAGTCCGATTCGACGTACGGCTCGCGCTTCGTCCCGTCGAAGACGTAATCCGTCGACCACGTCACGAGCGGCACTTCGAGCGACGCGACATTGAGGGCCCCTCCGACGTTCACAGCCGCGGCGCTCTGCGGATCGTCCTCCGCGCCGTCGACGTCCGTCCACGCGGCCGCGTGCAGCACGAGCTCCGGGTCGAGCGCCTCCGGCGGCGAGAAGGTGACGTCCCAGTCCGCCCGCGTCAGCGCGCGCGCCTCCGGAAACGCCTCTGTCAACGCGTGCCCGAGCTGCCCACCCGCGCCGGTGATGATCGAGCTCAAACTGCGTCGCGCGCAGACAGGATCGGCGTCTGCGTGCTCCAGAGGTGCGCGACGCGCGGATCGTTCCACGGCACGCCGTGCTCATCCGGGTCAGTCGGGTCGTACTCCTCCGTCACGAAGTAACAGAACAGGCAGTCCGAAAGCGCCTCGTAGCCGTGCGCCTTCGTGCCCGGTACGTAGATCGCAACCGGATTGTCCTCGCCGATGTCCTCGGTGAATGTCTCGCCGGTTTCGCGATCGAGGACGACAACGCGAACCATCCCCTGCAGACAGATGAAGAGGTCGTCCTGTCCGCGCTCGTGGTAGTGCAACGCGCGGATCACACCTGCGCGCGAGTGCGCAAGGTTCGCCTGCCGGACCGGTTTCGGCAACTCGCTTGCGCGCATCAGCTCCATGAACCAGCCGCGCTCGTCCTCGTGGCGACGAAGTGGGATCCGCGTGACCACTACGTATTTGCGCCCGTCTCGTCGATGCGCCGCCCTATGTCGGCGAGGTCGCCCCAGTGCTTCCCACCGTCGTGCCACCAACCCTCGACGCGCCGCACTGCAAGATCGCCGCGCTGCGCGTACACACGATTGACGTCGGTGATCTCGAGCTCGCCGCGATTCGACGGCGCGAGCCCGTCGATGATCTCGAACACGTCAGGCGGGTAACAGTAGAGCCCGACGACCGCGTCGTTCGAGGGCGGCGCGTCGTAACGCTTGTCGACAACGCCCGCCTTCTCGACGATGTCGGTGACGTTCAGATCGTCGTCGTAGACGACCACACCGAAGTTCTCCGGGTCGGGAACTTCCTTGACGAAGACCATCGCCCCGTCGTGCCAGCCCGTGATCGCATCGGACTGCGCGCGCTCGAAGATGTTGTCGCCGAGGCAAACCACGAGCTGATCGCCTGCGGCGAACTCGCGCGCCATCCCGACCACCTGCGCGATCCCACCCGCCTCGACCTGCACCTTGTACGAGAGGTCAAGGTCGAAGAGCAGCTCGCCCCCCGAGCGCGACTCGACACGGCCGTTCCCGAGCAGATCGATGAACTGGCCCGCGTGCTGCTGTCCCGTCACGATGAGCACCTCGCGCACGCCCGCGCGCTGGAGGAGCTGCAACGGGTAATAGACCATCGGCCACTGCCCGACGGGCAACAGATGCTTGTTCGTGACGCGCGTCAGCTCCTCGAGGCGCGTGGCGTTCCCGCCCGCAGCGATCAGACCTTTCACGCGGGCGATCCTACGGCAGCAGCGTCCCCGTCGTGCCCGCGCGCGGCCACGATGCCGAGGATCCCGGCGATCACACCGACGGCCGCGACGCACATCCACATCGTTGCGTCGCCGTACGCGCTTCGCACCTGCAGGCCGAGGAACGGCGTCAGCGCCCAGCCCACCGACCAGGTGCTGCCGAACGCCCCCATGTATGCGCCGCGAATGTCCGCCGGGGCGAGCGCCGCGACGACGGCCTGCGACGTCGGCACCCAAAGCATCTCGCCGAGCACGAACAACAGGATCACGAACGCGATCACGGGCGCCGACCCGTTCACGTTCAGAAGCAGGAACGGCACACCCATCAGCGGCATCGCGACGCCGAGCTTCACCCACGCGGGAATCGACGCTGTCCACCGTGTCAGCCGCAGCTGGAACACCGTAACGAGCAGCGGATTGACAACCATCAGCACGCCCCACGTCGCAGGCGCCAGGTGATGTGTCGTCGTAACCGAGATCGGCAGCAGCGTCTCGGTCGCGACGTAGGTCATCGTCGCGAAGACCGACGAGAGCATGAAGAGCAGGAACGGCGAGTCGCGGATGATCACGCCGAACGACCCTCGCTGCGGCGGGCCGTCAGGCGCGTACGCGCCGCGCCGCGGAATGAAGCGCCAGGCGATCAGGAAGCCGCCGGTCGAAAGCACGAGCGTCCCGAGCCAGAGGTGATTCCAGTGACCGCCGATCAGGAGCAGCCCGCCGATCGGCGGGCCGATCGTCACACCGAGGTTCGCCGCGACCCGAACCGACGCATACGCGGCCTCGCGCCGCTCCGGAGCGACGAGGTCGGCGATCATCGCCTGGTCGGCCGCTCCGCCGAGCGACCCGAACGCGGGCAGCAAGGCGAGCAACGCGAGCCCGGCATAGAGGTGATTGCCGATCGCGAGCAGCGCGAGCGGAACGAGCGCCTGGAACCCCCACCCCGTGAGGATGAGCGGACGGCGGCCGATCCGATCTGACCAGTGCCCGGCGGCGTAGCCGATCAGTAGCGACAGCGCCGCCCCGACCAGGTAGGTGAACGCGAGCTTCGTCTGTGCCGCGTGGAGTTCCTTGATCGCCCAGATGCCCATGAACGGGTACGCGGACGAGCCGGCGACCGACCCCGCGAGACTGACGGCGAGCACCGGTCGTAGGGCGCGATCGACATCTCCGCCCCAGACGAGACGGAACAGGCGGGCAAAGAGGTTCATGTCAGATGGAACCTGGTGACGAGCCAGAACGACGCTTCGACCGAGGGGCCGATGAGCGCCGCGAAGGCCAAGGTACCGACGCCCACGGTCCCTCCGAGCAAGAAGCCGATGACGAGCACCGAGATCTCGAGCATGGCGCGCACCGCCCCGATGCGGATGCCTGTGCGCCGCGATCCGACGAGCATCAGCGAGTCGCGCGGCCCGGCGCCGAGGTTCGCCCCGATGTAGAACGCCGTCCCCACGCCGAAGCTGATCAGACCAACGACAAGCAAGCCGATCCGCGGAACGAGCGGCCAACCGGCGAGCGACTGCACCGCGTGCAGCGGCTGGAGCAGGATGATGAACCCGCCGATCAGGACTGCGTTGGCGAACGTCCCGATCCACACCCGTGCGCCGAGCGCCCACGCCACCGTGAGGACGATCAGCCCGACCACCTCGTTCGCGGCGCCGAAGGAGAGCGGCGTGTGCCGCGCGATGCCCTGGTGGAGCACGTCCCACGGCGGCAGCCCGAGCCGCGCCTCGAGAAAGCAGAGAATGCCAACCGAGCACAGGAACAGGCCGGAGACGAGCCAGACCGCCCGCGCGAGGTGACCGCCGCGCAAGACGGGTGCCGACTTCACACCGGCAGGCTAGTCGCCGGATTGATCGAAACGGTGCTCGTGGGGGTGGCCCTGACCAAGTCGGGCGCCGCGATCGACGCCGTGTTCGTAGCGGAGCTACGGACCGGCGGCGAGCGTGGCGATCCGGCGCCGCGTCAGGGACGGCACCGCGAGTGCCGGGGCGGGCAAGCCGGTGGCTGGCCTGCCGAGTTAATGAACGGGAAGCAGGAGGACGATCGCCCCCAGGAAGCCCGCCGCTGCTGCGAGATAGCGCATGCCTGAAGCTTGAGCGGCACCCGTTGGCCTTTCGTGTCGCCTGCGTACGGAATTCGTTAGCTTCGGCACATGCCGGTTCGCCGCTTCCTTGCCGGCCGCGATCTCGTCGCGGAGCTGCGGCTTGCGATCAAGATGGCGATCGGCGGCACCGGCGCCTGGTGGATCGCGAGCGAGCTCGGCGCGAAGCGCCCGATCTTCGCCGCCCTGGTGCCGCTCGTGGCGATGAACGGCGACCCTTTCGCCGCGGTCTCGGTCTCGATCGGCCGAATCCTCGGCGTGTTCGCGGGAGTCGGGATCGGCCTCGCGTTGACCGACGTCGCGGTCGGTTCGACGTGGCGCGTCGCGATCGCGCTGATGGCCGCGACGCTCGCCGGCATCGTGCTGAAGATCGGCGAGCGGCCGAACCTCGAGGTGCCGATCGCCGCGCTGTTCCTGATCGGATTCGCGAGCGCGAACGTCTCCCAGCTGGGCGTGCAGCGGATCTGGGAGACCGGGATCGGAGCGATCGTCGCCGTCGTGGTGTCCGCAGTCGTGTGGCCGCCGGATCCGATCCGAGAGCTCGAGCGGCGGCTCGATCGAATGCGCCAGCAACTCGCCTCGGATTTCACAACGATCGCCGATGATCTCGCCACCGGCAGCGGCGCCACGGCCGAGCAGCTGGACGACCTCCGCGAGCACTCGCTCGATGCGGTGCGGGACGTCTTCGAGCTCGCACCGGCCCGCCGCGCGCTTCGTTGGAGCCCGCTTCGTCGTGACGACGTTCGTCTGATCGACGACCTCGACGCGCAGATCAACCTCGGCGCGCGCGCAGCACGCCACGCCCGCAGTGTCGGCCGCGATGTGGCCGACACCCACGTGCGCAACCCGGAGCTCGCAGCGGCAACCCGGCACCTTGCCGACGCGCTCGACCGCGCGCTGCTCGGCCAGGATCGCACCGAGGCGCTCGCGCGGGCCGGCGAGAAGCTTGCGGCTGCGGGCGGGGACGGGGATCAGGCGATCGTCGCCGCGCAGCTACGCCAGTTCCTGGCCGATCTACGCCTGGGCTGACTCAGACGACGGCGCGCTCACGCCGGCGGGCGGCCATGAGGCCGAGCAAGACGAGGAGCGCGCCGGCGAAGCCGAAGACGAGCGGCGGGACCCAGCCGCGACCTCCGGTGCCCTCGGGCTGAAGTAGCGGGACACGGATGTGCGTCCACTGGAGGGTGAACTCGCCCGCCGCGATCAGGACGCCGAGCGCCCCCAGGACGGCCCAGCTCGAACGGCCGAAGAGCTGCGCCAGCCCGACGTAGACGACGGACGCAATCGCGATCAGCGTCCACTCGAACGTGCCGTGGTGCAACAGGTAGATGAGGCTGCCGCCGATCAGCAGGCCGGCCGCGACATGCAGCCAGAACCCGTAGGGGCGCGTCGAACCGAGGTCGGCCACGAGGCCGGCGCCGAGGAAGCTGAACCCGACGAAGAGCGTGACAACGGCCGACCAGTCGCCGCCGCCGGAGATCAGATCGGTGACGAGCAACCAGCCGGCCAGTGCGAACTGGGCCACGAGGAGCGGGAACCGGAAACGCGCCAGCGCAAACAGGGTGGCCGCGACCCAGAGCGCCAACAAGAGGAGCCGCGAGAGATGGAACCCGCTGAAGCCCGAGCCGCCGTACGAGAGCCAGCCGAACCACGTCCAGAGTGCAGCGACCAACCCCACGTAGGCCGCGACCGCGGCGAAGGCGAAGAGGCCTGCGGTGATGCGGTGCCCGGTGCGCTTGAACCACTCCGCCTTCGCCGCCAGAACGGCGAAGACGACGAGCGCCCAGGCGGCATAGCCGGCGTTTCCGGAGGTGGCGCTGAAGTACGACAGCCAGCCCAAGGCCGCTCCGAGGATCGTGAAGGCGCCCGCGTACAGCAGAAATGTCCAGGTCGCCCAACGAGGCTGAATGATCTCCACACGCCGATCGTGAGGGTCGCGGCGGACGGCAGATGACTGGAGAACGGCCACCGGGGTACGGTTCGCGGCAATGACGCGCCGTGACGTGGACAAGCTGCAGGAGGAGATCGAGGAGCTGTTCGCGGACCTGTGGCAGGTTCCGCGCTTCTCGGGCATCCGCCACGCGTTCCGCCCGAACGTCGATTGCTTCCACACCGACGACCCGCACGCGCTGACCGTCGTCGTCGAACTGCCGGGCGTCGATCCGGGCTCGATCCAGATCGTCGCCGGCGAACGCGTGCTCCTGATCAGCGGCGAGCGGAAGCGTCCGAAGGTGCAGGGCCGTGTCTACCAGCAGATGGAGATCGAGAGCGGCCCGTTCCAGCGGCAGGTGCGGCTGGTCGAGGACGTCGATCCCGAGCAGGCGCGCGCGAGCTTCGAGAACGGCGTCCTGACCATCACGCTGCCAATTGTCGAACAGCCTCATACCGGCCGCATCGTGATCGCGGTCAGCAGCCTATGACGGACATCACCTTCGACACGCCCGAGCCGGAGGACCACCAGATCGAGTTCCCGGCCGCCCTGCCTGTCCTGCCGCTGAAGGAGACCGTCGTCTTCCCACAATCGATGTCACCGCTCGCGATCGGCCAGGAACGGTCGGTGCGCTTGATCGACGATGTGGTGGCTGGGGACCGCCTGCTCGCGCTGATCACTGCGAAGGATGCGACGCTCGATTCCCCATCGTGGGAAGACATCTACGACGTCGGCACCGTCGCGCTCGTCCACAAGATGATCAAGGTGCCCGACGGGACGCTGCGCATCCTCGTGCAGGGCATCGAGCGCATCAAACTCGAGCATCGCCTCGACGCCGATCCGTACCTCCTCGGCGAGTTCAGCGCCCTGCCCGACGTGCTGATCGAGACGCCTGAGGTCGAGGCGCTCACGCGCAACGTCCAGGGACTGTTCGGGCGCATCATCGGGCTCGCGCCGTACCTGCCGGAAGAACTGCAGCTTGCGGCCGCGAACGTCAACGATCCAAGCGCGCTCTGCCATCTCGTCGCCTCGACGCTGCGCACGATCAAGACTGAAGAGCGCCAGGAGATCCTCGAAGAGGTCAACGTCGAGCAACGGCTCCGGCTCGTCTCGCAGATCCTGAACCGCGAGCTCGAGGTCTTCGAGCTCGGCTCGAAGATCCAGTCACAGGTGCAGTCCGAGATGGAGAAGGGACAGCGCGAGTACTTCCTGCGCCAGCAGCTGAAGGCGATCCAGCAGGAGCTCGGCGATGGCGATCCCGAGGCGGCCGAGGTGAACGAGCTCCGCGAGCAGCTGGACGCGCTCGACTTGCCGGAAGACGTGCGGAAGGCCGCCAACCGCGAGCTCGGCCGCCTCGAGAAGCTCCCGTCGGCCGCCGCCGAGTACGGCGTGATCCGCACCTACCTCGAATGGGTCCTGACGCTGCCGTGGCACACCTACACCGAGGACAACCTCGATCTCGACCATGCGCGCAAGGTGCTCGACACCGATCACTTCGACCTCGAGAAGGTGAAGGACCGGATCATCGAGTACCTCGCGGTCGCGAAGCTGCGCAACGAGATCTCCGGCCAGATTCTCTGCCTTGTCGGCCCACCCGGCGTCGGCAAGACGTCGCTCGGGCATTCGATCGCGAACGCGCTCGGCCGGAAGTTCGTCCGCCTGTCTGTCGGAGGCGTCCGCGACGAGTCAGAGATCCGCGGTCACCGGCGCACCTACATCGGCTCGATGCCCGGCTCGATCATCCGCTCGTTGCGCGACGCGGAGTCGTCGAACCCGCTGGTGCTGATCGACGAGATCGACAAGATGGGCGCCGACTGGCGCGGCGATCCGGCAAGCGCGATGCTCGAGGTGCTCGACCCGGAGCAGAACCGCAACTTCCGCGACCACTACCTCGACCTGCCGTTCGACCTCTCGAAGGTCCTGTTCATCTGCACGGCGAACACGCTCGACACGATTCCGGGCGCGCTGCTCGACCGCATGGACGTGATCTCGCTGTCGGGTTACACCGAGGACGAGAAGCTGGGGATCGCGAAGAAGTACCTCCTGCCGAAGCAGCTCGGCCTGCACGGGCTCAAGCGCTCGCAGCTGACGCTTTCCGACAAGGTGCTGCGCACGATTATCCGGGAGTACACGCGAGAAGCGGGCGTGCGCAATCTCGAACGCCGCATCGCCGACGTGTGCCGGAAAGTCGCAACCCAAATTGCAAAGGGAAGGGCGCAGAAGCCGCGCGTCGACGATGCGCGGTTGCGTGAGTGGCTTGGGCCTCGTCGCTACTCGGGAGAGGTGCGCAAGCGCGTTTCGGTGCCGGGCGTCGCGACCGGCCTCGCCTACACCGCCGTCGGCGGCGACGTGCTCTTCATCGAGGCGACCGCCTACTCGGGCAAGGGCCGCCTGACGATTACCGGCCAACTCGGCGAAGTGATGCAGGAGTCAGCGCAGGCCGCGCTCTCGTGGGTGCGGTCGCACACGGAGGAGATGGGCCTCGCAGACGATTGGTTCTCGACCCACGACGTGCACATCCACGTCCCTGCCGGCGCCGTCCCGAAGGACGGGCCGTCGGCAGGCGTGACGATGGCCACCGCGATCGCCTCGCTCGTGCGTGGCGAGCCGGTCGCAGCCGACGTCGGCATGACCGGAGAGATCACGCTCACCGGGCAGGTGCTCCCGATCGGCGGGCTGCGCGAGAAATCACTCGCCGCACAGCGCGCAGGACTGAAGCGCGTGATCTTCCCACGCGAGAACGAGCCCGATCTCGACGACCTTCCTCCTGAGACGCGCAAGGCGCTCGAGTTCATCCCGGTCGACCGGATCCAGGAAGTGTTCGAGGCGGCGTTCACCGGCAAGCGGCGCACGCGACCGCAGAGCGCGCAGAGCAGCGAGCGCCAGGCAGCGGCTAGCGCCGCGCGAAGCTCGTAACGAGCCGTCGGCAAACGTCCGAGCCGGCCGACGAGGTGCGGCGGCAAAGCAGCAGGTACTCACGCTTGCCACTGAACACGAACGTGTACTCGTCGACTCGGCTGCCCACCGTTACCTCGTAGGCGTGTGAGCGCACCCCATCCGCGACGACCGACGACCCGGCGCTCAACGTGCCGGCGGTCTGACGGGCGATCGCCTGCATCCGCGAGCGCAGCTCGGTCGCGACCGGTCCGAAGAGCTTGTCGTTGTACGACTTCGTCAGGGGAAAGGTCGCGACCTGGACGAGCTCCGAGTCTCGGGTCAGCGAAACGCGACTCTTCGCACGATCGACCTTCCAGCCGACCGGTGCCTGGAAGGTGAACCCTGCTCCAGCCACGGTCTGCCACCGCGTGTCCGGCGCGGACGCGCCTGACTCCCCGCACCCCGCTAGACCAAACACTGCAACAATCAGGGTCGCGAACAGGAGCGCCTGTTTGCGTCGGATTATCTGGGGTATCAGGCGCGCAGTAACGAGGCGAAAGGATTCGGCAAGCATGGCCAAGACGAGAGACAAGGTCTACGACGCAGCAGAGAACGTCAAACCCTACGTTGAGCGGGCGATGTCCGACGAGAAGCTCCGCGATGACGTGATGAGTGCCTTCTCGACTGCGAAGGATCTCTACAGCGAGCTGATCGGTGGGCGCGGGGCAGTCACTCTGGCCACACGCGTCGCAACCGACGAGGACATCCGCGACAAGCTGAAGGACGCGGTCGAGGATCTCCGCAACGCAGCCGACCGGCTGCAGGGCAAGAAGTCCCACGGTGGCCGGAACACGACGCTGCTCGTTGCGGGCATCGCGCTCGGCATCCTCTTCAACCCGATCACCGGTGCCGAGACGCGCAAGTGGGTCAAGGAGATGATCGGCGGCGGGGACGACGAGTTCGGCGGCGACTACTCCTCGAACAACGGGAAGTAAAAAGAACTCCTACCCGCGACCGAGGTCTTTGGTCGGCGCGGGCTGCGTCGGAACGAGGGTCTGCATGAGTGCTGACGGCTTCAGTGGCGTCAGCGCGCGCTCGAGTGACGCCGGGTCGAGCCCGTCGGCGGTGGAGATGTCGCTCATCCCGAGCAGGATGGCGCCGGGCTCCGGCGCCGCCGGGCCGCCTGGGATTGCGGGCGCCCAGCCCGCGGCGACCGGGAACGGCAGATCCTTCTGGTGGAGCCAGGCGTCGAGGTACGGGGTTGGGTCGACTGCGCCGTCGTAGCCGAGATAGAGGAACGACACCGGGTGCACCTCGAAATGCAAGTGGTACGGCGTGCCTTCGGCGTCGCCCGTCCGGCCCATGAACCCGACCACCTCGCCCGCCCTCACGCGCGCGCCGTTCACCGCCGCGGTGGAGAACGCCGAGAGATGCGCGTAATAGAACTGGTTGCCTTGCCCGTCGAGCAGCCAGAGGCGGTTGCCGCCGACCCTGTTCCAGCCGACGGAGAACACCGTCCCAGCCGTGACCGCGACGAGCGGCTGGCCGAGCTGGCCGAAGATGTCGGTCCCGTGGTGGTAGCTGACGTCCGACCGCGCGGCGCCGAAGGTGTCGATGTACGACGAGGGGCCGTAGACGGGGAACACGTAGTGCCCGGCAGTCAGCTTGGGGTGAACCTTCAGCGGGCCGGTGGAGTCAGCTGCTTTGCCGCGGCGTATGCGATCACGCGGCGCGTCTCCGCTCGCGACATCCGCCGTCGCCGTGACCGGCAGCGTGTCGGTCGCCGTCGAGGTCGTGGTGGAGGCCAGGGGCGGCGCCGTCTGAGCCGTGGCGTCCGCATAGCCGATCTGGATCTCGCTGTTCGCCGGCAGGCCACCGTGGTCGGCGGTCAGGTGGATGTCGAGCTCGGTCACGAAGCCGCGATAGCCCTTTGCCCCGTTGGGCGCACTGCGATCGACGGCGACGCCGCCGATCGTCAGTTGGCCCCAGTCGCCAAGGGTCACCTTCGACATCGTCGGCGAGATCAAGGGAACGGGCTGTCCGTTGACCTTCAGGTTCACGACGCCGCTGCCGTTGACATTGCCGCCGGCGCCGGAGTAGCCGGTACCGGCTGAGGCGCGTGCGGTCACCGCATCGGCGGTGATCTCCCCCTTGAACAGCGAGAGCGCAGTGACAACACTCTCCGCGCGCGCCGAGGCGTAGCCCTTCACGTCGGTGACCGCGCTGGCGGTCGACGAGTCGGCCGCAACGATCGAGCCGTCGGAGGGATAGGCGAACTTCTCGACGGCGGGAGCGTTGTTCGGCGGCGCGACGACCGAGGTGGTGGCCGTCCCGCTCTGGTTCGGCACGGAGACCTTGATGCCCCACGCCGTCGCGGCGGCCCCGGGCGTGCGCGCAGGGCCTTCTGCACCGGCAGGGCCGATCGCGAGCAGGGTGACGAAGAGGAGCAGGGCGAGACGACGGCGCACCGTCCGGCCATTCTGACAGGCCCGGGGGATCGCCTCTCTAGCCGAGCTGCTTGCGGGCGAACTCGCGGAAGCGCTCGCGCGCCTCGTCGTCCGGGCCCATCGGCTCGTCGTCGGCGTAGCGCGGATCGGCCGCGACCTCCTGAGCGACGGCGAGCAGCTCGTTCACGACGGCCTGCTCGTGCTTCGGGTCGCGCAGGAGCGCCTCGATCCACGTCTCCGTGCCGTCGTACTCGGGTACGTCGTGGTCGAGGAGCAGTTGTCCGAGCAGGATCCCGACTCGGATGTAGGCGAACGTGCGGAATGCGAGGATCTTGTGCGGCGACGAGATGAGCTCGTCGATCTCGGGATGGGTCGCCTGCAGTGCGCCGACGATCGAGCCGATCGGCTCGTCGACCAGCGGGATCCAGAGCTCTTCCTCGTCACTCATCTCCGGAAGTGTCCACGATCTCGGCCGAATCCGCCAGCAGGAGGTGTCTAGGCTACGACGGGTGGACGTCCTCACCCGGATCGCGGCAGAGCCTGCCGCAACAGCGCTCTTCCTGGATATCGACGGCGTCCTCGCACCGATCGTCGAGCGGCCGGAGGACGCCCGGGTTCCGGCGGCGACCCGCAACGAGTTGCAACGGCTCAGCGGGCTCTACGGGCTGGTCGCGTGCGTGACCGGGCGACCGACCAAGGTTGCGCGTGAGATCGTCGGCGTCGACGGACTGACCTACGTCGGCGAGCACGGGCTCGAGCTTGCGCCGGAGGCCGAGAAGTGGGCCGAGCCGATCCACGGCTTCGCGGCCGAGATGCCGTGGGGCGACGTCGA
The DNA here is from genome assembly GCA_031393705.1 of Thermoleophilia bacterium. Taxonomy (GTDB): domain Bacteria; phylum Actinomycetota; class Thermoleophilia; order Gaiellales; family Gaiellaceae; genus PALSA-600. The sequence continues at coordinate 4,617 of JANMWB010000235.1, read as the reverse complement.
GGTGAAGCCGCTCAGCGTCGCGTTCCACTACCGCAGTGCGCCGGACCCCGAGCAGGCCCACGAGAAGCTCGACGCTGTCGCCGCCGCGGCGCTCGACCTCGGCTTCCGCGCGAGGTGGGGCCGCATGGTGCTCGAGGTGCTACCACCTGTCGATGCCTCGAAGGGAACGGCAGTGCGCCACCTGCTCGAGACAACCGGCCTGCAGCGCGCGCTCTATGCGGGCGACGACACGACCGATCTCGACGGCTTCGCCGCACTTGACGGGCTAGAGACAGCGGTGCGCGTCGCAGTCGTCTCGGCCGAAGGGCCGACCGAGCTGCGCGAACGCGCCGACGTGATCGTCGGATCAACGGACGCGTTCCGCGAGCTGCTTCGGCAGCTCTGAGCAACCGCTCAGGCGTAAGACGCTCGCCCAGACGAGCGCGGTTGGCGAAGGGGACGTTCAGCGGGTCTTCAACTCGACGCCGATCACGTGAATCTCGGATGTGTCGACGTTCTCAAGGGTGTGCGGAGAGAGGGAGCCGCTCCAGATCGCGGTCCCCGGTTGTGGAAGCTCGCCGCCCTTGCGCGTGTCGACCAAGACCAAGCCATCGGCATTCCGGCGCACGAAATCGCCGAAGGAGACGATGTAAAGGATGCACGGCCATCGGTGCGTGTGCACCTCGGTCGTCTCACCGGGCGCAATCCTCGTCTCCAGGACGCGGACGGCGTCGTTCTCAAAGAGGCGTCGATGCGACTCGGGGGCTGCTGCCAGCGCATCGAGCGAGTCCGGCCAGGTCCACGGTTCTGCGCTCATCGCGGACGAACCTACTCACCGCCTGCCGCGGAGACAAGATCGCTCGGTCGGGGTGATCTCCTGAACCCTGGCGCACGCGAGAGCACTGGACGCTCGGGGTGTCTTCGCGAACCTCGTTCAAAGAGCGAACCAGGTTCCGGAGTTAGAGGCCGAGCCGCTCGCGCAGCTGACGTGACTGGCGGCGCGCCACGTCGAGCTCGGTGTGCTCGGCATCAGCGAGTTGCAAGCAGAAACGATCCGGTGCCGCGCGGCGCACGCCCGCGACCTTCGACAGGTTCACGAGATAGGAGCGGTGAATGCGGGCGAACCGCGCGGCAGGCAGTCGCTCCTCGAGCTCGCCGAGCGATGCCGTGCACAGGTATGACCGGTCGTAGGTGTGCACGCGGCTGTAGTCGCCGTCTGCCTGGACGTAGTGCACCTGGTCGTAGTCGAGCAGCTCGGTGCCACCGCCCGAGACGACCGGCACCTTCTCGACCGGCACGACGTTCTCGACCGAGCGCTCCTGCAGCCGCTCGATCACGCGCACGAGCCGGTCCGGATCGACCGGCTTGAGCAGGTAGTCGAACGCCTCGACCGCGAATGCGTCGATCGCGTAGCGCTCATGCGCGGTGACGAAGACGACTGCCGGCGGGTCGGTGCGCTCGCGGACGAGCGGGGCGGCCTCGAGGCCGGTGAGACCCGGCATCTCGACATCGAGGAAGACGACGTCGTGCGCGAGCTCGCGCGAGAGGTCGAGCGCCTCGGCGGCACTGGCGGCCTCGCCGACGACTTCCACCTCGGGATGCGACGCCAGGAGATAGCGAAGCTCCGAGCGTGCCGGCGCTTCGTCGTCGACGAGCAAGGCCCGGATCTTCACCCCAGCGGAACCTCCAGCCGCACCACCGTGCCGAACGGGAACGAACGCAGCCTCACGCCTTCGCCGTAGTGCGCCGTCAGCCGAAGATTGACGTTGGCAAGCCCGAGGCCGGTGCCCTCGCCGACGCCCTGCTCCAGCACGCGCTCGATCGCCTCGCGCGCGATTCCGCGACCGTCGTCGCGCACGGTCACGCGCAACCGGCCGCGACGCACGCGGGCGCGGACGAGCAGGTGCAACGTGCGATCGGTCTTCCCGTGCTTGATCGCGTTCTCGACGAGCGGCTGCACGAGCAACGGCGGCAACCGCACGGTGAGCGCGTCCGGAGCCGCGTCGATCGTCACCTCGAGCTGCGCGCCGAAACGCGCCTGCTCGAGCTCGAGGTAGCTGCGCACGTGACGCAGCTCCTCTTCGAGCGTGATGAACTCGCCCGGCCGCGCGAGTCTGCTGCGCAAGTGGTCTGCGAAAGCGAGCACCAGCTTGCGGGCGCGCTCCGGCTCGGTTCGAATGAACGCGGCGATCGTGTTCAGCGCGTTGAAGACGAAGTGCGGTTCCATCTGCGCCTGCAGCGCCGTCGCAGTCGCCGAATGGAGCTCCGACAGCTGCAGCTGCGCGGACAGCTGCGTGCCGAGCGCATTGAGCGTCTCGACCGCCGTTTCATCGAGCGGCGAGCCGGCTGTGGCGTAGGCAACGATCGCGCCGGCGGGGCCGTCCGTCACCTGTAGCGGCACGACGGCGGCGGCGCCGAGCGGGCAGGCCGGGTGGTTGCACTCGGTGCGGATGCCGAGCGGCGCGAGCAGCGGCCCGCCACGCGCGATCGCTTCGTAGACCGGGCGCATCGGGGTGTCGCCCGCGCCGTGGTGGTCGGCGCCCGCGCCCACGAACGCAAGCACCTCATGCGTGTCCGTGACGGCGACCGCGCCGTAGCCGAGCTTCTCGAAGAGCTCGTAGGCGACCGTGCGCGCCGCGCTCTCGGTCAGACCGCGTCGAAGCTCCGGCAGCGTTGCTTCGAGCAGTTCGAGCGCGGGCGCCTGGCGCCTGGGCCGGCGGACGCGGGGCATCAGGCCTCGAGCACGTCGAGCACGCCCGGGATCGATGTCACGCGCGGGCCGTCCCACGCGTCGAGCCCCCACAGCGGATCCTCGCCCTCACGGTGGATGAGGATCGCGTCCATGCCGACCCGGCGCGCCCCGCCAAGCTCGTCGTTCGCGCCGTCGCCGACGAACACCGCTTCGTGTGGCTCGACGCCGAGCGCCTCGCAGCACGCAAGGTAGATGCGCGGATCGGGCTTCGAGAGCCCGACGCGCGACGAGAAGATCTCCGCATCGAAGAGCCCGGCGAACGGGGACTCCGGCCAGAGCACCTCGATGTCCTCGCTGCAGACCGTGATCAGCCCGACGAGGTAGCCGTCCTCCCGCAGCCGGCGCAGCGTCTCGACCGCACCGGCCCGCGGCACGAGCGAGCGGCGGTGATAGCGGAGCCGGAGCGCGCAGATGTCCTCGATCAACTCCTCCGGCACCTCGGCCTCGGCGAGCGCGATGCGAATCGGCGCGACGTACCTGAGGTTCGAGGTGTCCCACCGGTCTGCGAACCCGTTGCCCACGAGCGCATCCACCTCCTGGAGCATTCGCGCGGCCGAGTCCCGGTCCCAGTCGATCAGCGTCTCCCACAGGTCGAAGATCACGGCCCTTACGCGCACGAGCGAATGACCTCCCACGAGCGGCGGACGTCCGCCTCGGTCGTGGCCGCGTTGCCGATCGCTAGCCGGATGATCGACTGGCCGCGCAACGCCGCCGACGCGACGAACAGCTCGCCCGTCGCAGTCGCTGCGCGCGCGATCGCATCGTTGTCGGCTTCGACGTGGCGGAAGCACACGGTCGAGAACGGATGCGGCGCGACGACCTCCCAGCCCGGCTCGGACTCGACGAGCGACGCGAAGAGCTGCGCGAGCCGCACGTGCTCCCGAATCAACGCGCGCAATCCTTCGGCGCCGTACCAGCGCAGCACGAACCACAGCTTCAGCGAACGGAAGCGACGGCCGAGCGCAGGCCCGAAGTCCTTGAGGTCGACCGCGCCTTGCGTAGCGGCCAGGTAGTCCGGTACGAGTGCAAACGCCTCGTGCAGCACCTCCGGCCTGCGCGTCCAGAGTGTCGAGCAGTCCATCGGCGTGAACAACCACTTGTGCGGGTTGACGACGACCGAGTCCGCGCGGTCGACCCCCTCGAGGCTCCATCGGAACTCATCGCAGACCCAGGCTGAGCCTGCGTACGCCGCGTCGACGTGCAGCCAGACGCCGGCCTCCTCGCAGCGGCGCGCCAGCTCTGCGACCGGATCGACAGACGTCGTACCGGTCGTACCGACCGTCGCAACGACCGCGGTCGCATCGTCAAGTGGGAAGTCGGCCCGCATGCGAAACGCGTCGTCGACCTCGACCTTCCGGAACTCGAGCCCGACAAGCCGCGCAGCCTTCTCGACGCTGAAATTCGCCTGCTCCGACGCGTACACCACGCCGCCCGGCTTGAGCGTGCGCGCAGCGGCGAGCGCGGCCACCGTCGCGGTGGACGCCGTGTCCTCGATGTGACCGTGCCAGCCGCGCGGGAGACCGAGTAGCTGCGCAAGCCAGTCCAGCACCGTCACCTCGAGCTCTGTCGCGGCCGGCGACGCGAGCCACGTCATGTTGTTGACGTTCAACGATGCGATCAGGAGCTCGGCGAGGATGCCCGGTTCGGAGCCGGTGTTCGCGAACCAGGCGAAGAAGCGCGGGTGGTTCCAGTGGGTCACCCCCGGCAGAATCACCTCGTCGAGGTCGCGCAGCATCGCCTCGAACGACTCGCTTTGTTCCGGCGGCGACTCCGGGAGGCGAGCGCGAATCTCACCGGGCTCGACCTGCGCGGCGACCGGCAGCTCGCCGACGCGACGAAGGTAATCGTCGACCCAGTCGGCCGCCAAGTCCAGGTCATCTCTGAAC
>JANMWB010000230.1:0-1833 GCA_031393705.1 Thermoleophilia bacterium | reverse complement strand
CCCCATGCAGATCGTCTGCACGTCAGGCTTCACGAACTGCATCGTGTCGTAGATCATCAAGCCCGAGTAGACCGAGCCGCCCGGCGAGTTGATGTAGAGGAAGATGTCCTTGTCCGGGTCCTCCGACTCCAGATGCAGGAGCTGGGCGACGATCAGGTTCGCGATCTGGTCGTCCACGGCGGTTCCGAGGAACACGATGCGCTCGGCGAGCAAGCGCGAGTAGATGTCGAAGGCGCGCTCGCCGCGCGACGTCTGTTCAACGACCATGGGGATCAACGGGCTCATGAGTTACTCCTTGCTACCTGGGGTCCAGAGTTTCGGGGTTTCTGCCGGTTGCTCCTTCTCCGGCGTCCAAATTGCTTCGCGTGCCTCGTGGAGCTCCGGCGCGATCGGCTTGACCTCGGCGGCGATACGGTCGAGCGCTTTCTTCAGTCGAATGTCGTCGCGGACACGGTCTGCGCCGCCCTGCGCGACGAACTCGTCGATGTCTTCTTCGGCCTCGCCGGCGGTGCGGAGCTCCTCGCGGATCTCGTCGTCGGTGACCTGGATGCCGAGCTTGTCGGCGACCGCCTCGAGCACGAGCTCACGCGCGACCGACATGGTGGCCTCCGCGCGCAAACGCTGCTCGAGCGCCTCCGGCGATTGACCCGTCAGCTCGAGGTAGGAGTTCGCATCGATCCCGCGCTCCTGGAGGCTGCGTGCGAGCCCGTTCAGCAGCTCGCGCGTGCGGACCTCGACGAGCGGACCGGCGGGCATGAACTCCGTCGCGCGAACGAGCTCGTCGACGGCCGCCGCGCGGAAGAGTCCCTCGAGCTCGTCGTCGATCTGTGCGCGCAGCCGTCCTTCGATGTCTGAGCGGAGGTCGGCGAGCGTGTCGAACTCCGACGCGGCCTTCGCGAGGTCGTCGTCGAGCGGCGGCAGCACGCGCTCCTTCAATTCCTTGACGGCGACGGTCGCGGTGCGGCGCGAGCCGTCGGCGAGCTCGTAGGCGATCGCGCGGTCCTCGCCTGCAGACAGCCCCCGGATGCCGTTCTCGATCTCCTCGACGAGCCGCTCGGAGCCGAGCTCGACGACGTAGTCGCGCTGCGCGGATCCGTCCTCTGCGATCAGGTCGACGACGACCGTGTCGCCGTCCTGTGCAGCGCGCCCCTCAACCGGGACGATCTCTGCGGCGATCTTCTGCAGCATCTCGAGCTCTGCGTCGACCGCCTCCTGCGGCACCTCGGCTTCGTGCTTCGGCACCTCGAGCGTCGTCCAATCCGCGGGCTCGGGCTTCGGCTGAACCTCGACCGTTGCCGAGAAACTCCAGTCGTCGCTCTCGCTGGCGGGCAGGTCGTACTCGAACTCTGGCTGCGCGACAGGGTTGAGCCGCGCGCGGGTCGCCGCGTTCCAGAACCAGCCGCCGATGTGGCTCTCGACAGCCTCCGCGTAGAGGCGCTCCTTGCCGATGCGCTGCATGAGTAACGGCCTCGGCACCTTGCCCTGGCGAAAACCGGGGATGCGAACGCTACGGGCGAGGTCGTTCGCCGCATGCTCGACGGCGTGGTGCACGTCGTGCGCAGGAACGCCCACCGTGAGGCGGACTTTGTCTTCGGCGAGCTGTTCGACTTGTGTTGCCATCAGGGATGAGCCATTGAACCAGACCTGTAGCCTCAGACGGCGTGGACGTCGGAGACGCCATCCGGTCCCGGAGGACGCACAAGCAGTACGGCAGTGAGCCCGTCGATGAGGCTTCTCTGCGCGATCTGCTCGACCTTGCGCGATTCGCGCCGAACCACCATCTGACGCAGCCGTGGCGCTTTCGCGTACTTGGCCCGGAGACGCGTGCACGAA
>JANMWB010000227.1:0-7421 GCA_031393705.1 Thermoleophilia bacterium | reverse complement strand
TCTGTTTGCGGTCGCGACCGCCGGCGTCAAGGGCTTCGCGTTGATGCTGCTGATCGGCACCGTGGTCTCGCTGATCACTGCTGTCGCGGCGACGCGCGCAATGCTCGGGCTGCTCGCCGGCTTCAAGTGGTTCCAGAACCCCCGCTTCATGGGCGCGCATCATTCGCAGCGCGGCACGTTCCTGCAGATCGACTTCATGGGCCGGCGCAAGCTGTGGTTCGCGATCTCCGGGGCCGTGATCGTCGTCAGCCTGGGCTCGCTTGTTGCGCTGGGGCTCAATCTCGGCATCGACTTCAAGGGTGGTGTGCAGATCACGTTCAAGACGGCGCAGCCGACGCCGATCTCGAAGGTGCGTGCGCAGACCCAGGCGGTCGGCCAGAAGGACGCGGTCGTACAGGGACGCGGACAGGCGTACGGGAGCGAAAGCTACAAGAGCTTCCAGATCCGCTTGAAGAAGCTCTCGTCGCCGAACCAGAACAAGCTGCAGGCGGCGCTCGACGCGAACGTGCACGACCTCAGTCCCGGCGTGAAGAACGTCTCGTCGAGCTTCGGCCGTCAGATCGCCAAGTCCGCGATCATCGCGATTCTCTTCTCGCTGCTCGTGATCACGCTGTACATCGCTGTGCGGTTCAAGGGGCTTGCGTTCGCCGTACCGGTGATCATCGCGTTGCTGCACGACCTCCTGATCACGGTCGGCGTTTACTCGCTCACGGGGCGCGAAGTCACGGAGGCGACCGTTGCAGCGGTCCTGACCGTGCTCGGTTACTCGATCTACGACACGATCATCATCTTCGACCGCATCCGGGAAAACATTCCGATCATGCGGCGCGGCTCGATCGCGACGATCGTCAACGTCTCACTGTGGGAGACGATCCGCCGTTCGCTCGCCACGACCTTCATCACGTTGCTGCCGGTCGCCGCACTGTTCTTCTTCGGCGGGCCGACACTTCAGGACTTCGCGTTCGCGCTGCTCGTCGGCGTCACATCGGGCGCGTATTCGTCGATCTTCATCGCCGCACCGCTGCTTACCTGGTGGAAGGAGCGCGAGCCGGAGTACCACCGCCGCAAGGGCAGCGACTCGACCGAGGGCTCGATGAGCGCGCGCGTGCTCGCAGAGGCCGAGAAGGCGGCGTCGGAAGAGCCGACGCCCGAGACGCCGCTCGACGTGATCGAAGACGTGATCACCGACGTCGACACCGCGGCGAAGAAAGAGCTGCGCCGTCAGCGGCGCAAGTCGCGGCCTCATGGCAGAGCCCGGTAACAGCGACTACGAACGCCTGAGCGCGATCCTCGGACCGCGGCTCGACGAGTTGCGGTCCCTCGCAGACGACTTCACGTCCCGCTGGCGGGGCGACGCGGTGCGCGTGGGGGAGGGCTCGCGGCGCCGCATTCAGGACCTCGCACGCGAGCTCGGGCTCGTCACGCGCGAGGAGTGGGACGAGCTGGAGCTGCGCGTCGCCCAGCTCGAGCATCGCTTGCGCCTGCTCGAAAACGGCGATTAGCAGCCAAGCGGCCTGATCTGGAATGGCGTGCCCTCGGGGATGCGCCGTGTCTGAGGCACCAGCCGGGGGTGCGTTAATTTCGGGTCAGGCCGCTCGCCGATTCGGTTGCTACCCTGATCTCTACGGAATGCGGAATGAGCCGCACTCCCGTGAGATCGCGTCTCCTCCACCGGACACACGATCTCGATGTCCGAAGGAGTTGAGACAAGTTGACTGATTTTCGTTCCCTCGGGGTCTCCGAGGCCGTGAGTAATGGCCTGGCCGTGCGCGGCATCGCAGCCCCGTTCCAGATCCAGGCGCTCGTGATCCCCGAGGCGCTCGCCGGCGGCGACATCCTCGCCAAGAGCCCGACGGGCTCCGGCAAGACGCTCGCGTTCGCGATCCCGATCGTCGAGCGGCTGAACACCGACGACCGCCCGGCAGCCCTCGTGCTCGTTCCGACGCGCGAGCTCTGCGCGCAGGTGACGGAGGAGTTCGGACTGATCGCCGGTGACCGCGTCAAGGTCGCGTCCGTCTACGGCGGCGTGCCGCTGAAGGCGCAGGCGCAAGAAGCGAAGAACGCCCACGTGATCATCGCGACCCCCGGCCGCTTGCAGGATCTGGTCGACCGTGGACTGCTGTCGCTCGACTCGGTCAAGGTGCTCGTGCTGGACGAGGCAGACCGCATGCTCGACATGGGCTTCAAGCCGCAGGTCGATCGCCTCGTTCGCAAGCTGAGCGACAACCGCCAGACGATGTTCTTCTCGGCGACGCTCGACGGCGAGGTCGGCGAGCTGGCGCGCCGCTATACGCACTTCCCGGCCCGCTTCGAGGGCGAGCTGCCGGCAGACCGCCGCAGCGGCGACGTCGACCATCGCTTCGTGCCGGTCACGCCGGAGAACAAGGTCTCGACACTCGTCGAGCTGCTGAAGCAAGAAGAGACCGGGCTCGCGCTCGTCTTCGTTCGCACGAAGGCCGGTGCCGACCGCCTCGTCGAGAAGCTGCTCCGCCACGACGTGGACGCAGCTGCAATTCACGGCGACAAGGGGCAGGCGCAGCGCGAGAAGGCGCTCGAGCGCTTCGACAACGGCAAGGTGAAGACGCTTGTCGCGACCGATGTCGCCGCACGCGGTCTCGACGTCGACGACATCACGCACGTGATCAACTTCGATCCGCCGGAGGAGCCGGACGTCTACACACACCGTGTCGGCCGGACCGGTCGCGCGGGCAAGGGCGGCATCGGCATCACGCTCGTGCTGCCCGACCAGCAGGCGGACGTTTCGCGCGTCGCGCGCCTGCAGGGGCACGTCGAGAAGTTCGAAGAGACCGGCATGCAGGTCGCAAAGCCGCGCGTCGTCTACACATCGCGACGGCGTGGCGGACGGTCGAAGTGGTAGAAGGCGAACGCCTTACTGCCAAGCAGGCTGAAGCGCTCCGCAACGAGCTCGCGCACCTCGAAGGTCCGCGCCGCGTCGAAGTGGTCGCGGCGATCAAGACGGCGCGTGAGTTCGGCGATCTCTCGGAGAACTTCGAGTATCACGCTGCGAAGAACGAACAAGGTCTGCTCGAGGCGCGCATCCGCACGTTGCGCGCGCGGCTCGAAGGCGCCGAGATCGTCGCCGACGCAGGCACCGACGAAGTTGGTGTCGGTTCGATGGTCGACATCGAAGGCGACGGTGGACAGAAGATGACGGTCGAGGTGAGCGCTGTCGGCGGTGCCGGCACCGTGTCGCCGACCTCGCCGCTCGGCTCGGCACTGATCGGCAAGAAGCTCGGCGAGACCGTCGAGGTCCAGGCACCCAAGGGCGCTTGGACCGCGACGATCAAGTCCATTCGCTAGAAGTCGATGGCCGAAGCCGAGCGCTGGGCGCAGGCACGTCGCTGGCCGGTCCCCCGCGTTAGCAGGCACTTCTTGCGCCGCGTGCAACACTTTGATCGTGGCGACGCGCCCGAAGCAGCGCAACCTCGGCCGGCTGAGCGAGATCGCGCAGGTTGCGGTCCGGCACGGCTTCGGTTACGCGGTCGACGGCCGCAAGGCCGGTGACCCCGAGACGGGCCAGACCGCCCGCGGCCGGCACCTGCGGGAGATGCTCGACGAGCTCGGCCCGACGTTCGTCAAGTTCGGCCAGCTGCTCTCGACGCGGCCCGACATCGTGCCGCCGGACATCATCGCGGAGCTCCGCAGCCTGCAGGACGACGTGCGGCCGTTCCCGTTCGCCGATGTCGAGAAGACGATTCGCGAAGAGCTCGGTCAGCCGATCGAGCGGCTCTTCACCGAGTTCGACGAGACGCCACTCGCTGCGGCGTCGATCGGACAGGTGCATCGCGCGACGTTGCCGAACGGCCGGCTGGTCGCCGTCAAGGTGCAGCGGCCGAATGCGCCGCGACAGATCGAGGCCGATCTTGCGCTGATGTACCAGGCCGCCAAGCTCACCAAGGAGCGCATTCGCGCACTCGACTTCATCGACGCGAACGAGATCGTCGACGAGTTCTCACGCTCGATCCGGCACGAGCTCGACTACCGGCTCGAGGCGCGGAACGCGGACGGCTTCCACAAGAACTTCGCCGGCCATCCGCACGTGTCGGTGCCGCGTGTCTACTGGACGTACACGCGATCGAGGGTGCTGACGCTCGAGTACCTCGAGGGCGTGCAGCTCGCGGACCTCGAGCTCGACCAGTGGTCGCTCGACCAGCGCCGCCGGCTCGCGTACCTGATCGCCGAAACGTGGATGACGATGATCTTCCGCCAGGGCTTCTTCCACGCCGACCCGCATCCGGCGAACATCCTCGTCCTCTCGCCCGAGCGCATCGGGCTCGTCGACTTCGGTCTCACCGGCAAGCTCACCGAAGACGACATGTCGAAGCTGACGCGGCTCTTCATCGACGCCGCGTCGGAGAACGTCGAAGCGCTGCCGAAGCGCCTGGCCGATCTCGGCGTGCGCTACCCGAAGGAGCGCGAGGAGCAGTTCGTCTCCGAGTTGCGCGAGCTGTACTACCGCTACTACGGCGCGAGCATCCAGGAGATCGACCCGATCCAGGTGATCCGCGAGGCGTTCGGGCTGATCTACACGATGAACCTGCGGCTGCCGACGCGCTTCGTGATGCTCGACAAGGCGATCGCGACGCTTGGCTCTGTCGGCGTCGAGCTCTATCCGGACTTCAACGTCTTCGAGATTGCGAAGCCGTATGCGCGCGATCTGATGATCGAGCGCTTCACACCACGCCGTATGGCTTCGCGGGCGCGGCGCGAGGGATGGAAGCTGACGCAGATGGCGGCCGACCTGCCCTACCAGATCCACGAGACGCTCGAACAAGTGCGCGACGGGCAGGTCGAGGTCGGCTTCGTGCATAAGGGACTCGACGAGTTCATGGCCAAGCTCGACGTGCTCTTCAACCGGCTCGTGATCGCGCTCGTCGTGACCGGCGGGCTGATCGGCTCGAGCATGATCGGGATTCTCGCCAAGAGCGGCCCGCACATCCTCGGGCTGCACATCGTGTCGGTGCTCGGGTTCGGGCTCTCGACGGTGCTCGGCGTGTGGCTGCTCTGGGGCGTGCTGCGCTCCGGGCGGCTTTAGACCGCGTCCGCGAGCGCGAGCAGCTTCTCGACCGTGCGCCAGTTGCGCGCGGTGCTCTTGGCGCCGAGCGACCGGGTCGCGAGCCGCTTCGCAAGCTCCGATGCGCCGATGCCGCCGGGCGCCCACAGATAGACCTCGCGCCCGCGAAGTTCGAAGGTCTCTGGCGCGAAGTCGGCGGGATCGAGATCGGTCGACGCCTCGGCGCCACAGAAGACGACGAGGTACTTCGCCGGATCGGTTGCGACGTCGCGGAGCGGGTTCGCCTGCACGATGTCGGCGAGCTCGTCCCGCGAGCGAAGCACGACCGGAACGTCGAAGCCGAAGGTCTTCGCGATCGCCGCTTCGAGGTGCTGCTCCGATCTGCGCGGTCCGCTGAAGACGGCGTTACCGCTGTTCACGTAGGTGCGCACGTCGCGGTAGCCGAGCTCCTCCAGCAGTGTCCGCAGCCGCGCCATCTCGACCCGCTTGTTGCCGCCGACGTTGATGCCGCGGAGGAGGGCGATCTGCCGGGCCACGAATCGCATTCTGCAGAGTGCAGCTTGCGCTTGAGAAAGCATCTGCTTATGTGGATGACTCACGAGTTCAATCTCAAGGGGAGGAAGAATGTTGAAGCTGGTGTTATGCGCGGTGCTCTGCGCGGCTGCAGTCGTCGCTCCGCTCGCGGCCGCCGACGGAGCGCAGGTCGTCAAAGTTCCGTTCCGGGTGAACGCTCAGGCCAAGGCCGACATCGCGGCGTGTGTCGGCGAGAACGTTGTCTTCACGGGCGGCGAGTTCAACATCGTCAGCCATCTGACAGCTGATGGGTTCCTGTTCCACCGCAACGTGGTCGGGGGAATCGGCGTCGGGGCGACGACGGGCACCGTCTACCACGCGACCGGACACCTGCAGAGCGTCGACGTGCTACCGCCGAGCGGCGGCGAGACGTTCACATTCGAGCTGACGCTCAACGTCGTCGGCGCCGGAAACGCCGGGCACTTCACAGCGCACAGCCTCGAGCACTTGACGTTCACACCAGACGGCAATCTGGTCTCGGACGTCGAGATCGACGGCATTCGCTGCCAGTAACCGACTCGGGAGAGGGCCTGCTGCGGCAGGTCCTCTCTTTGACGAATATCGCCTAGAGATATATCCTCCAGATATATGCAACCGACCGCGGTCACTTGGGCGGTACTCGGCCTGCTCGGCAGCAAGCCGATGAGCGGCTATGACATCAAGGCCGCCGTCGACCGCACGATCCGCCACTTCTGGGCTGCGAGCTACGGGCAGATCTATCCGGAGCTGAAGCGCCTCGAGGAGGCAGGCTGGATCGTCGGCAAAGATGCCTCGCAGGGCGAACGTGCGCGTCGTGTCTACAAGATCACCGCGAAGGGCCGCCGCGAGCTCGAGGGCTGGCTGCACGGCTACGAGACACGGATCGAGATGCGCGACGAATCGCTGCTGCGCCTGTTCTTCGCCGACGCGCTGCCCCCCGCCGAGGCGCTCGGGCTTTTGGTTGCCCGGCGCGAGGGCTACCGGATGATGCTCGCGTACCTGCGCAGCCTCGACGACGGTCAAGGCCCGGATCCCACGTACGTCGATCTCGTCTATCGCTGGGCTCTCGACTACTGCGAATGGGGGATCGAATGGTGCGACCGGCAGGAACGCCGCTTGCGCCGGGCGACCTAGACGACCTGCCGGAGCCGACCTGGGGGTCGATGCTCGGGCGGGGCCTGCCGCAGTTCATGGCCGAGGCGGTCGCGCCGGTGCTCGTCTTCTTCGGCGTGTGGAAGGCGGCGGGGCTCGGCCCTGCGATCGCTGCGTCGACGGTCGTCTATCTCGCGCTCGCGGTGTTGTTGCTGCGCCGAGGCCGTGACATCGCGCTGATCGCGATCGGTGCGGTGTTCGTCGTCATCCAGGCGATCGTCGGTCTCGCCTCGCACAGCGCGACCGTGTACCTCGCGCAGCCGGTCGTGCTGAGCGGGTTGTGGTCGCTTGCGTACTTCGTTTCGGTCGCGATCGGCCGGCCGCTGGTCGGCGTGTTCGCGAACGCGTGGTACCCGTTCCCGCCATGGTTCCGCGCGAGCGCGGCGTACAAGCGCGAGTTCGGTCTGCAGTCGATCGTCTGGGGCGTCTACTGCCTCGCGCGCGCTGCGCTGCGGCTGTTCGTGCTGCTGCACTCCGGCGTCGGCGGGTTCGTGCTGGTCTCGCTCGTGACCGGCTTCCCGTTCTTCTTCGCACTCGTTGGGTGGGGCATCTGGCACGCGCGCCGCGTGTTCTCGCGGCTCGAAACGGCTACAGCCGGCGCTCCGGCGCTGTGAGCGCGCTCGTCTCGGCGTCGCCCGTGTTGAGGGTTCCTTGCGGTTCGATCAGCAGGATCTCCGCGCCT
>JANMWB010000217.1:0-11208 GCA_031393705.1 Thermoleophilia bacterium | reverse complement strand
CTCTTCTACCAACTGCTCCTGCAACTCGTCTGGCCGCTCGAGGCGCTCGGCTGGATCCTCTCTCTCGCGCAGCGCGCAACCGCGTCAGCCTCGCGCAGCTTCGCCTGGCTCGACGGGATCGAATCGATCCCCGAGCCGAGCCAACCGACGTCCCTGCCCGCCGGGCCGCTCGGCGTGCGCTTCGAGGACGTCCACTTCTCCTATGGCAGCGGCTCCGAGGTGCTCTCGGGAATCCAGCTCGCGATCGAGCCGGGAGAGGTGATCGCGATCTGTGGGCCGACCGGCGCAGGCAAGACGTCGCTGCTCAACCTGCTGCCGCGCTTCTACGACCCGACCGACGGACGCGTGTTGCTCGGCGGCGTCGACGCGCGCGACCTGCCGGTGGAAGAGCTCCGGAACGCCGTGGCGATCGTCACCCAGAAGCCGATTCTCTTCTCGATCCCACTGCGCGACAACCTGACGGCAGCGCGGCCCGACGCGCCGTGGGACGAAGTGGTCGCTGCCTGCGAGGCCGCGGGCGTCGCGCACTTCGCGTCCGAGTTGCCCGACGGCTACGACACACTGATCGGTGAGCGCGGCGTCAACCTCTCCGGTGGGCAGCGCCAGCGGGTCGCGCTCGCCCGTGCACTCGTTGCGGGCGCGCGTGTCGTCGTGCTCGACGACCCGATGTCCGCCGTCGACACGGAGACCGAGCGCCACCTGGTCGAGAACCTTCGGCCGGCACTTGCCGGGCGCACGGTCCTCATAGCAACACAGCGGCTCTCGACCGTCGAGGTCGCCGACCGCGCGGTCGTCGTCGACGACGGCGTGATCGTCGAGTCAGGCACGCCCGACGAGCTCCTCGCACGCGGTGGCCTCTTCGCGAAGCTCTTCGGCGAGGAGGTCAGCGCTGCCGCGTAAACACCGCACCGGTCTGACCCGTCTGGGGCGCTATCTGATCGGCCGCCGCAAGCGCGTCGTGCTACTCGCCCTGCTCGGCGTCTGCTCGGCCGCGGCGCCGGTGACCGCGCTCCTGATCGTGAAGGACGCGATCGACCACGGCATGCGCACGCACGACAAGACCCGGCTCGGGATCGACGTCCTCGTCTACCTCGCGATCAACGGGCTCGCGTGGATCATGCAGACCTCGCTCGTTCGCGGTCTCGCGGGCATCGGCCAGGACGTCGTGCTCGGCTTGCGCCAGGATCTCTTCGACCACCTGACGACACTGTCGCTCCGCTACTTCTCGCAGCAAAAGGCCGGCTGGATCATCTCGCGCCTCACCTCCGACGTGGACGCACTCTCGGACGTGCTCTCGCAGGGGCTGACGACCCTCGTCGTCAACACGCTCACACTGCTCGCCGCGATCGTCGGGCTCTTCGTCCTCGACTGGCGCCTCGGTCTCGTCGCACTGGTGATCCTGCCGCCGACGCTGGTCCTCACTCGCTGGTTCCAGGTCAAATCGCACGCGGCGTTCCTGCGCGTGCGCGAGACGATCTCGTCGCTGACCGCACAGATCGCCGAGTCCGTGTCGGGGATGGCCGTCATCCAGGCGTTCAACCGCGAGCGCGCGTTCCTCAACGAGTTCGACAAGGCAAACGACGCGAACCGGCGCACGAACACCTACGCCCAGTACCTCAACTCGATCTTCTTCCCGGCGATCGAGTTGCTCGGCGTCGTCGCGATGGTCGCCGTGCTGTGGGTGGGCGGACGCATGCTCGGTCACGGATCGCTGACGATCGGCACGCTCGTCTCGTCGGTCTTCATCCTCAACCTCGTCTTCCAGCCGCTACAGGAACTGTCCGACCTCTACGGCCAGGTGCAGTCGGCCGGCGCGGCGATGGAGAAGATCACGACGGTGCTGGACACCGAGCCCGAGATCCGGGACGCGCCGGACGCAATTCGCGCGCCGCGCATCGACGGCGAGCTGACGCTCGACCACGTCACATTCGCGTACGGCCGCGATCCCGTGTTGCACGCGATCGACATCCACGTCCCCGCGGGAGGCTGCCTTGCGCTCGTCGGCGAATCCGGCGGCGGCAAGTCAACGACGGCGAAGCTCGTCGGTCGCTTCTACGACCCGGACGAGGGTGCGATCCGGATCGACGGCCACGATCTGCGCGAGCTCGAGCTGCGCTCGTACCGGCGCCAGTTGGGCGTCGTGCTCCAGGACCCGTTCCTGTTCGCGGGAACGATCGCCGACAACATCCGCTTCGCGAGCCCCGACGCAACCGATGCCCAGGTCGAGGACGTCGCGCACGCAGTCGGCGTCGACCGCGTTGCGCGCCGCTTCGAGTCAGGCTTGCTACACGAGGTGCGCGAAGGCGGCGCGGGCCTGTCGGCCGGCGAGCGCCAGCTGATCTCAATCGCGCGCGCTCTGCTCGCCGACCCTCGCATCCTGATTCTCGACGAGGCGACGTCGAACATCGACCGGCCGACGGAGATCCTGATCGAGCAGGCACTCGATCGCCTGCTGCGCGGCCGCACGTCGATCATCATCGCGCATCGTCTCGCGACGGTCCGGCGCGCCGACGAGATCCTCGTCATGGAGCACGGACGCATCTCGCAGCGCGGCAGCTTCGACGACCTGCTCGCAACCGACGGCCCGTTCCGTCGGCTGGCGTCGCAGCTGAAGGGACCCGAGCCTCAGCTGCAGGAGGACGAGACGCCGGTCGCCGGCAGCCGCGAAAGCAGCTCGGCGAGCGTCGCAAGCTCAGAGCCCGAGTAGCGCCCGAGAAACAGCTCGTCGATCCCGCGCAAATGCGTGACCGACGCGTCGCGCAGCTTCTCCTGGCCCGGGTCGGTCAACTTCGCGTACGAGACGCGGGCATCCGACGCGCACGTCTGCTTGCAGACGAACCCCGAGCGTTCGAGCCCCTCCAGGAGCCGGGTGATCCCTGATGCGGTCAGGAGGATCCGCTCCGCAAGGTCGACGCGCCGCATCATGCCGCCCTCGGCATGTGACAGGTGCAACAGCACCTCGTAGTCGTTCAGCGTGAGGCCGTGCTCGCGCTGCAGCTGCGCCGACAACTCGCGCGTGATCGCCGAATGCGATCGCAGGAAGGCGATCCAGGATTCGAGTTGCTGCGGAGGTGCTGAGGTTTGCGTCATAGTTGCGCCCTCAAGTGTAGCGGTAACGGCACGCTCGAGTACGTCGATAGATTCTCCTATATGTCTCGGTCAGACAAGTCGCGGAACGCGGGAATCGAGGTCAACGGGCTGGTTCGGCGCTTCAAGGACGTCGAGGCAGTGGCCGGGATCGACCTGACGATCAGCCCGGGCGAGATCTACGGCTTCCTCGGCCCGAACGGCGCCGGGAAGTCGACGACGGTCCACATGCTCACCACCCTGCTCCCGCCCTCGGCCGGCTCGGCAACCGTTGCGGGCTTCGACGTGGTCAAGCAGGGCGCGAAGGTGCGCGCCTCGATCGGCGCCGCGCTCCAGGAGGCCGCGCTCGACCCCTTCCTGACCGGCCGCGAGCACCTGCGCCTCGGCGCGTCGCTGCACGCGATCCGCGGCCCTCAGCGCAAGGAGCTTGTCGAGCGCCTGCTCGACCGCGTCGGGCTCACGAGCGCAGGCGACCGGAAGGTGCGCACGTACTCGGGCGGGATGAAGCGGCGGCTCGATCTCGCGCTCGCGTTGATCCACGACCCGGCGATCCTGTTCCTCGACGAGCCGACGACCGGGCTCGACCCGCAGAGCCGCTCCGCGCTCTGGACCGAGGTCGGCCGCCTGGCGCGAGACGAAGGCGTGACCGTCTTCCTGACGACGCAGTACCTCGAGGAAGCTGACGTCCTCGCCGACCGCGTCGGAATCATCGACCACGGGCACATCGTCGCCGAGGGCACGCCCGCCGAGTTGAAGGCGCAGATCGGCAAGCCGACCGTCGAGGTCGTGCCCGAGAACCACGACGAGCTTGGCCGGCTGCGCGAGCTGCTCTCGCGCTTCGGCGAGGAGACGGCAGCACGTCCCGGCGCGTTCGCCGTTCAGCTCGACGGCAAGGGTGAGCTGCCCGCGGTGATCCGCGCGCTCGACACCGAGAACCTGCGCGCGGCGGAGATCAACCTCCACCAGCCGACACTCGACGACGTCTTCCTCGCAAAGACCGGCCGCACCCTCGAGGGCGCAGAAGACGAATGAACGTGATCGCGCATCAGGTGGCGCTGATCGCGCAACGCTCACTGAAGCGCACCGCGCGCCAGCCCGGCGTTTGGATCCCGCCGCTGACCTTCCCGCTGATCCTGATGGCCGTCAACTCGAACGGCCTCAAGGCGGCGACGCACTTGCCGGGCTTCCCGACTCATTCGTTTCTCGCGTTCTTCGTGCCGTTCTCGTTCATGCAGGGCGCGCTGTTCGCCTCCGCGATCGCGGGCACCGATCTCGCACGCGACGTCGACACCGGCTTTCTCAACCGGCTCGCCTTGACGCCGGTACGCGGCGGCGCGCTGCTGATCGGGCAGATTGGCGGCGCAGTCGGCCTCGGCACGATCCAGGCGATCGTCTATCTCGCGATCGCGCTGCTCGCAGGCGTGCACATCGTCGCCGGAGTCGGTGGCGCGCTGCTGATCCTGCTGCTCGCGATCCTCGTCGCAACCGGCTTCGGGACGCTCGGGCTGTACATCGCGCTGCGCACCGGCTCGGGCGAGGGAGTGCAGTCGACGTTTCCACTGCTCTTCTTCCTGCTGCTGATCTCGAGCATGAACCTGCCGCGAAACCTGATCGAGGTCAACTGGTTCCGCGACCTCGCGACGATCAACCCGGTCAGTTACATGATCGAGGCGATGCGATCGCTCGTCATCTCGGGATGGGACACGCAGGCGCTCGTGCTCGGGTTCGGCTTCGCGTTCGCGCTCGTGGGTGGGTCACTGCTCCTGGCGGCCCGCCAGCTCAAGGTGAGGATGGCCCGCACGTGATCAGCGTCGCGCTCGGTCTCGCCTACCGGCAACTGACGGTGGTGTTCAAGAACCCGTCGCTCTTCCTGCCACCGATGCTCTTCCCGCTGATGAACTTCATGGCGTTTGCCGGCGGGCTCTCGCGACTGCGCCACGTGCCCGGATTCGAGTTCCACAGCGGCTACACCGCCTTCACCTTCGTCTTCGTGCTGCTGCAATCGGCCGCGTTCGGCGGCGTCTTCGCCGGGTTCGGGATCGCGCGCGACTTCGAGTACGGCTTCGCGCGCCGCCTGCTCGTGTCTGCGCCGCACCGGTCGGGGCTGATCCTCGGCTACGCATTCGCGGCGCTTGCGCGCTGGTTGCTGATCGCGATCGTCTTGACGATCGTGGCGTTGATCGGCGGAATGCAGGTCGGCGGCGACGGTATCGACCTCTTCGGGATGTACGCACTGGCGATGATCTTCAACGTCGTCGGGCTGCTCTGGGCGTGTGGCGTCGCGATGCGGTTCCGCTCGATTCAGGCGGGACCGTTGATGCAGACCCCGGTCTTCCTGTTGCTCTTCCTCTCTCCGGTCTACGTTCCGCTCCCCCTGTTGACGGGCTGGATCCACAGCGTGGCTCGCGTGAATCCGCTGACCTTCCTGCTCGAGGCGGGCCGCGGCTTCATCGACGGCCGTCCGACTCAGGTGGTGATGTCATTCGGTGTCGGAGCGGTGTTGCTGCTCGTCTTTGCGGTCTGGGCGAGGACCGGGCTGGCGCGCGCCGAACGCGCCGGGTAAAGCTGGTTTCAGGCCGCGCAGCTCCAGGCATGAAGGTCGTGGAACGCACTGGAACCGGGGCCGGTCACTGGCAGTCGGGGGCCTATCCGCAGGAGCGGTGGCCGCCCTTGTCGCCGTGCTCACCGCGCTCTCTGCTCCCGCGTCGGGGGTCGGCGTTCGCGGCGCGCAGGCGACCCTGACCTCGCACACAACCATTTTTGGGGCCGGGCACGTCACCGTGCAGGTCCTGCCGACGGGGACCGTCTGCTACCGCATCGCGGAAAGCGCCGGTACCTCCCGCTCCTGCCGCTCGCGGGTCGGCGCGAGCGAAATCGGCTACACGATCTCCCCGCGAGGGGTCGGCGGCGTGGCGGGAACGGGCGTACGTGCCGTGATCATCAAGCTGACGCGTCGCGGCACGGTCTGGTCAAGGATGCGAAACGGCGTGTTCTACGCCGACGTGCCGCCGGCCTACCGCGTGCACGCGGTGGTGAAGGTGCTGCGCGACGGATCGCGCAAGGCTTTCCCGGTCACAAATCCCGTCGCCTGAACGCAGCAACCGCCGCGGCGAGCACCAGCACGAGAAAGAGCGCTGACCAGACGAGGAGCGGCGTCCCCGCCCGGTGCGAGCCGCCGAACGGCCCGAGCTGGAGCACGAACTTCGCGAAGCCTGTCGTGTCGACGGTCAGACGGTGCAGCGAATCCTCGTAGAGCGCGTCGAACGGGACGAACCACCACGCGATGCGCGCGATGTGCTGGAGCTTATGCGAGTTGATCGCGTGCCCGATCTCACCGAGCAAGCCCGCCATCAGCCCCGAGCCGAAGATCATCAGCGTCCCGATGCCGTTCGCGATCGGCGAGAGAAACACCGATCCTGCGAGCGCGATCGCAGAGACAACCACGATCGCGGCAGCGAGCTCGATCCCCGGTGAGACAAGCCGATCGGGTGTCCAGCCACCCGCCCAATACGTGATGCCGACGGATGCGAAGTACACGGCGAGCACATAGGCGACGCACACGCCCGCAGCGCCCGCGAAGCGCGCGAGCAGCAGCTGCGTGCGCCCGATCGGACGCACGACGAGCGGTTGCAGCAGACCGGCCTCCGCGTCACCGCGGACGACATTCAGCGTCAGGAAGACCGCCAGAACGGCACCGAGGAAGAGTGTCGCGAACATCGCGAGACCGAAGACGATTGCGCCCGCGAGCCGATCCGAGTCCAGGTTCAGCTGTCCTTGCGGGACGAAGTTGCGCGTGTCCTTGAATGCTTCGTGCGTCCCCCAGGCATAGAGCGAGAGGAAGAGCAGCGTCAGAATGAGAACGACGGCGAACATCTTGCGACGTAGGCTCTCGCGCAGGCCATAAAGGACGATCGTGGTCAATCGACGACCTCGAGGTAGACGTCTTCGAGCGACGACGCAACGACCCGCACGTCGTAGATCTCCTCGCCGGCTGCGACAAGCTCGCGCACGATGCGCGGCACGTCGTCGCGGCGTGCGTCTGGGAAGCGGCGCATGCCCGTCGCGGTCACGACCTCCACCCCGCCTTGCCGCCGCAGCTGATCGGGCGTGCCGGCCGCGACGACCCGACCATGATCGACGATCACGACGTGGTCGCAGACGAGCTCCACCTCGGAGAGGAGGTGCGAGTTGAGGAGCACCGAGGTGCCGCGTCGGCGCAGCTCCTCGAGCAGTCCACGAACGACGCGCCGGCCGGCCGGGTCGAGCGCGCTGGTCGGCTCGTCCAGCAGGAGCAGGCGCGGCGACCCGACGAGTGCCTGCGCGATCCCGAGCCGCTGCTGCATGCCCTTCGACATCGCTGCGATGCGCGTCTCGCGTGCGTGCGGCAGGCCGACGAGCTCGAGCAGCTCTATGCGCTCCGCCGCGCCGCGCGCCGAGCCGGCAAGGTGCTGGTGCAGCGTGAGCAGCTCGTCGGCGCTCATCCACGACGGGAAGCGGAACAGCTCTGCGAGGTAGCCGAGCGACCGGCGCGCGGGCGGCGATCCCGCCGGGGCGCCGCAGACCTCCACGGTGCCCGCGCTCGCACGCACGAGGCCGCAAGCGATCTTGACGAGCGTCGACTTGCCGGCGCCGTTCGGCCCGAGCAGACCGACGAGCTGGCCCTCTCCGACCTCGAGCTCGACGCCACAGAGCGCCTCGGTTCTGCCGTAGCGCTTCTCCAGGCCTTTGGCGACCAGCACAGGCGGCACAGCGTCAGCCTACCTCTGCGCCAATCGACCCGCGACAGTTCTTATTTAACGAATGAGCGATCCTTATGGTACTTGTTCACCAGCGCCAGCGCATGGCACTGGCGCGCGCAACAGTCCCTCGGACATGTCCGTTTTGGTCAGTGGGGGGCCCAGGCGTCCGGGTCGGCGGCGAGAGCCTGCACCGATGCCGGGAGCTCGCCGCGCGCCAGGTCGGCGAGGGTTACCTGCTCGAGCACGCCGCGAAGGCTCGCGCGGACCGCGACCCACACGTCGCGTAGCGGAGCCGCGCGCCCCTCGTAGACGATCTGCTCCGACCGGATGCCGCGGACGTTCGCGAGCGGGCCGTCGACCGCGCGAATGATGTCTGCGAGGCTGATCTCGCCGGCGGGACGCGCGAGCCAGTAGCCGCCATCTGCACCGCGCCGGCTCGCGACGAGGCCCGCATTGCGGAGATCGCCGAGGATGTTCTCGAGGAAGTTCGAGGGGATGTCCTGCGCCTGGGCGATGCGATCGCCCTTGACCGGACCTTCGCCGGCTGCCGCCAGTTCGATCGCAGCCCGGATCGCGTAGTCCGCCTTCGCTGAGACCCTCACGCAACCATTCTGCCCTCTGCGGCGTTCAACCACCGATGCGTCGTCTCCCCGTCCTCTTGATCGCCGTGCTCGCAGCTGCGCTTGCCGCAGCCCTGATCGCACGCGCCGGCGCCGCCGGGAGCACGGCCGCATTCCGCACGCCCGACGCAGGCGCTGCCTGCAGGGTCGTCGGCCCCTCCCTCGTGTGTTCGTCCCTGGGGTCTCCGGGATCGGTCGAGTTGCGCGGCAAGGCCGGCGCACGCGTCGTCGATCGGCTCCCCTGGTGGGATGCCTCGACGCCCGTGCTGCACCGCTGGCACCGAGGCACGATCTCGTGCCACCTCGCCGGCAGCGCGATCCTTTGTGGCAACCGCTCGACCGCGATTCGCGTGACCGGCGCCGGCTTTTCGGTCGCGAGTTAGCGACTAGCGATCGAATTCGTCGAGCAGGATCCGGATCTCACAGACCTCGCGGAAGCCGAGTTGCGCGAGGATCGGGCGCGACATCGGGCCTGCCTGCGTGACGAGGATCGGCGTTTTGCGGGCTACGGCATCCTCCCACCGCGCCGCGACGAGAGCGCGGTAGGCGCCACGCCCCCGCGCCGCGGGAAGCGTCGCTCCGCCGAAAAGCGTGACGCCGTGGTCTCCGAAGGATCCGCTCGCACGCGCGACGGGCGTGCCGTCGAGGTAGGCGACGTAGACGACGTTGTCGGGATCGTCGTCGCGCGGCCGCTCCTCCGTCGGAACCGGCCCGCCGAACGCAACCGCGGCGATCTGATCGGCGGCGAGGTGCTCCGCGGGGCTCTGCGCCCGCCGCACCTCGACACCGACAGGGCCTTGCGCGGGAGGCTCGGTCAGCACCATCCCGACCGCAAGCGCGGTCGGCTGGTCGTCGACGAGACCGAGCGCGAGTAGGCGGTCGACGAGCCCCACGGGTGTGGCGTGCGACCCGACCTCCCAGGTGCAGGCGGTGCGTCCCTTCGCTCGGAGAATCCCGTGGATCTCCTCGCGCGCCGAGTCGATCTCGTCCGGGCGCAGGCGGAACCGCTGGGCCACGTTCGAGGCGGGATCGTCACCGCGCCCCATCCAGAGGACGTAGCGGTCGTTGACGATCCGCTCGTCCGTGGGGCCGAGCGGCGTGTACGTGTTCGCGTTCTCCGCGAGTTCGAGGACCCAATCCACGGCCGCCACCCTACTGGTAGAGCTTTGAGCGCCAGGCGGTGCGGTAGATCTGCTTCACGTCCTCGACCTGCTCGACGTACGCGCGCGTCTCGGGAAACTGAATCGACTGGCCGTTCGCGCGCCACTTGTCGACGTTGCCCTGCCCCGCGTTGTAGGCGGCTAGCACGAGCCGCTCATTGCCGTACTTCTTGAAGAGGTTGTCGAGGTACCACGCGCCGTAGCGGATGTTGATCTCGGGGTTGTAGAGATCCTGGGTATGGAACGCGCTGCCGTGCGTGCGGATCGCGATCCCGCGCGCGGTCTCGGGCGTCAGCTGCATCAGCCCGATTGCGCCTGACGCCGACTTCGCACCGGACCGCCATCTCGACTCTTGGTAGATCACCGCCGCAATCAGCGCCGGGTCGAGATTGTGCCGCTGGGCATGCACGCGCACGTACTCCGAGTAGCGGAGCGGATACCGAATGCGTTCGTACCAGGGCGGACTCGTCAGGTCGACGACCGCGAACGTCACCGCGACGAGCGCGCCAAGGGCCACAAGCCAGAAGAGCTTCTTCACGAGAGCTCCGCCATCACCGACTTCACGAACGCGTCGAGCTCCTCCAGCGACCCGGTGTTCTTGAACGAGAAGTCCGCGCGCTGCACCTTCTCCGCGTCTGGGATCAAGCGCGCCTCGCGATCGTCCGTCGCCACCTCCGAGCGTGCCCGGCGCAGCTTCGACGGCGCGGTAATCACGATCACCTTGTCGAAGCGAGCATCGCCGCCGGTCTCGTAGAGGAGCGGTACCTCGGTCACGCTGACGTTCGGAACATCGGACAGCTCGGCGAGCTGCTCACGCCACTGGAGGTACTCCGCCGAGACGAGCGGGTGCAACAGCTCCTCGAGCCACGCGAGCGCTTCACGGTCGTTGAAGACAATTGTCGCGAGCGCACCACGGTCGATCTCGCCGGCGGGCGACAAGACGCCATGCCCCATGCGCGCGACGACGGCGTCACGCACCTCGGGAAGGCGAAGCAGGTGGTGGACGATCTCGTCACTCGAGACTGTCGCGGCGCCGTGACGCGCAAACGCCTTCAACGCCTCGCTCTTGCCCGCTCCGATGCCGCCGGTGATCGCGACAGCGACCGGGCGGGTCACTTCTCTGGAGTGGAGGCTTCCGGCTCTGCTGCGGGCGCGGCTTCTGCTTCCGGCTCCGCAGCGTCGTCGGACGCTTCCTCGGCCGGCGCATCGTCGGCAACTGCGGCGTCGGCCTCAGCCGATGGCGTCTCTTCGACCGGGGTCTCCGCGGCGGCCTCGTCGGTGGTCGGCGCATCTTCAACTGCAGCCTCTTCAACTGCAGCCTCTTCAACTGCAGCGTCTTCAACTGCAGCCTCTTCAACTGCAGCGTCTTCGACAGCAGCGTCTTCGACTGCGGGAGCCTCATCGGCCTCGCCCTCGCTCGTGAAGGGCGCCTCGGCGAAGACTTCCTCGGAGAGATCGATTGTCGGCCGCGGCTGCGTGTGCACCGACTCGCCACCGTCTGCGCGCGGCTGCACCGGATCGGTGTCCTCGACGCGCTTCAGGGAGAGCGAGAGCCGGCGGCGCTCGCCGTCGACCTCGATGATCTTCACGTTGACGGGCTGG
>JANMWB010000207.1:0-3395 GCA_031393705.1 Thermoleophilia bacterium | reverse complement strand
CCCTGGCGGCCTGAGCGGCCGCGGAGCTGGTTGTCGATGCGGCGCGCCTCGTGGCGCTCGGTGCCGAGCACGTAGAGCCCGCCGAGCCCGCGCACGGTGTCATCGATCTTGATGTCGACGCCGCGGCCTGCCATGTTCGTCGCGATCGTGACGGCACCGACACGGCCTGCGTCGACGATGATCTCCGCCTCGCGCGCGTGCTCCTTCGCGTTCAGGACGTTGTGCGGGACACCTTGGCGCTTGAGCAGCTCGCTGAGGAACTGCGATGTCTCGACGGCGATCGTGCCGACGAGCACCGGCTGTCCCTTCTCGTGGCGCTCCTTGACGTCTTGGACGACCGCATTGAACTTCGCTTCGATGGTCTTGAAGATCATGTCGTTCTTGTCGTCACGCGCGACGGGGACGTTGGTCGGGATCTCGACGACGTTCAGGTTGTAGATCTCGACGAACTCCTTTTCCTCCGTCTTCGCGGTACCCGTCATGCCGCCGAGCTTCTCGTAGAGGCGGAAGTAGTTCTGCAGCGTGATCGTCGCGAGCGTCTGGTGCTCTTCCTGAATCGCGACGCCTTCCTTGGCCTCGATCGCCTGGTGCAGCCCCTCGCTCCAGCGCCGGCCCTCCATGATGCGGCCGGTGAACTCGTCGACGATCTTCACCTCGTTGTCCTGCACCACGTAGTCGACGTCGTGCTTGTAGAGCGACTGCGCCTTGAGGGCCTGGATCAAGTGGTTGACGAGCTGAACGTTCGCCGGGTTGTAGAGGTTGTCGATGCCGAGCGCCCGCTCGACCTTCTCGATCCCCGACTCGCCCGGCGCGATCGTCTTGTGCTTCTCGTCGTAGAGATAGTCGTGCTGGCCCTGGAGCACCTCGTCCTCGAGCTTCGTGCCCTTGGACTGCGCACCGTCGAGCGCCTTCACGATCCGCGCCATCTCGTAGTAGGTCTTTGCGGCAGTCGTCGGCTCGCCGGAGATGATCAGCGGCGTGCGTGCTTCGTCGACCAGGATCGAGTCGACCTCGTCCACGATCGCGTACTGGTGACCGCGCTGAACGACGCCTTCGAGACTGATCGACATGTTGTCGCGCAGGTAGTCGAAGCCGAACTCCGAGTTGGTGCCGTACGTGACGTCCGAGTTGTAGGACGCGCGACGCTCCTCGAACGGCATGTTGTTCTCGATGTAGGCGACCGACATGCCGAGGCGCTCGAATACGCCGCGGTTCCACGCGGCGTCGCGCTGGGCGAGGTAGTCGTTGACCGTGACGAGGTGGACGCCGGTGCCCGGGAGCGCGTTCAGATAGAGCGGCATGCTCGCGACGAAGGTCTTACCTTCACCGGTCTTCATCTCGGCGATGTCGCCTTCGTGGAGGACAATTCCGCCCATCATCTGGACGTCGAAGATGCGCTGGTCGGACTCGCGCACACGCGCCTCGCGCACCGCGGCGAAGGCTTCGAACAGGAGGTCTTCGAGCGTCTCGCCGTTCGCGAAGCGCTCACGGAACTCGACGGTCTTGCCGCGTAGCTCCTCGTCCGAGAGCTTCGTGAACTCGGGCTCGAGGGTCGCGATGTAGGCCGCCTGCTCGGCGACGCGCTTCATGCGCCTGCCCTCGCCGAAGCGAAGGGCCTTCTCGAGGCTTGCGGATCCGATCGAGGGCATCCGGGACAGGGTACCGACCTGCCGTCGCTCGCTTACGACTCGAACAAGCGCCTCACCAAGCCCTAACAGGCTGATCGCCGCAGGCGTGCCTGGAGCGCGCAGGCACGACAGCTAGAGCGCTGTCGCCTCGACCTCCCAGAGATCGCCGTCGAGCCGTTTGGCGAGCACGACGTATTCCGTGCCTTCCGTCTCCCCCAGGCGTTCGAGCTCGCGCGCGGAGCCCATCGTCGTGCGCCCGTCGATGCGCAGGACGCGGCCTTCGCGGGTCGAGGTGAGCTCGACCTGGTCGCCGCTCAGGCCCGGGACCGAGGCGATCGCGATGCGCGACGCCGCGACGGCCCAGGTCTCGGGGCCCTTGCGCACCGCCTCCGCCCGGTAGGGCGGCGGGATCGCCTGTTCGACAGCGTCCGCCAGCGAGGCGAGCGCGCCGTCGGGCTCGTCCTCGTCGACGACGAGCGTGCCGTCCGTCAGGGCCACGAAATGCACCGTGTCCCCTTTGATCGCGGGCGCCTCCGCGCTGGCGACGGTGTCCCAGCGCCGTGCGCGCGGGACTCCGTGGATGCCGGGCTCGCCGCGCCGTTCACCGTCCCAGCCGGGCGTGTCGGCGGCAAGGCTCGGCGCCGGCTCGGTCAGTGCGTCCGTCAGGCCGCCCGCGTCGGCGAGCCGCTCGTGCAGCGGCTTCCCCCGGCGGAACAGCCCCACCTAATAGTCCGGGCCACCGCGCTGCTCGACAGCACGTCCGTCAATGGCGCGCGGTTCAACCTGGCGCGATTCAACATGGCGCGGCTCGACGCCGTTGTGCTCGGTGTGCCGGCGTGGCTCGACAGTGCGGCGCTCGCGGTAGCGCTTCACCTGCCGTTCGAGCTTGTCGACGAGCTGGTCGATCGACGCTTTCATGTCTGGTGAGGCCTCGCGTACCCGCAACGTCGGCCCCTTGGTGAAGACGGTCGCCTCGGCCACCTGGCTCTCTGCGATCGACGGGTTCCGCTGTTCGGACAGCTCCACCTCGACCTGTGTCTGCTCCGCCAGTTGCTTCCCGAGCTTCGCGAGCTTTCGCTCGGCGTACTCGCGGATCGACGGGGTGACCTCGACGTTCTTCCCCTTCACCTGAAGCCTCATCAAATGCCTCCTTGGTGGTAGTCGAACCGGAACTCTGAGAGTAACGCACCTTCCTCTTGCGCCGATCGCCTGTTCGGGGGGGTCGAACTTTGTGCCGAACCGGGTTAACGTGCAGGGGTGCGCGTCCTGCGTGCCCTGCTCGTCCTTCTGGCGGTGGCCGCGATCGGCGCCGCCTACGTCCACGGACGTGGTGACAAGGGCGGCGTGCCGCGCAACGCCGTGCACGTCCAGTTCGCTTACTCGTCGAACCTCGACGAGCTGATGACCGCACTGATCCCGGAGTTCAACGACGCCCGGATCAAAGCGGCTGGGCGCCCGGTGTACGTCGACGGGGTCGCGGCGAGCTCGGGTGACGCGGAGACGAAGATCGCGCGCGGGCAGCTGAAGCCGGCGGCGTGGTCGCCTGCCTCGTCGCTCTGGGGTCAGCTCCTGAACCAGGCGGCCGACAAGCAGTACGTCACCGGCACGAACCCGTCACTCGCGGCGTCGCCGGTCGTGATTGCGATGTGGGAGCCGCTCGCGCGCGCGATCGGCTGGCCGAACAAGCCGATCGGGTTCGCGGACATCCTTCGGCTCGCAACGACCGACTCGCACTGGTCGAAGTACGGGAAGCCGACCTTCGGCACG
>JANMWB010000180.1:0-8749 GCA_031393705.1 Thermoleophilia bacterium | reverse complement strand
TCCGAGGTGATCGTCGGTGCCTCCGCGAAGCATGCGAGCGTCGATTACTCACACGGGGTTGCGATCACGTCGATGATCCGCGCCGACGAGCACACGCAGATCCAGCCGGTGCGCTACGGCAAGGGCTCGAACCTGATGGGTCTGCTCGGGACGATCCTCCTCGACGAGGCAGGCCCTGCCCGTTGGCTCGCAGCCGCCGTGCGTCACCCGCTCGCGTTCGCGCGCAGCCTCTGGCTGCGGCGGTGGTCCGAGCGAACGGTGATCCTGCTCGTCATGCAGGCGCGCGACAACACGTTGCGCGTGCGGCTGAGGCGAGGCCGGCTCACCTCACTCGACTCGAACGCGCCGGGGAAGATCCCGGTCGCGAACGAAGCTGCGCGCATTGCCGCCGAGCTGATCGGCGGCGACGCAGGAAGCTCGATCAACGAGGTCGTGCTCGGCACGCCCACCACAGCGCACATCCTCGGCGGGGCGTGCGTGGGGAGCGTCGTCGACCGCTATCACCGTGTGCTCTCCGCGCCGGGCGTCCATATCGTCGACGGCGCCGCCGTGAACGCGAACCTCGGGGTCAACCCGTCGCTGACGATCGCCGCGCAGGCCGAGCGCGCGTGCTCGCTGTGGCCGAACGCCGGCGAGAAGGATCCGCGCCCGCCGCTCGGGCAGCCCTACGAGCGGGTCGAGCGGGTAACGCCGAGACGGCCGGCAGTGCCGACCGAGGCATCTGCAGCGCTCAGCGGCTAAGCGGCGGCGCGCTTGACCGGCTTCTCGTCCAGGACTCGGCTGCAGGACGTGCAGATCTGCTGCTCCATCTCGTACGGGACTCCGGCTCGCTGCAGAAGCACATGAACACGCTTGGCGACGTGCTCGTGAACCTTGACGGGGTGGTGGCTGCTCATCTCGCTCTCAATGTAGGACGCGGGTCGGTTGTCGTGTGCCTCGAAAGGGTGAATATCCTGCAACGCTTCAGAAACTCGTGTAACCCAATCAGACGACAGCGGGAAAAGAAAGTTGCACGTGGTCCTCGAGACCGGACACGCCGACGCCCACCAGCCGCAGCGGGCCGGGCCGGTCACGGAGCGCCCGGTCGAGCAACTGGCACGCGAGCTCGCCGATCCGGTCGCCATCGTCGGTGCCGACCGGCAGCGAGGTGGAGCGGGTCCGGATCGCAAAGTCGGGGTAGCGCACCTTGGTTGTCACGGTCCGCCCGACCATCCCCCGGCCTCGCAGATGCTCGGCGAGCTTCACCGCCATCCGGCGCAGTTCGTCGTGCAGGCGCTCCGGATCGCCGATGTCCCGCTCGAAGGTCTCTTCCTGCGAGATCGAGATGCGCTCGGTCGAGACCTCGAGCGTCCGGCGGTCGATCCCGCGAGCGCGA
Organism: Thermoleophilia bacterium; assembly: GCA_031393705.1. Lineage (GTDB taxonomy): Bacteria > Actinomycetota > Thermoleophilia > Gaiellales > Gaiellaceae > PALSA-600. The sequence goes on along the minus strand of JANMWB010000180.1, from coordinate 7,374 downwards.
TCGCGTAGCTCGCGCCCGACCTTGCCGCTCAGCACCCCGCCGCGGAGGTCGTCGTCCGCGAGCGCGGCGATATCGCCGATCGTCTTGATGCCCACCGCGACCAGCCGCTCCTCCGCGCGCGGGCCGATCCCGGGGAGGATCCGGATCGGGAACGGCGCGAGGAACTCCGCCTCTTTGCCGGGGCGCACGACGGTGAGCCCGCCGGGCTTGCGCCGGTCGGACGCGACCTTCGCGACCACCTTCGAGCTCGCGACGCCGAGCGAGCACGAGAGCTTCGTCCGCGCGCGCACGACTGCCCGCACCGCCTCGGCGAGTGCCCGCGCGTCGTCGAACGCGGGAGCTACCTCTCCGAGGTCGAGGTAGCCCTCGTCGATCCCCGCCTGCTCGACCGTCGGGACGATCTCCCGGATCGTCGACCACACCTCGCGCGAGTAGTCCTTGTAGAGCGAGTGTCGCGGCCGGACGAACACGGCCTGCGGGCAGCGGCGGTAGGCCTCGGCGCACGACATCGCCGAGTGGATGCCAAAGGCGCGCGCGACGTAGTTTGCGGTTGCGACGACGCCCCGGCCTTTGGGGTCGCCGCCGACGACCAGCGGCACGCGGCGAAGGGCCGGGTCCTCCAGTTCCTCGACTGCTGCAAAGAAGGCGTCGAGGTCGAGATGCGCAACGATCATCGGCTTTCAAGGGTACGGCCGACACCGGCGGGGCGGCTCGCGCGTTCTAGCCACATGAGGAAGCGCTCACTCGCTCTGTTCGTCTTGCTCCTGGCCGGCTGCGGCGCCCAGAAAGGTCCCGACATGACGCACGTGCTCGCGGCGAAGGTGCAGCGCTGCACCGAGGGCGAGCTGCGGCCGCTCGGCTCAGCGCGTCTCGCGTATGCCGCCGCGGCGCCGTTCGGTGCGGTCGCCTTCGACCGGCCCGGCGGTTCCGTCGTGGCGCGCTTCGGCTCGAAGAACCTCAACGGCTATCCGACCGTCTTCGGCGTCCTCGGCTCCGTGGTCCGGCCCGACTGCACGCCGCGCTGGTACCGGGTGCAGTTGCCGAAGAAGCCGAACGGCCGGACGGCCTTCATTCGCGCCCGGGCGTTGCGCGTCGAGACCGTCTCGACGCGGATCGTCATCGACGTGTCGGAGCGCCGCTTGACGCTTTACCGGAGCGCCAAGCCGGTGCTGACGGCGACCGTCGCAGTCGGCTCTCCGTCGACCCCGACACCAACCGGCCGCTTCTATGTCAACCAGCGGCTCGTGCCCGCCGACGCCGGCGGCCCGTTCGGGCCTGGGGCGATTGGAATCTCCGCGTTCTCGAACGTCCTGACCGGCTGGACGCAGGGTGGGCCGGTGGCGATCCACGGCACCAACGAGCCGTGGTCGATCGGCCGCTCCGTCTCGAACGGGTGCATCCGCCTGCCCAACGCGACGCTCTCGAAGGTCTTTCGCATCACGCTCGCGGGCACACCCGTGATAATCCATCCGTGAGGCGAATCACCACGGTCGTGGTTTTGCTCGTGTTCGTCGCCGGCGCGGCGGCGTGGCGGCTCGCAGACGTGAAGCCCGACCCGAACGCGCAGGCGATCGCGGACGGCTGCCAGCGCGACACGACGAAGATCTACACCGGTCTCGCGCCGAACTGGGTTTACGTGAACGACAGGGACTTCCCCTCGACCGGGCCGCCGCCCGCGCCACGTTGGGTGAGCGGGACGGTCAAAGGCCCGCTCGGCCTGCTCGCCTCGCGGGTCGCGAGCTCGGACGATCCGATCACGCATCACTCCTACGACGTGAACATCGACGTCACCGTCGACCCGGCGAGCGATTTCCTGACCGGCGTGTCGCGCGATGCGACGCTCGAGCAGGGAACGCTGCATCTCGAACGTGAGACCGCGTCGTATCCGGAGTGGGCGAGGCCGCAGGCCGGCGACGGCATCAAGGCGCTCGGCTCGTGGATCTGGGACTGCGATCACTACCAGGGGCGCGGCGAGAAGACCGAGTTCCATCCGTTCCGTGCGGCCTGGGTTGTGCGTCATCCCGGTGGGTCGTCCCCGAGGTCACCGAATGGCGACGCGGAAGGCGATCTCTACATCTCGACGGATGCGACCCCGGCAGGGCGCGAAGCGCAGTGCGCGCACGAGACGAAGGGGTCGGACCAGTTCAAGGCGTGCTCACATTCGACTGCCGACTGGGTGAGCGTCAACGGGTCGTACTCCTTCGTGCTCTGTGCGCCCGGTCCGAAGCCCGCGGGAGATCACTATGCGATCGGAATCAACGACCGCGGCAGCGTCGACGAGCCAGCCGTCGGTGTTTTCGGCCGGAGTGACGGCTGCGCCGACGTGAACGTGACGATCGACCAGCCGGCGGGCAAGCGCGTCGTCGTGGCAAAGCAGATCGTCCTCGGCTGGTCGAAGTCGAAGATCAAGGTCGACCATCTGCGACTGCATTTCGACAAGCTGCTCGTGCGGCGGGCGATGGACCCGAGTTGTCCGCCGGGCAAACCGACATGCCCGTACGCGAACGAGTCGACGCTGCCCGGTCAGATCGTGACGGCGCCCGGCGAGTGGCAGCTCCACTGGAGTGTCGACGGGATCTGGGGCCGCTGGCCGGGCACGCTCGCCGCGAAGGACGGTTCGACGTTCCGCGGCACGCAGACGGTCGACTTCTACGTCGCTCACGGGAAGCCGTGGACGCTCGTCACGCTCGCGCGCGAGTGTGACTTCGGCGCGTTGCCTGGTTGGGACGGCCCGGGCAAGCCGACGCTCCCGTGCCCTGCGTCGAGCGAGGTGGGCAATTCCGCCGGCGATGATTACCCGGGCGCGATCGCGGTCACGAACAAGGGGCTGGCGCTCGGCACGCACGTCGCAAATGCCTCGACGGCAGGCTCGACCTGTCCACCGTCGAACGTCAAAGGGTGCTACCAGCTGACATACACGGTTAGCCGAGTGCGCTGACCGGGGAAAGGAACCGCATGGCCAAAAGCCCACTCGACCGTCTCGCCTCGCTGGGCGAAGAAGTGCTCGGCAAGGCACAGCAGAACCCTGCTGCACACCGTCTTCTGCAGGGCGCGATGCAGCTGAAGGACCGCGTCGACGATCTCTCGAAGCGCGTGCGCGGCCTCGAGCAGATGGAGAAGCGTCTCGCGCAGCTCGAGAAGCGTCTTTCGAAGATCGAGTACTCCGCGAAGAAGAAGCCGCCGCCTGCAGGGAAGAAAACGGCGACCGCGGCGAAAAAGACCGCTACGAAGTAGGAGGCACGCGGACGCGGACGGCGCCGGGCACGACCTCGAAGGTCGCGGGCGTCGTTCCGACCTGCTCGCCTTCGAGCTCGATCGGGAGACGTTCCGCCGCGTCGATCTCGACGCGCGCAGTGCGCACGACTTCGATCTTCGGGTGCGCAACATGCTTGCCCTTGTAGAGCTTCGGGGCAGTCGTCAGAAAGTCGACCTTGCCGACGTCGCCGATCATGATCACGTCGAAGACGCCGTCGTCCGGGAGCGCGTCCGGGGCAAGCATCATCCCGCCGCCGTGCCAGACACCGTTCGCGACGATCACGTCGTGCATCTTCCCGTGGCGCTCCTCCCCGTCGAAGCGCACCGTGACATCGGTGTTCTCCCACTCGAAGAAGACGCGGGTCAGCGCATAGAAGAACGTCGCCTTGCCGCCCAGCGCCTTCGACATCGCGTTCGCGCGTTGGGCGACGGCGCCGCTCATGCCGACCGAGGCGACGTTCGCGAACCAGCGCTCGGCGTTTTCGCCGCCCCACGTGCGGAACGAGACGCGACCGGCGTCGATCGTGCGCGGCGTCCCTTCGAGCGCGACCCGCACCGCGTCCTCGAACTTCGTCGGGATCCCGTAGGTGCGGCCGAAGTCCATCCCCGTTCCGAGCGGGATCGTCGCGAGGTCGACGTCGCGACCGGCGATCCCGTTCACGACCTCGTTCAACGTCCCGTCCCCGCCGACGGCGACGACGAGCGTTGCGCCACCGTCCACCGCGGCACCCGCAAGCTCGATCAGATGCCCGGGCCGTTCTGAGAAGAGTGTCTCGCCGGTCAGCCCCAGGCGTGCGGCCCGATGCGCAAGCTCCGGCCAGCGCTTGCCAGTCGCGCCGTTGTCCGACGCGGGGTTGACCAGGAATACGGTCTGGTCAGTCAGAGATCGCGACGTCGAGAGCGATCTTCGTCATCCGGTCGACCGCGCCCCGCAGGTCGTCGTCCGAGATGCGCGTGAACTCGCCCTCGACGACGATGTCGCTGACGGTGAGCAGGCAGCCGGTCTCGACCCCGCGGATCGCGCCGACCGTGAAGAGCGCAGACGCTTCCATCTCGACCGCCAGCACGCCGCGCTTCGACCAGCGCTCGTACTGACCAGCGTCCGGGTTGTAGAAGAGGTCGCTCGAGACGATCGGGCCGACGTGCAGCTCCTGTCCGATCTCCTTCGCGGCGTGCACCGCTCCGTGGATGATCGACCACGACGCCGTCGGGCAATGCGGCTCGTTGCCGACGAGGTGCATCGCGGTCGAGTCCGCCGGCACTGCCGTCAATGCGACGATCAGGTCGCCGAGCGCGTGATGCGGCTGGAGCCCGCCGCAGGTGCCGACGCGGATCAGCTTCTTGCACCCGAGCTGCACGAGCTCCTCGAAGACGATCGTCGCGCCCGGGCAGCCCATACCCGTGCCCTGCACGGAGACGGGCTTGCCCTTGTAGGTGCCCGTGTACCCGAGGAGACCGCGCTCGGCGTTCCGCTGCTCGACGTCGTCGAGGTAGGTCTCTGCGATGTATTTGGCGCGGAGCGGATCGCCAGGGAGCAGGACGGCCTCCGCGTACTGGCCCGGCTCGGCGCGAACGTGAATCGGCATGGGCGCTGAGCCTATAGAAGACTTGTGGCGTGACCGTCTTGGAGCCTTCCCGGGAGCAGGTGCTCGAGTTCTGCGCGCGCGAGCCTGTCGAGCGCGTCTTCCTCGAGGACGTGGCGCGCCGCGGGCTCGGACGGTTCTATGGCGTCGCGGAAACGTCGGGCTCGCTGACCGCGCTGTGTCATGCCGGCGCGAACCTCGTGCCCTCAGGCGCCGGCAGCGGCGTGTTCGCTTCGACCGTGGCCGGCGCACGCTCGCGCATGATCATCGGCGAGGCCGGCGCGGTCACCGAGTTGTGGGACGCTGCGCGGACCGAGCTCCCGCCGCCGCGGGAGGACCGTCCGCACCAGCCGGTGTACGCGATCACCGAGCCGCCACCCACGGGGGAGACCGGCCTTCGCCCCGCCACCCCGGCCGACGTCGAGCGCCTCATGCCGGCCTGCGCGGCGGCGCACGAGCTCGAGTTGCACCTGGATCCCCTGGCGCGCGACCCGGAAGCGTTTCGCTGGCGGACCGAGGCCCAGATCGACGAGGGCCGCTCCTGGATCTGGCTCGAAGACGATGTGATCCGTTTCAAGGCCGAAGCATCCGCTTGGACGCCGAGCGCGGTGCAGATCCAGCAGGTCTGGGTCGATCCGGAAGCGCGGGGCCGCGGTGACGGCTCCCGCGGGATGAGGGATCTCGTTCGCCTCCTTTTGGGGACTACGCCGACGGTGACCCTCTTCGTCCGCGCCGAAAACGTCGCGGCGATTGCCACCTACGAAGCGATCGGGATGCGGAAGGTGCTCGAGTACCGGAGCATCCTTTTTTGAGGCGGATCCTGCGTTTGGCGGCGATCGTGTGGCTTGGGCGCTGGGCCGCAGGCGAGCTCGCGGCGTATCTCGGCCGCCACCCACGCGCGCCCGGCCCGTCACCCATGGATTCCCCGCATCCGCCCGGCTGGATGCCCGGTCCCGAACGAGGGATGGAGGAGGATTGAGGAAGCACCGATAGCCCACCCGAATGCTGCGGCTCGTTGTTGCTGTACTCCTGCTCGTCTCGGTCGGCGCGATCCTTGCGTCTTCCGGACGGTCCTCTACGCCTGCGCAGATCCAGCACGTGTGCGGCCTGACCGATCGGCAGTTCCTCTCGAACTACCAGGTACAGCTCACCGCAGTCGGGATGTACGCCGACGACTACCTGCACGGTTCGGCCAAGGCGCAAGAAGTGATCGACACGGCGCGCGAGGCTGCCCGTGTCGTGCGCACCTCGGCCCCGCAGGATCCCTCGCTGCTCGTCATCCGCCAGTACGTGCCGGCGATGTTCCTCGAGTTCGGCAGGGCGGTGAAGGCTCGCGCAGCCGGCCGGAACGCCGCGCCCGCGATGTACCGCTCCTACAGCATTCGCACGCACGTGGACGAGATCCTGCGCGCCGCGCAGCCGGGCCTCGCGGCCGCCGGCTGCGAGGTCGCCGACCTCCTCTAGGTGGCACACTGGGGCCCTGGAGCTCCTGCGCCGGATCGAATCGCACGTCCGCCGGAACGACCTGATCGAGTCGGGTGGCGATGTGCTGTGCCTCGTTTCGGGCGGCGCCGACTCGACCTGCCTCTTCCACGCGCTGCGCGAGCTCGGCTTCAACGTCTCGGCGCTGCATGTCGACCACGGCCTGCGTGGCACGGAGTCCGACGAGGATGCACGCTGGTGCGCCGAGCGTTTCGGCGCCGAGGTCGTGCAGGCGGGCGCTCGTTGCGAGACGGAAGCCGGGTTGAGAGACGTGCGCTACTCGTTCCGCGCCGGTGAGCTGCGCGCGACCGGGCACACGCTCTCGGACCAGGTCGAGACGATCCTCTACCGGCTCGCCGCGAGCGGCACCACGAAGGGGATCAAGGTACGGCGCGAGGACGACGTCGTGCGCCCATTGCTGTGCGTCTGGCGTGAGGAGACCGAGGCCTTCTGCCGCGAGCGCAGGCTCGACTGGCGCACCGACTCGACGAACCCCGACACGTTGCGCGGCCTGATCCGCGGCCAGATCCTGCCGCTGCTCACGCAGCTTCACCCGGGCGCCCGCGAGAACATCCTGCGCGCGCTCGACGAGCGCCGCACGATGCCGCCGGCCCTTGCAGAGCTGCTCGACTCGCGCGCCGGCTCGAAGCGCGTCGACCTCGGCGGCGGCGTGCAGGCGGTGCGCGAGCACGACCGGCTCTGGCTCGAGCACGGCCCGCAGGAGCTGCGCGGGACGCTCGAGTGGGGGGAGTGGCGGATCGAGTCGCGCTTGCCAGGGCTTAAGGTACGAGGGTGGCGTCCGGGAGACCGGCTCGCCGGCCGCTCGAAGAAGATCCAGGATGTGTTCGTGGACGCAAAGATTCCCCGCTCCGACCGTGAAGGCTGGCCGCTCGTCGTCCGCGGCAGCGAGGTCGTCGCGGTCCCGGGGATCGTCGAGGCGGAAGGGGTGACCGCGACCCGTGTCGCAGACTGAGGTCGAAGCCGGAGTCGGCAAGGTCCTGATCGACGAGGAGCGTCTGCAGGAGCGGATCCGCGAGCTCGGCCGCGAGCTCTC
>JANMWB010000150.1:0-9665 GCA_031393705.1 Thermoleophilia bacterium | reverse complement strand
TGCAACTGAGCGCAAAAGGATCGGCTGCCGCTCGAGCAGGCGCTCGACGCCTGTTGCGGCATGCACGCCCGCGACCGTGCGCGCCTTTTCTGCTTCGAGGACTTCGAACAGGCTCGGGTCGCTGACGAGCGAGAGGTAGCCACGCGCGATCGTGAGGCTTGACTTCGCGAGCGTCATCTCGAGGTTGTCGACGACCGCGCGGAAGAACGGCAGGCGTTCGTAGAGGTCGCGCAGATTCGCGTCGCCTGCTTCGGCGAACGCGGTGCCGCAGCCGAACCACGCAGGCAGCAGCACGCGGTTCTGCGTCCACGAGAACACCCACGGGATCGCACGCAGCGAAGAGAGGTAATCGGCGTCGTTCGGGCGTCGCGCGGGACGTGATGCGATCTCGAGGAGCGACAGCTCGTCGACTGGAGTGATCTCGCGGAAGAACTTGACGAAGCGCTCGTCCTCCCAGACAAGGGCGCGGTAGGCCGAACGCGAGACGTAGGCCATGCGGCCGAGCAGCGTGCGATCGGCGGCAGACGGCGGCGCGGGCAGGCGCTCCGGGTACGTCGCGAGCAGCGTCCCGGCAAGCGCGGCTTCGAGGTTTCGCCGCGCGAGCCCTTCGAGGCCGTACTTGAACGAGACCGTCTCGCCTTGCTCGGTCAGCTTGACGCGGCCCGGCGGGAAGCCCGCCGGCTGCGACGCGATCGCCGCGTACGTCGGGCCGCCACCGCGCCCGGCGCTGCCTCCGCGCCCGTGGAAGATCGTCAGCTCGACGTCGTGGCGGCGCGCCACGTCGGCCAGTTCCTCCTGCGCGCGATAGATCCCCCACTGCGCCGCGAGGTAGCCGCCGTCCTTGCCCGAATCGGAATACCCGACCATCACTTCGATGCGTCCGCGCGCGCCGAAGCGCCCGTCTTCGAGCAGTTCCTCGAGGATCGACGGAGCCGCTGCCAGGTCGTCCACCGTCTCGAACAGCGGCACCACCGAGAGCTCGTCGCTCAGAGCGAGCGCGCGGTGCACGTCGCCTGCGGACGACGTACCGGAGACGATCAGCGTGTCAAGGGACTCCGGTCCGTGCCGGCGGCGCGCCTCCAGCGCAGCGTCGACGGCTTCGCGAGCGCGCTCGGTCTCCAGGTCGCGTGCGTGCAGCCGGATGTCGAGCTTCGCGACGTGAAAGCCGAACAGCTCGACCATCCGCTCCAGCCGGGCGACCCGGCCGTCGGCAGCGCGCCTGCCGCCGTGCGCGGTAAGGCTCGCGCGGATCATCCGCAGGTCGGTGAGCAGCGCGCCCGCATCGGCATAGCCCTCGTTGCCGAGGCGCCACCACATGAACGACAGCTTCCGGCGGTACGGCTCGAGCTCGTTCCGCGCTCCGATCTCCTCCGCGTAGTACGGCAGTTCCGCCTCGTCACGCGTGAGCGACGCCTCGAGCTCCTCCGAGATGGTGACGAGAGAGCGTGCGGAGGCGAGCTCGACGGCGAGCGCGCGCACCTCGGTCCGGTAACGGTCGAGTGCGACCGCCCGCGCGCGCTCGAGGGCTTCCCGGATCGACGCCGGGCCCGCCGCCGGGTTGCCGTCCATGTCGCCGCCGATCCAGGAGCCGAACACAACAGGCGGCGGCGAGCCGGGGACTTTGTCGCGCCACTCCTTCAGGAGATCGGTCGCAGCGGACATCAAACTGTGCTCGAAGAACCACAGGCCGTGGCGGATCTCGTCCGAGATGCGCAACCGGTCGTGGCGCACCTCGTCCGTCTGCCAGAGCAGCGTTACCTCCTCGGCGATCCGCTCCTGCGCCTCGAGTTGCTCGACGGGGGAGAGCCGTGGGTCGTCGAGCAGGCGCAACTGCGCCGAGACGCGAATGTGGCCGAGCAGGATCGTGCGTCGCGTCGCTTCCGTCGGGTGCGCCGTCAGCACAAGCCGGATCTCCGTGCCGTGCGCGCGCTCGTCGAGGTGGTCGCCGAGCTGCTGGAACGCCCCTTCGAGCGACTCGCGCGAGACGCGACCGTCGTGCGCGTCCTCGCGGCGCCGCCGCAACCGGTGGTGCTGCTCGGCGAGGTTCGCGAGCTGAAAGTAGAGCCCGAACGCGCGCAGCACGAGCGCCTGCTCGCGCGCGCCGAGTGCAGGGTCGACGGCGACCACCGCGCCGTCGCGGCGGGCAGAACGCGCGTCGCGGCGGATCTGCTCGACGAGCTCGAGCAGCCAGGGCCCTTCCTGCTCGACGAGCACCGTGCCAAGAATCGTCCCGAGCAGGCGCACGTCGCGGCGCAGCGGCTCAGCGGAATCAGTCATGCCGACAGGCTACGAGTGCAGGCCCAGGGCCGTCAGGACAGCATCTGCATCGGGCTCGACCGTCGTCACGCGGGACGAGCCCTCGGTCACCGACGGGCGCGCACCCGTGACGACGAGCACGACACGAGAGCCAGGGCGAACGTCGCCTCGGCGGATCGCCTCGACGAGCGCGCCGAGGGCAGCGCCGCCGGAGTAGTCGGGCGCGACGCCGGTGCTCTCGGAGAGCAGCGCGGTGTGCCGCACGATTTCCTGTTCGGCCACTGCGATGATCGCGCCGCCTGTCGCACGTGCAGCGCCGAGCGCAAGATCGCCGTGCGAGGGGTCGCCAACCGCGAGCGAGGCGAAGAGCGTGGATGCCTCGACGCGCGAGATCCGACGATCGTCGGCGAACGCGTCGGCGATCGGGCTCGAGCCGAGGGCCTGGCCCGCGAACATCCGCGGCACCGGCTCCGCCGCCAGCCCAGCGCGCGTCACCTCGGCGAAGCCCTGCGCAAGCTTCGCGAAGAGCGTCCCGCTTGCTGCGGGGCAGATCACTGCATCCGGCAGCTCCCAGTCGAGTTGCTCCGCGATTTCGAACGAGATCGTCTTCGCGCCCTCGCTCGCGTACGGGTGGAGGTTGCCGCTGACGAAGCCCCACGGAAAGAGCAGCCCGAGCTCGAGCTCGAGGCGGCGGCAGTCGTCGTAGGTGCCGTTGACGGCGAAGACGCGCGCTCCGGGGTGGCGCGCGGCGACGGCGGCCGACTCGCCGCCAACGGGCGCGAGCACGATCGCTTCGAGCCCGGTCGCGGCCGCAGCGGCTGCGACGGCGTCGGCGAGATTGCCCGTCGATGAGCAGCACAGTGTCGTCACGCCGTGGTCGAGCGCTGCCGACGCAGCGATCGTCGCTACGCGGTCCTTGTACGACTGGGTCGGGTTCTCGCCCTCGAGCTTCAGGTGGAGGTCGATGCCGAGCGCATCGGAAAGCAGGTCGGAGCGGACGAGCGGCGTCCAGCCGGCGCCGAAGTCGACCCGGGCGCCCGCGGGCAGGAGGTCGTGGTAGCGCCAGAGCGACGCGGGGCCTGCGGCGACCGCCGCACGCGTGACCTCGCGCTCGATCCGGGCCCAGTCGTAGAGCATGTCCGTCGGCCCGTCGCAGCGGCGGCAGGCGTCGAGCGGCTCGGCAACCGTGACTTCTTCGCAGACGCGGCAGCGCAGTGAGTACGCGCTCATCTCAGCTGGCCTCCGTCCTTTGTCTGGAACCTAACCGGGAAGGACGGGTGCGTCCGGTCAGGCGAGTTGAGAGCAAGCGATGCCCATGAGCGAACAAATCGGCTTCATGGTCGCGGCATGCATTGAGGCGATTCTACCTCGTGACGGCCCCGTTCACAAATCGCACTTCAGTTTGTGTAGTATCGGACTTGTCCGGTCGCCACAGGCGGCGACTTGGCGGAGGCATCGAGGCCTCGGGAGCACCTTAAGGGTGCACCCGAGGCCTCTTTTTTTGTGCGCAAACGGAGGAGGAGCGATGGTGAAAGTTGAGGCGATGGTGATTCGAGACCGAGTTGAGACGGTCATCGATGCTGTCGAGGAGGCGACGGGCCACGTGGGGGTGACAGTGATCGAGGCGGTCGGTCACGGCCGCCAGCGCGGTATCACGCACGAATACCGCGGGCGCGTCTTCGAGTCGCGCTTTCTGCCGAAGGCGATGCTGATCTTCGTCGTCGAGGACCGCATCGCCACGCTCGTCGTCGACGCGATCGTCGACGCCGCGCGCACCGGGCACGAATCGGGTGATGGCCTCGTCTGGACGTCGCCGGTCAACAACGTCGTCCACCACCGGACGGGACAGCAGTTCGAGGAAGGGGTGGAAGTCGGTGCCTAAGAACAGTGATTTGTTGATCGCCGCGTCGACCATCTGGGTCGTCATCACCGCGGTGCTCGTGATGTTCATGCAGGCGGGCTTTGCGTTCCTGGAAGCCGGGCTAACCCGCATGAAGAACGCCGGTCACATCGCCGGCAAGAACGTCCTGATCTTCGCTTTGTGTTCGCTCGTCTACTGGGCGGTCGGCTTCGGGCTGGCGTTCGGTGACGGCAACCAGATCATCGGTACGGCGGGGTTCTTCCCGTCGGTCGGTGAGTTGACGTCGGTTGGTAAGGCCCCGTTCGACTGGTTTGCGGAGATCCCGGGCGGAGCTGGCTACCTCTTCGAGGTCGTCTTCGCAGGTGTCTCGTTGGCGATCGTCTGGGGTGCGATGGCGGAGCGCGCGAAGCTGTGGGTCTATTTCGCGTTCGGGATCTGGTTCACGATCAGCTACTCGATCGTTTCGCATTGGATCTGGTCGCCGAAGGGTTGGTTGTTTGCGAAGGGAATGCAGGACTTCGCCGGCTCGACCGTCGTCCACTACCAGGGCGCGCTCGCGGGGCTCGCAGGGGCGTTGATCCTCGGGCCGCGGATCGGCAAGTTCGGCACCGACGGACGCGCCAACCCGATCCCGGGTCACAACATCCCTTACGCGGTGCTCGGCACGTTGATCCTCTGGTTCGGCTGGTTCGGGTTCAACCCTGGCTCGACCCTGTCGGTCGACTTCGGCGGCTTCGGCTTCTTCGCCTACGTCGCGACGACGACGAACATCGCCGCGGCCGCAGGCGCCGTCACCGGCATCTGCGTCGCGTGGGTGAAGATGGGCAAGCCCGACATCTCGATGATGCTGAACGGCGCGCTCGGCGCGCTGGTCGCGATCACCGCCGCATCGGGCTTCGTTGCTCCGTGGGCTGCGATCCTGATCGGCGTCGGCTCCGGCTTCATCGCCGTCTTCGGCGTGATCTGGGTCGAGTCGATCGGCATCGACGATCCGATCGGCGCTGTCGCGGTGCACGGCTTCTCCGGGATCTGGGGCACGCTCGCGACCGGCATCTTCGCCGTCCCGATCCTGGCGAAGAACCTGAACACCGGCACCGGCGGCCTCGTGTACACCGGCTCGTTCCACCAGCTCGGCATCCAGGCCCTCGGCCTTGGTGCCGTCGGTGTCTTCGGGTTCGGCACCTCGTTCGGGGCGCTCTATGTGATGCACAAGATCTGGGGCATCCGCGTCGAGGATCACGTCGAGACCGCAGGCCTCGACGTCTCCGAACACGGCATGTGGGGCTATCCCGAGTTCTACATCCCGGTTCCCGGCGGCTACGGCACCGACACGCACAGTCATCTCGGTGGGACGCATTCGCATCCGCACGAACCGATCGCGGTTCACGCAACCGCCGCGGAGGTTTAGATGGTCGATCGGCACTCACATTGCCGACCAACCATCTGACAAAAGTGGTGGAGGGAGCGGACCGATTGGGGGCCGCTCCCTCCCGCCACTACCCGCCGGCGACGGCGGGGAGGAGCAAGATCGTCGATGACGCGGCGACGTCCGTATCCAAACCTCCGAGGAGCCGGACGTCGTCGCCGTCGACGAACACGTTCAAGAAGCTGGGCACGCCGTCGCCTTCGAGCACGCGACTCTTCAGTGACGGGAACTGCGTGACCAGCTGGTCGAGCGCTTCCCGCACGGTCGTCGCTTCGACATCGACCGTCCGGTTGCCACCGGCCTCGGGCCGGAGCACCGGCGGAATACGAATCTGCGGCATGAGACTTCAAAAGATAAAGCATTAGAAGGGAGGCCGTCATGTTCGAGGATCGGCTGCGCGTCCTGATTGCCGAAGACGAGACGATCATCCGCCTCGATCTCAAGCAGCTGCTCGAGGAGAACGGCATGGATGTGGTCGGGGAGGCGCGTGACGGTCTCGAGGCGGTCGAGCTCGCCCGGACGACGAACGCAGATGTCGGGCTCTTCGACATCAAGATGCCAAACCTCGACGGGATCGAGGCGGCACGCCGCGTCTACGCCGAACGGCCGATGCCGATCGTGATGCTGACCGCGTACGCGGACGCCGAGCTCGTGACGAGAGCGATCGGCGCCGGCGTGTTCTCGTATCTGACCAAGCCGTTCGAAGCGCGTGACGTGGTGCCGGCTGTTCGCGCAGCGCTCGCCCGCCATGAAGAGTTGCTCGCGGCCCGGCGCGTGATCGGCGGCAGCTACGAGCCCGTCGACCTCGAGCTGACCTCGAGCAGCGGCAACGTCTGGCCGCTTCGCCTGCGCCGGCGCCCGGACGGGACGCTCGATGTCTCACTTCACACTGTCAAGTGATCTGCGGCTCGGTTGTCGCCTCGCTCCCTTTGTTGAAAAATCGTCACTTTACTTTTTGAAGTGTTGCAGGTAGTCTCAGCGCCTTGAGCGTTCTTGCTCCGATTCTGATGTGTTGCCCGCCCCGGCTGATTGCCGGCTAGCGGGCTGCGTCCTCTTCCCTTTTCACGCAGCGAACCGCAATGGCCCAAGCCAAAGAAGCCCCTACCCTCGAACTCGTCCTCAAGCGCAATTCGGTCGAGAGGCTGAAGCACGACAAGAGCCCGCTCGGCATCCTCGACGAGCTGCCTGCGCTGATCGCGCAGGGCTACGAGCAGGTCGACGAGGAGGACATCGTCCGGCTGAAGTGGTGGGGCCTCTACCACGACAAGCCGAAGATCGGGACCTTCATGCTGCGCGTGAAGATCCCGGGTGGGATCACATCGCCTGAGCACCTCCGGGTGATCGGCGAGATCTCGAATGTGCACGGGCAGGGATCGGGCGAGCTCAGCACGCGCCAGAACGTGCAGCTGCACTACATCACGCTCGCTTCGCTGCCGGATGTGTTCGAGCGCATGCACCGCGTCGGCCTGACCTCGGCGGGTGCGTGCGGCGACACGGTGCGCAACATCACGGGCTGCCCGCTCGGCGGCCTCGCACACGACGAGCTATTCGACCCGACGCCGCTGCTCGACGAAGCGGCCGAGTTCTTCTACGGCAACCCGGACTACTCCGACCTGCCGCGCAAGCTGAAGATTGCGATCACCACGTGCCCCGACGCGTGCTCGGCGCCCGAGATCAACTGCATCGCGCTGATCGGGGCGATCAAGAACGGGCGTGAGGGCTTCGGTGTGCTCGTCGGCGGCGGTCTCTCGTCGGTGCCGCGGATCGCGAAAGACCTCGGGATCTGGGTCGCCAAGGAAGAGGCCATGTCGTTGCTCACTGCGATCCTCGACGAGTGGCGCGAAGACCTGCGCTACCGCGTCTCGCGCGTCAAGTCGCGCCTCAAGTTCATGATCGACGACATCGGCCCGGAAGGCATGCGCGCGCTGGTTGAGCAGCGCCTCGGTCGCACCTTCGAAGACTTCACCCTGCCGCACCTGCCGCCCGCCAGCAACCACCTCGGCGTGCACGACCAATCCGACGGGCGTCACTACGTTGGCGTGCCGGTGCACCTCGGACTCGTTACCGGCGATCAGATGATCGCGCTCGCCGACCTCGCCGCGAGCCTCGGCGGCGACGTGCGCCTCACGCGCCAGCAGAACTTCGTGCTCACGGACGTCGCGGCCGACCGTCTCGACGAGGTGACGGCCAAGCTCGTCGAGATCGGCCTGCCGCTCGACGCGGGCACGTTGCGCGGCGACGCGGTCGCATGCACCGGCGAGCCGCACTGCAACTTCTCCGTCACCGAGACAAAGTCGCGCATGGACGGTCTCGTGCAGCTGCTCGAAGAGCGCTTCGGCAAGGACGCCGACGGGCTGCGCATGAACCTCGACGGCTGCCCGCACGCGTGCGCGCACCACTGGGTCGGCGAGATCGGTTTTCAGGGCACGACCGTGCGTGACGAGGACGGCAAGCGCCGGCAGGCATATGACATCTACCTGCGCGGCAGCCTCGACCGTCCCGCCGCGATCGCGCGCGCTGTGTTCAAGCGCGTGCCGACCGACGAGCTCGACGACGCGGTCGTCGGCCTGGTCGGGGGCTGGGTTGCGCAACGGGCCGAAGGCGAGACCTTCCGCGAGTTTGCCGACCGCACGACAGACGAAGACCTCGGGCGCCTCGCAGGACGCGAGCCCGCCCCGGCCAGGCCGACGAAGGAGGAAGTGGCATGAGCGTGGACGTTCTCGATGACCTGGAGGCGGGGGAGCTCGCCGTCGAGTTCGAAGGGGAGGAGCCAGAGGTCGTGATCGAGTGGGCGATCGAGCGCTTCTCGCCGTCGCTCTCGATCTCGACCGCATTCCAGACCGACGGCGCCGTGCTGCTGCACATGGCGTACCAGATCGATCCGAACATCCGGATGTTCAGCGTCGACACCGGCCGTCTCCCGAGCGAGACGTTCGAGCTGATCGAGCAGATGTATGAGCGCTACCCGAAGCTGCAGCTCGACCTGCTCTCGCCGAAGGCTGCGCCTGTCAACGCGATGGTCAAGAAGCACGGACCGAACCTCTTCTACAAGAGCGTCGAGAACCGGTTGCTCTGCTGCCAGGTGCGCAAGGTCCTGCCGCTGCAGCAGCACCTCGCCGGGCTTGACGCGTGGATCACCGGCCTGCGCCGCGACCAGTGGGCGACGCGCAGCGACATCCGCAAGGTCGAGATCGACCACGATCACGGCGCGATCGTGAAGTTCAACCCGCTTGCCGAGTGGTCGGAGGAAGACGTCTGGGACTACGTGCGCCAGCACGAGCTGCCGTACAACTCGCTCTACGACAAGGGCTACACCTCGATCGGCTGCGCTCCGTGCACACGCCCGACGGAGAAGGGCGAGGACCTGCGTGCCGGACGCTGGTGGTGGGAGTCGGGCGCGCCGAAGGAGTGCGGCATCCACTGCGCAATCGAGACGGGCGGGCTCGAGCACGAGTTGCGCGCCCTGATCGGGGACGACAGTGAGTAGCCTCGCCCTCAAAGGTGAGGCGCGCGAAGTTGCGTTGGCGGAAGCGCAGACCGTTTTGTCGATGGCGCAGAACGACGAAATGCGCGCGCGCCTGGCAGAGCTCGTCTCGGACGTCGGCGACGGCGAGGTTGGCGAAGCGTCAACCGACCTGCTCGAGTCGGTGCTGGAGCTCGGCCTGCAGACGGGGCGTGTCCGTGCCTACTACGGACCGGGCGGCGAGCAGGCCGCGCTGTCGACCTTGCGGCGGCTGCCTCGCGGACGCGATCGATCGCAGAGCGCGCGCGAGGTATCGAAGGCTCTGCAAGCGCTGAACGGCCAGCGGATCAACGCGGTGAAGTTCGCCGCGGTCGCGCCGGGCGCGTTCACGATCACGATCGAAGCGGGTGGGGTAGAGGCGTCGGTGCGCCTCGACCAAAACGGCGCGCGACTCACGAGCCTGGCGACATGAACGACGTCCGTCACTACATGGCGTGCCTCGACCTGCGGGGTAAGGATTGCCTCGTCGTCGGCGGTGGCCGTGTGGCGACGGAGAAGGTGCACGGTCTGCTCGACTGCGAAGCGAAGGTGACGGTGGTGGCGCCGCAGGTCGACGACGACCTTCGGCGCCTGCCGGTGCGCGTCGAGCGCCGCGAGTT
>JANMWB010000137.1:0-2291 GCA_031393705.1 Thermoleophilia bacterium | reverse complement strand
CGCGTCGATGCCGCCGATCGCGACGACGGGAATGTCGATCGCGGCGCAGATCTCGCGCAAACCGTCCAGCCCGATTGCGGGGTCGGCGTCCTGCTTCGACGGCGTCTCCCAGATCGGACCGACGCCGAGGTAGTCCGCGTCGGCGGCGAGTGCCTGCTCGAGACTCGACGCAGAACGTCCGAGCAGAAGCCCTGCCGCGCGCGCTGTGCCCGCACCCACGTCGCTCTGGCCGAGATGCACGCTGTCGGCGCCGAGCGCGATCGCTGCTTCCACGTCGTCGTTGACGACGAACGTCGCGCGCAGCTCGCGGAAGCCCCGGCCGTGCGCCACGATCTCGGCGGTGGGCGCTTTCAGGCGCAGTTGCACAACCGTCGCTCCTGCCGCGACCGCCCGCTGGGCGGCAGCCAAGTCGGTGACAATCGCGTGCACCTTCACGAGATGCGGGCTCGCGCGTCGAGTGTGTTCGGATCGAGTGCGGCCAGCTCGTCGTACAGCGCGACGTGGAACGAGCCGGGCCCCTTCGCGCCGGCAGCAGCGCCCTCCCCCGCGACGCCGAACGCGACGAGCGCCTCGGCCGCGGCGGCGAGCGGTGCGTCGCGGTTGACCGCGAGGAAGCAACCGGTGAGCGCGCTCGACATGCAGCCCGTGCCCGTGATCGCAGCCATCAGCGGGTGGCCGTTTGCGATCGCAATCACGGTCTCGCCGTCGGAGACGTGGTCGACCGCGCCGGTCACGGACGCAACCAGGCCCAGTTGCCGCCCCGCTTGCCGTGCGAGATCCGCGGGGTCGCCGCCGGTTGCGATCGACTCGACACCGCGCACCTCCGCGTCGACGCCGACGAGCGTTGCAACCTCGCCGGCGTTGCCGCGCAGCACGGTGACATCGATCTCATCGAGGATCCGCTTCGCGGTCTCCGTGCGATACGTCGTCGCACCCGCACCGACCGGGTCCAGCACGATCGGAATGCCGTGCTCGTTCGCGACGCGGCCCGCGAGCAGCATCGCTTCGACCCACTCTGGTGAGAGGGTGCCGATGTTGAGGACGAGCGCACCGGCAATCGCCGCCATCTGCTCGACTTCCTCCCGCGCATGCGCCATCACGGGAAGCGCGCCGAGCGCGAGGGTCGCGTTCGCCGTCTCGTTCATCACGACGTAGTTCGTGATCTGGTGGACGAGCGGCTTCGTCTCGCGCAGCCGCCGCAGCGAATCTCCTGCTTTCACGTTCTTCCTTTCACGTTGAGGACGTCGACGGGGCCATCGCCCGCGCCGAGCTCGACCAATCCGTGCCGTACTGCATCCGTCGCAGCGCGTGCCGCGCCGCGCGCCGCAGCTTCGAGCGAGAGCCCGCGTGCAAGCAACGCAGCGAGCGTCGCGGAATGCGTGCACCCCGCACCGTGCGTCGCCGCCACGTCGAGCCGTTCGACGGCGATCTCGACATGGCGCGTCCCGTCGAAGAGATGGTCGACCGGATCGCCGTGTCCGCCGGTGACGATCGCGGCAGGCGCGCCGAGCTCAACCATGCGCTCGGCGAGCTCGGCACGAGAGCCCAATGCGACACACAGCGCTCGGGCCTCGGGGAGATTCGGCGTGACGACGGTCGCCAGCGGAAAGAGCCGCGCCACGAGCGCTTCGACTGCGTCGTCTTCGAGCAGCTGCGCGCCGGAGGACGCCACGAGCACCGGATCGACCACGAGTGGCACCCGGTGCTCCTCGAGGAAGTCCGCGACGGCTTCGATCACGCGGCGCGAGAAGAGCATCCCCGTCTTCGCGGCGTCGACGCCCAGGTCGGAGAACACCGTCTCCAGCTGCGCAGTCACGAACGCGGGCGGCACCTCGTGCACCGCCGCCACGCCGACCGTGTTCTGGGCGGTCAGCGCGACAACTGCCGACATCCCGTGCGCGCCCGCGGCCGCGAACGCCTTCAGGTCGGCCTGGATGCCGGCGCCGCCCCCACTGTCGGAGCCGGCAATCGTCAATACGCGTGAAACCATCAGCTGGCTAACTCCCTTCGCCGGTCCTAACCGGATCAGGTTCGGCGGGTGTGATCTCAGCCCTGAGTTGCTTTTCGACCCGTGGGCACCCCGGTAGGCCGAGGCTAGCATCGGAGAGATGAGCGTCGACGTCCTGCGTTGGGAAGGCCTGCTTCAGGGTGAGGAGGTCGCGCATCTCACAACCGAGCCCGAACGCGAAGCGCGCTTTGCGCCGCTGCCGGAGGGCCTCGACCCGCGCGTTCGCGACGCGATCGGGGTGCCGCAGCTCTACGCGCACCAACGTGCCGCGTGGGATGCGGCC
>JANMWB010000133.1:0-2349 GCA_031393705.1 Thermoleophilia bacterium | reverse complement strand
GCCGACCGTCGAGGTGCTCGCGGCCGCTTCAGCAGGCGACGTGATCGTCGAGTGGCAGGGGCTCGGTTACAACCGCCGCGCGCTGAATCTGCACCGCGCCGCGCAATACGTCGCGGAGCATGGTTGGCCCGACGACTTGACCGAGCTTCCGGGCGTCGGCCCCTACACCGCCGGCGCCGTCGGCAACTTTGCCTTCGGGCGCGACGTGCTACCGATCGACGTGAACGTCCGCCGCATTCAGGAGCGCACCGGCGAGCAGTTTGACGGTTCCTGCACGCAGGCGCTCTTCGACCTCGGGGCGACGATCTGTCTTGCGCGCATCCCGCGCTGCGGCGCCTGCCCGCTTGCAGCGGACTGTCCGTCGCGCGGACAGCGCTACGAACCGCTCCGCAAGCAGTCGACGTTCGAAGGCTCGTTCCGCCAGCGCCGCGCAAACGCGCTGCGCGCGGTCTCGGCCGGCGAGCAGCCGTCCGATGGCGACGCGCTCGCCTCGCTCGAGCACGACGGGCTCGTCGTGCTCAGCGACGGCGTCGCGTCGCTGCCCGCCTAGACGGAGTGCCGCATCCAGACGTTCGGCTCGACGTGCGTGCCGAGGCCCTCGTGCACCTCGAGCGGTGCGAGCATGCCGGGGACGATGTACACACCGTCCTCGGGAAACTGCATGCCCGTCCACTCCTGCCAGTCGGTGACCGGCGCCTGGATCAGCATCGAGTCGCGGCACGGGCCGACGATCACGCCATCGAGTCGTTCGTGCGTGCGGATCCACGGGTCGAAGTGCGAGCCGTCCTCGCGCCGCCACTCGACGTAGCGCTCAATCGGGATCAGCGGGTAGCGATCCTTGAGCGTCGGGCGCACCGGCGCGATCACGCTTTCGAGGCCCGCCTCGCGCGCCGCGGTGCGTACAGCTTCGATCAGCAGAGCGGGCACGCCTTTCCCGCGTGCCTCCGGCTTGACGCTGATCGCAAGCAGCGAAGCGACGTTGCCACCGCCTGCGTCCATTCCGCGCTCGAACGCCTCGTCCCAACCCGACGGCAGCTCGTCACCCTCGACGGGCACCGGCAGCGCGTGAACCTCGCCAATCAGTTCGTCGCCGTCGGCGACCGCGAGTTGGAACGCCGGAAAGTCGGTGTAGAGGCGGCCCCAGTACTTCCAGCCCATCGCGTTGTGGTTCATGTACTCGGGGAACTCATTCAGCTCGTCACGACGACGCTCGCGCAGGTCGGGCCGGTCGTCGTACCGCACGACCTCCATCACACGCGTTGAAGGAGCGCGACTGCGTGCGCGGCAAGGCCCTCGCCGCGGCCGGTGAAGCCCATGTGATCCATCGTCGTCGCGCGCACGTTGACCTCGCCGCCACCGCACGCCTCCGAGAGACGCTGCCGCATCTCGTCGCGGCGGCTCGCGATCTTCGGTTCCTGGCCGATCAGCACGCAGTCGGCGTTGACGAGCGTCCAGCCCGCCTCCGTCACCTGCCGGTAGGCGTCACGCAACAGGTCGAGGCTGTCCGCCCCGCGGTAGCGCTCGTCGCCCGACGGGAAGAGCGCGCCGATGTCACCGAGACCGGCAGCGCCAAGCACCGCATCGACGAGCGCGTGCGCAAGCACGTCGCCGTCGGAGTGGCCGGAGAGCCCACGGTCGAAGTCGAAGCGCACGCCGCCGAGGATCAGCGGCACACCGCGCTCGAGCTTGTGGGCGTCCACCCCGATCCCGACGCGAAAGTTCACTGCAACACCCCCGGCAACTCGTCGAGCGAATCGATCGTGATCGCCGCCGCCGGCGGCGCCTGCAGGTAACCCCACGGCCCACGCTTGATGTGCACGCCGACCATCCCGGCGGCGAGCGCCGGGCCGACGTCGTTGTCCACGCGGTCGCCCACATAGGCGATCTTCGCAGGCGCGACGCCCACCGCCTCGACGACGCGCGCGAAGAACCGCGGATCCGGCTTCCAGATCTGCCACCGCTCCGACGAGCCGAGCACCTCGACGTGAACGCCGACGTGCTCCTCGATGAACTGCGGCGTATTGCCGACTGCGCACACGCGGTAACCCGCGTCACGCAAGCGATCGATGCACGGGACCGCGTCCGGGTACCAATCGTCGTCGGCCCATGTCCCCTCCGGATGCTCGACGCCGAGGATGCCCCACGTCTCGTTGTGATGAATCCCGCGCTCGATCGTCGCGCCCAGCACGCCCATCAGCGTGAACGGCGTCACGCCGGCGTTCGCGGCAGCGCGCGTCCACATCATCGTCTCGTCGACGAGCGTCTCGCCGACGTCGAAGACGACGGCCTCTACTGCCAAGCCGCGACTCGCTCGAGATCCGCGCGCGTCGTCACCTTGAGCAGCTTCTC
>JANMWB010000240.1:0-19396 GCA_031393705.1 Thermoleophilia bacterium | reverse complement strand
TTCGAGCAGGAGATCACGGTCGGCTACATGTACATCCTCAAGCTGCTCCACCTCGTCGACGACAAGATCCACGCTCGCTCGACGGGCCCCTACTCGCTCGTCACGCAGCAGCCTCTGGGCGGCAAGGCCCAGTTCGGCGGCCAGCGCTTCGGCGAGATGGAGGTGTGGGCGCTCGAGGCGTACGGCGCCGCCTACACGCTGCAGGAGATGCTCACGATCAAGTCCGACGACACCGTCGGGCGTGTGAAGGCGTACGAGGCGATCGTCAAGGGCGAGAACATCGCCGAGCCGTCGATCCCCGAGTCCTTCAAGGTGCTGCTGAAGGAGATGCAGTCCCTCGCGCTCGACGTCCGCGTCGAGTCGGAAGAGGGCCGTGAGGTCGAGGTTCGCGAGGAGGACGACGAGCTGCTCCGCGCTGCGGAAGAGCTCGGCATCGACCTCTCTCCCGGCTCCCTGCGGGCAGCCGCCCTGAGTGACCCAGGAGAAAGATCAATGCCGAGTTCCTCTGCCGCACGAAGCAGCTCGTCGTCTTCCTCGCGGACCTCGACCTCGCCGCCGTCCTCCGAGATGACACCGACGTCGAGCGCCAGCGACTGCATCTCCTTCAAGAGGACCTTGAACGACTCGGGGATCGACGGCTCGGCGATGTTCTCGCCCTTGACGATCGCCTCGTAGGCCTTGACGCGCCCGACGGTGTCGTCGGACTTGATGGTCAGCATTTCCTGCAGCGTGTACGCGGCGCCGTATGCCTCGAGCGCCCACACCTCCATCTCGCCGAACCGCTGGCCGCCGAACTGGGCTTTACCACCGAGCGGCTGCTGGGTGACGAGCGAATACGGGCCGGTCGAACGAGCGTGGATCTTGTCGTCGACCAGGTGGAGCAGCTTCAGGATGTACATGTAGCCGACCGTGATCGTCTGCTCGAAGGGCTCGCCGGTGCGGCCGCTGAAGAGCCTCACCTTGCCGGAGGCCTGGCGGCCCGCGACGGCCTTCGAGTCGATGTCGAAGTGGATCGGGCTGTCCGGGTTCTGTGACACCCAGTCGACGAGCGCCTTGTCGACGTCCGCGACCGTTGCGCCGTCGAAGACGGGCGTTGCGATCGGGGTCGGCTTCGGGGCGTTGATCACGCGGCCGGCGTTGCCCTCCATCGGGAGGACATCGTCGTCGGCGAACACGCCGTGCGCTGCGGACCAGCCGAGGTGCGTCTCGAGGATCTGGCCGATGTTCATGCGGCTCGGAACGCCGAGCGGGTTCAGCAGGATGTCGACCGGGCGGCCGTCCTCGAGGAACGGCATGTCGGCCTCGGCGACGATCTTCGAGATGACGCCCTTGTTGCCGTGGCGTCCGGCGAGCTTGTCGCCCTCGGAGATCTTGCGCTTCTTCGCGACGTAGACGCGGACGAGCTCGTTCACGCCCGGGCTGAGGTCGTCGCCGTTCTCGCGGGAGAAGGTCTTGACGTCGATGACAACGCCACCTTCACCGTGCGGGACCTTCAGTGACGTGTCGCGGACCTCGCGTGCCTTCTCCTTGAAGATGGCGCGGATCAGCTTCTCCTCGGCCGTGAGCTCGGTCTCGCCCTTCGGCGTGACCTTGCCGACGAGCAGGTCGCCCGAGCCGACCTCGGCGCCGACGCGGACGATGCCGCGGTCGTCGAGGTTGCGGAGCGACTCTTCCGAGCGGTTCGGGATGTCGCGCGTGATCTCCTCGTCGCCCAGCTTGGTCGAGCGGGCGTCGATCTCGTACTCATGGATGTGGATCGAGGTGAGCACCTCGTCCTTGACGAGCCGCTCGGAGAGCACGATCGCGTCCTCGAAGTTGTAGCCCTCGAACGGCATGAACGCGACGAGCAGGTTCGCACCGAGTGCGAGCTCGCCGTGGTCGGTCGAGGAGCCGTCCGCCAGCACTGCGCCCGCGGCGACCTTGTCGCCCTGGCGCACGATCGGCCGGTGGTGGATCAGCGTCCCCTGGTTCGAGCGCATGAACTTCGTCAGGTCGTACTCGTCGCGCGTGCCGCGGCCTTCGACCACGACATGCGTTGCGTCGAGCTCGATCACGGTGCCGGCGTTCTTCGCGACGACGACGTCACCCGAGTCGACCGCGGCGCGATGCTCGACGCCGGTGCCGACGAGCGGCGCCTGCGGGATCATCAGCGGCACTGCCTGCCTCTGCATGTTGGCGCCCATGAGCGCGCGGTTTGCGTCGTTGTGCTCGAGGAACGGGATCATGGCGGTCGCGATCGACACGATCTGCGCCGGGGCGACGTCCATGAAGTCGATGTCCTTGGCGGCCGCGATCACGGCCTCGCCGAGCGGAGAGCGGCAGAGGACCTGGTCGTGCTCGAACTTGCCGTTCTTGTCGACGGCCTCCGAGGCCTGCGCGATCGTCCACTGCGCTTCCTCGGCTGCGTCGAGGTACGTGATGTCGTCGGTCACCTTGCCATTGACGACCTTGCGGTACGGCGTCTGGATGAAGCCGAACTGCGAGACGGTCGCCATCGACGCGAGCGAGCCGATCAGGCCGATGTTCGGGCCTTCAGGCGTCTCGATCGGGCACATGCGGCCGTAGTGCGTCGGGTGCACGTCGCGCACTTCGATCGGGGCGCGCTCGCGGGTCAGGCCGCCTGCACCAAGTGCGCTGAGACGCCTTCTATGAGTCAGCCCGTCGAGCGAGTTCGTCTGCTGCATGAACTGCGACAACTGCGACGAGCCGAAGAACTCCTTCAGCGCGGCGACAACCGGACGGATGTTGATGATCGTCTGCGGCGTAATCGTGTCGACGTCTTCCGTCGTCATGCGCTCGCGGACGACGCGCTCCATGCGGTAGAGACCGACGCGGAACGCCTCCTGGATCAGCTCGCCCGTGGTGCGGAGGCGACGGTTGCCGAAGTGCTCGTACTCGTCGAGCTCCGCGCGGATCGGGTCGCGGTTCATCGAGATGCCGTCGGCCGCGTAGTCCTTCGACTCGTCGTTCAGGCCGATCATGTGCGGCATCGCGACGAGCTTCTGGACGAGCGCGAGGATGTCCTGAGTCGTCAGGACACGGGTCTCGTCCGGCACATCGACGCCGAGGCGCTGGTTCAGCTTGTAGCGACCGACCTTCGTCAGGTCGTAGCGCTTGGCGTCGAAGAAGAGCGACTTGAGCAGGTTGCGGGCGTTGTCGAGCGTCGGCGGCTCGCCCGGGCGCTGCTTCTTGAAGACCTCGATCAGCGCCTCTTCCTCGCGCGTCGTCGCGTCCTTCTCGAGGGTCTTCTCGATGAAGTGCGAGTTGTTGAACAGCTTGAGGATCGCTTCGTTCGTCGACGTGTCCAGCTTGAAGCCCGTGGTGGGGTCTTCCGCCGGCAGCGCGCGCAGCAGCGTGGTGATCGGCAGCTTGCGCTTACGGTCGATGCGGGCGTAGACGACGCCCTTCTTGTCGATCTCGAGCTCGAGCCACGAGCCGCGGCTCGGCATCAGGTTCGCGGTGAAGACCTGCTTCGTCGCGTCCTTCGGCTCCATCAGGTAGGCGCCCGGCGAGCGCACGAGCAGCGTAACGATTACGCGCTCGGTGCCGTTGATGATGAATGTCCCCCACTCCGTCATCATCGGGAAGTCACCCATGAACACCGTCTGCTCGCGGATCTCGCCCGTCTCCGTGTTCACGAAGCGGACCGTCATCGAGAGCGGCGCCTGGTAGGTCAGATCCTTCTCGCGGCACTCCTGGATGGAGAACTGCGGCTCACCGAAGCGGTACTCGCCGAACTCGACGGCGAGCGTTCCGGTGTAGTCCTGGATCGGGGAAATATCGTCGATGGTCTCCCGGAGACCGTCGTTGAGGAACCAATCGAACGACTCCCGCTGGATGTCGATCAGGTTCGGAAGGTCGAGGACGTGCTTGAGGCGGGAAAAGGAATGACGCGCGCGAGGCGCTGTGACCGTCTTGGCCAAGTAGAACAGCCTCCCTTACTGGCTATGAGCTGAGGGCGAAGCAGAGATATAAAAGAGGTGCAAAAAGGCGTGCGAATTAGGGCGTGTGCGGACGTCGACGCAACCCTCCACAGTAGCGGAGGTGTCCCTCCAGCCGCAAACATGCGGCGAGGGACCCGTTGGGCCAACTAGAGGAAGGTAGCAAAACGCCCTAGGCAGGGGGAACCTGGCGTCTGACACCGCCGGAACGGCTTGCCTTAGGCCAAATGGCTAGGCCAAAACCGCCCAGACGGGTCAGACGCTCGAGGAGATCCGCGCGTTACTTCTTCTTGCCGTCCTTGCCCTCGGAGCCCGAGTTCGAGCCCGAATCCGACGTCTTGGCGTCCTTGGACGCCTCATCCTGCTTGGGCCCGCGGGCCTGCACCTTGGAAGCCGTCAAGGTCGTGCCGCACTGCTTGCCGTTGACCGAGACGCTGTCGCCCTGGTTCGGGCCGGTCAGGGTGCCGCGGCCGCTCCAGGAGACCCGGGTGTCGGCGGTCACCGCGACGGTCGCGGTCGTGCCGACAACGCTCTGCCCTTCTTTGTTCCCCTTGGTCACGTTGACCGTGAACGACGAGGCCGTGACGGACGCGAGCGTCCCCTTCAACTCGAACCTGCGACAGCCGTCGTTCGAGGTCGTGGTCGTCGTCTGCGACGCGGTGGTGGTGGTGGACGACGTGGTCGTGGTCGTCGCACCCGTCGTCGTCGTCGAAGTACCGGTGTCGCTGCGGCCGGTGTCGGTCAAGCCGAACGAGGCGCCGACTCCAGCGACGGCGAACGCGAGCAAAAGTGCTTTGAGCTTCATGGGTAATGCCTCCGACGGGGTTGGGTGCAAAGTCGTTTGTCAGCAACAAAGACGCCGGGGGCGCGGCAAACCGTCGCCGCGCCCCCGGAAATCACCCTTTCGGGGAAGCGTTACGGCGTCATGGCGACGGGGGTCGTCGCGCCGGTCGTCGTAGCGGCGGCCGGCGTGGTCGTTGCGTTGGTGGTCGTGCCCTCGGTCGTCGAGGTCGGAGCCGTCGAGGCCGGGCACTTGCCCGAAGCGTCCGGGGCCACGTCGCCGTGCTTGAGCTTGGCCGGAGCCGCGTTCTTTGCGACGCTGATCTTCACCCAGCGGCCCGAATTGCCGGCTTTGTGGCAGATCGTGACCTTTTTGTCGGCCTGCTTGGCGTTGCCTTTGCCCTTGTCGCCGGTCTCGGAGGTGGTCGTCGAGGCCGCCGTGGTCGTCGCGCCGGTCGTGGACGCAGCCGAGGGAGTCGGCTTCTTTCCCTTGCCATGCCCGTTGTCCGCGACGGCGAACGACGTGCAAGCGCCGGCGACGAAGAGCGCCAGCGCGAGTGCCTTGAGCTTCACAGTGATGTCCTTTCGCAGTTTCAAGGGAGCAGTCGGCAACAACCACGCCCGAGACAAGCAAATCCGGCGCGTTCGCGCCACCGATCCCTAGATCGAGTGACCCGAAAACGCCGGAGGCCCGCACTGGCAGGCCTCCGGCAAACGCGCGCTGAGCGAGGTACTACTTGATCTCGACCGAGGCGCCGGCCTCTTCGAGCTGGCCCTTGACCGTGTCGGCCTCGTCCTGCGTCACGCCTTCCTTGACGTTCTGCGGGGCCGAGTCGACGAGATCCTTGGCTTCCTTCAGGCCGAGGCCGGTGACGGCACGGACGACCTTGATCACCTGGATCTTCTGCTGGCCCGCACCGGTGAGGACGACGTCGAACGCCGTCTGCTCCTCGGCCGCGGCTTCGCCGCCACCGCCGCCACCGGCGGCCGCGACTGCAACCGGAGCGGCGGCGGTGATGCCCCACTCCTCTTCGATCTTGTTCTTCAATTCGACCAGCTCAAGGACGGTCATGCTCCCGAGCTGCTCGAAGACTGTGTCGACTGCTGCCATCGTCAAGCCTCCTGGTCTTCAGTGGGTTCGGATTCGGTTGCGGGCTCTGCTTCCGCCTCGGCAGCCGGCGCTTCTTCCGCCGCCGCTTCCTCGGGTGCAGCCTCTGCCACGGCCGGCTCTGCAGCAGCTGGTTCTGCTGCCGCAGCCGGTGCTTCCGCGCCTGAGGTGTCGCCCTGCTCCTGCAGTTGCTCGATCCGGGCGTCGATCAGCCCGTAGAGGTTCTGCAGGGGCGCGTTCACGAGCGCGGCGATTGCGGAGAGCGGCGCAATGATCGCGCCGAGCACCTGGCCACGCAGCACATCGAGCGGCGGGAGCTTGGCGAGCTCCTCGACGTCCGATGCAGAGATCTCGCGGCCGAGCATGACGCCACCGCGGATCTCGAGGACCTTCGTCTCGCGTGCTGAATCTGCGAGTGCTTTGGCCACGGCGACCATGTCGCCGTCAGCCTCGATGAACGCGATCGCCGACGGGCCCTCGAGCAGCGCCAGCAGCGCATCCGCCCCGGCGGCCTGGGCCGCGCGACGGGTGAGGGTGTTCTTCACGACCGAGAGCCGCGCCCCGTTCTCGATCAGCTTCCCGCGGAGGGAGTCGATCTGGGGCATGGTCAGGCCGCGGTAGTCCGCGACGAAGAGCGTCTCCGCGGTGCGGAGCTTCTCCGTCAACTCGGCGACAACACGTTCTTTGTCCTCTTTCTGCATTTCACCTCCTCTTTGATCAGTCGAGCCCGCCATGTGTCTTGTCGAAAGACAGGCGGGCTCGTGAAAAAGAGAAAGCGGTGCTTTCCGTTCCCAGGAGGCCGCCTCGGCTGGACTTCTGCCGTTCCCCGGTGAACCGGGACGCGGCTGCCAACTGTCTGTGGCGACGGGCTTGTTACCTAGGCCGTAGCTTCCACGGCCTCCTGCTGTGTACCACCATCAAGCTCGTCCGCGATGTCCCTCGTCCGTGTCGGATCGACATGGATTCCGGGGCCCATCGTGGAGGTGAGCGTGATCTTTTTGATGTACCGCCCCTTCGATGCCTGCGGCTTCGCGCGCACGATCTCCTCGATCAGGGCGGCGTAGTTCTCGACGAGCGAACGCTCGTCGAAGGACTTCTTGCCGATCGGGATGTGCACGTTCGCGCCGCGGTCGGTGCGGTACTCGAGCTTGCCGGCCTTCGCGTCTTTGACGGCCTTCGCCACGTCGAACGTGACGGTGCCCGTCTTCGGGTTCGGCATCAGTCCGCGCGGACCGAGCACGCGGCCGAGCCGGCCAACGTTGCCCATCTGGTCCGGCGTCGCGATGGCGACGTCGAAGTCCGTGAAGCCCTCTTCAATCCTCTTCGCGAGGTCGGCCGAGCCGACGACGTCCGCGCCGGCCTCTTCGGCCTCGCGCGCCTTATCGCCTTCGGCGAAGACGGCGACGCGCTGGGTGCGGCCGGTGCCGTGCGGGAGCATCATCGTCCCGCGCAGCTGCTCGTCGGCGTGGCGGACGTTCAGACCGAGGTTCAGATGCACCTCGACCGTCTCGTCGAACTTGGCGTCCGGCGCGTCCTTGAGAAGCCGGACCGCCTCGACCGGCGTGTACGCCTGTTCGCGGTCGATCGTGCCGCGCGCCTGCCGGTACCGCTTGCCGTGAGCTGCCATTACTTGTCCACCTCGACGCCCATCGAGCGGGCCGTGCCGGCGATCACGAGCATTGCTGCTTCGAGGTCGCGGGCGTTTAGATCCGGCATCTTCGTCTCGGCGATCGACTGAACCTGGGCGCGCGTGAGGCGGCCCACCTTGTTCCGGTTCGGTTCCGCCGATCCCTTGTCGAGCCGCAGCGCCTCCTTGATCAGGACGGCGGCAGGCGGCGTCTTGGTGATGAAGTCGAAGCTCCGGTCCTCGTAGACCGTGATCTCGACCGGGGTGATGCGGCCGTTCTCCTGCGCGGTCTGCGCATTGAAGGCCTTGCAGAACTCCATGATGTTGACGCCGTGCTGGCCGAGCGCAGGGCCGACCGGGGGCGCAGGGTTGGCCTGCCCGCCGGGGATCTGCAGCTTGATCAGTGTGAGAACTTTCTTCGCCATGTCAGTCCTTTAGTCGAGCTTCTTTACCTGGTCGAAGCCGAGCTCGACCGGAACCTGGCGCTCGAAGATGTCAACGAGCACCTTGAGCTTCTGCTGATCGGGGTTGACGTCGACGATCTCGCCGTCGAAGTCGGAGAGCGGGCCGCTCGTCACCTTGACCGACTCGCCGAGCGAGTACTCGATCGTGGCGCGGGCGCGGTCGCCGCCGGCGCTGGCGCCGGTCTTGAGGATGCGGTCGACCTCGGGCTGGGACAGCGGCACCGGCTTGGAGCCTGCGCCGACGAATCCGGTCACGCCGGGGGTGTTCTTCACGACCGTCCACGCGTCGTCGTTCAGGTCCATGTTCACGAGCACGTAGCCCGGGAGCACCCGCTTCTCGACCTGGACCTTCTGGCCGTCCTTCGTGTCGATCACCTGCTCGGTCGGCACGACGACACGGCGGAAACGCTGGCGCTGCCCCATCGATTCGATGCGGTGCTCCAGGTTGGCCTTGACCTTGTTCTCATGGCCGGAATAGGTGTTGACGACGTACCAGCGAAACATGCGAGTCCTTTACTGACCTAGGAGGAACTTGGAAACAACCTGTTTCCAGACGAGGTCGTTGAGATAGAGGTAGGTACCGACGACGATGCAGGCGACGAGCACCACGACCGTGCCCTGGATCACCTGGGCCTGGCCGGGCCATTCGACCTTCTTCAGCTCGCCCCAGGCCTCCTGGAGGAAGTGCCCGTGGCGCTCTTCCGGCTGCCCGGGGGTCGCCCGAACGGCGGGGTGGCGCTCTGAGCGCGCGTCGGCCATGGGGCTAGCGCGTCTCCCTGTGCGGGGTGTGCGTGCCGCACCAGCGGCAGTATTTGCGGAACTCGACGCGGTCCGGCGTGTTCCGCTTGGACTTCATCGTCTGATAGTTCCGCCGCTTGCACTCGGTGCAGGCGAGCGTGATCGCAACTCTGACTCCGGTCTTGGCCATGTCTCTTCTCTAAGTGAGGTGGTTGACCCTGTGTTTTCGACGGCAGCGCACGCTGACGCACCGCCCTAGGGCCGCGGGATTGTAGCGGGACCTAGCTGAAAGCGCCCGGTTGGGCACTGATCGAATAGCGGCGGGTGGGCTCGAACCACCGACCTTCGGGTTATGAGTCCGACGCTCTAACCAGCTGAGCTACGCCGCCACGTTGAGCCATTTTACCGAACGTCCTGCCGACCTCTTACCCTGACGTGCGTGACCGAGGTGGAGATGTGCTGGCGCTGCCCGACGCCGATGGCGTGGATCCACGGCACCTGGCAGTGCGAAAACTGCAAGTTCAAGCTGGGCTGCTGCGAGGGCGACCCGCAGACCGCGTGCGACGTCCAGGAGCCGTTCGTCGCGGCTCAACACGACGGCGCGCCTCTCCCCCGAACCTGATTCGGCGGTACCCGGCGCGTTCGTCGCGTCGTCGACGTGCAGGCCGAACCAGGTTCGAGGGTCGGCGACGGCAAGCCGGAAACGCTCGAATCTGATTCGCGCGCATCGTCGGTGGCCGGCCTGGTCTGGACAGAAGCCGGCATCGCGGTCGCTTACGCCGCCGCCGGCCTCGTGTTTTTCCGGTACCTCGAGCGGGCCTCACGCCGTAGCGCCATGCTCGATACGTACTAAACGCTGAGGCTCTGAGCCAAGCGGCGCCGGCCGTCACCCGGAGGGGGGAGCCCAGGCACGCCGTGTGGTGACGCCGCGTACCGCAATCGCAAGGGCGCGGTACACAGCCCGGGAATGGCTCGTGGAGGGCCGGGGCCCGAGGGTGAGAGAGCGATGCGGCGCACCCTTCTCACCCTCTGCTCGGCGATCTGCTTCTTTGCGTTCGCTCAGTCGGCCCTCGCCGGCGGCGGCAGCTTCGCGTTCAGCGGCGGAACGCCCCAGGAGCAGGCGACGGTGCACGCTGCGCTCGAGGCTTCGACCTTCAACTGGAGCCTCATCCCCAACACGATCGCGATCCACATCGCGACCTACGGGGACTCGTATTCGACCTACGGGCAGATCTACCTGGACGCGGCACTGCTCGATTCGGGCCGTTTCGCCTGGGGTGTCGTCCAGCACGAGATGGCCCACCAGATCGACTTCTTCCTCCTCGACGACACCAAGCGCGCCCAGCTGCAGCAACTGCTCGGCGGCAAGGACTGGTGCTACTCCCTCCCAGGCCTGAAGCACTCGGACCACGGCTGCGAGCGCTTCGCCTCGGAGCTCGCGTGGGCCTACTGGCCCTCGCCCGACAACTCGATGAAGCCTTCGAGCTCGGCCGACGAGGCCGGTGCCATGCCGGTCGCCCAGTTCCGCGCGATGCTCACCCAGCTGATCGGCGCCCCGGTCCTGGCGCAGCCGAGCACGACGAAGGCCTTTGCGCCGGCGACCAAGCCCGTCGCAGCGAAGCCCCGCCGCCGCTAGCTCAGGCGATCAGGTGGTCGCGCAGAGCTCGGGCCACGGCTTGGGTGCGGGTATCGGCGTCGAGCTTGTCCATCGCCTTGCGGACGTGGGTGCGCACCGTTTCGGCCGAGATGTAGAGCCGCTTGCCGATCTCCTCGTTCGCGAGCCCGTCCGCGAGGAGGCGCAAGACATCGCGCTCGCGCTGGGTCAGCTCCGGCAGCTTGTTCCCAATTGACGAGGCAGCGAGCGTGCCCGCGAGCACGGGGTCGACGTACGTCCCGCCTGCCGCAACAGACTGCACCGCCCGCAGCAGGTCGTCCATCGGCGCCTCTTTGAGGACGAAGCCCCGCACGCCCGCGTCGAGTGCCTCCGTCAGGAGCGCGCGGTCGCCGTATCCCGTATAGAGCAGGATCGACGTGTCCGGCGTGGAGCGCTGGGCACGCCGCGTCAACTCGATCCCACCGAGCTTCGGCATCCGCACATCGACGAGGGCGACCTGCGGCTTGCGCTGCTCGATGCGCTCCAGCGCCTCTTCCCCGTCGCGCGCCCGCGCGATCACCTCGATCCCACCTTGGGCCAGAAACTCCGCGACTGCCTCGAGCACCGCGGGGTGATCGTCGGCGACCACGCAGGTGATCGAGGGCTTGGCGGAGGAGCTCACGGAGTCCCCATGGTTAGCGGGATCCCCGATCCGGGGATCCCCGTTTTGGGGGATCCCTGCAGCACACCTCTAGGGATATCGGTCTCAACGCCCGCTGCCAATAGTTGATAGGTACCCCAAAAAGGGAAGTAGTTAGGCATTTGCGTGTACCCAGCATCACACTTTCTGCAGATCTAGCGCGCCAGCAAGAGCTGATCGACGCCGCCATCGCCGTCAACGAGGCGCCGACGCTCGACGACGCCTTCCAGGTACTGGCCGATACCGGCATCGGTTTGCTCGGCGCCGACCGGCTTTCCGTGGTCGTCTGGAACAACGACCTCAGCAGCGGGGCTGTTCGCGCGGGCGCCGGCACAGCGACGGCCTCGATCGGCGCCGACGTGCCTGCGGACGATCACTCTCTCGCCGCACTCCTCACGGGTGAGCCGACCATCGGGCCACCGGACACCGACGACCTCCCCGCGGTCGTCCTGACGGGGGTCGAGAACATTGCAACCGTCGTCCGAGTGCCGTTCGTCTTCGAGACGCTCCGTGCGACGTTCCATGCGTCGTGGAGCGCTGCGCTCGACGAGAGCGAAGCAGCCGGCGCTGCAGCGACGCTGAGAACGCTCACCCGGCTCACGACGCTCGCAGAGCGGTCGCTGCGCGAGCGTCAGAACTTCGATTTCGTGCTCGACGGCGTCGCCGACGGCGTCATCCACAGTTCGCCTGAGCGGGTGATGCTGAATGCCGCGGCGCGCCGAATCCTCGCCGTGGACGGCCACGCGTTCAATCTGGGTGACCTCAACCCGCGCCAGCTCGACGGAACGCCCTACGAGGTCATCCCGGGTCGCATCCTCGGCTACCCGACGATCCAGTCGGGCGAGAGCGGCCAGTTCCGCGTTCGCGCGACGTCGCTCGATGGCCGCGAGCTCGTGCTCGACGGCAGCGTTTCGCCGGTGGGCGGCACTGGCGCAGCAATCGTCTTCCGCGACGTCACCGACGAGCACCGCGAGAACGTTCTGAACAGACAGACGCTCCAGGCGCTGTTCGATGCCATGCCAACGGCGCTCTCGGTCGTCGACCCGCAGACGCACCGCATTGTCACCGTGAACCGCGCATTTTCGGAACTCGTGCGCCGCCCCAGCGAGGAGATCGTCGGCTTGGTGCCGCCGTTCCCGTGGTGGGAGCCGGGCGAGGACCCCGCGGACGGGTTCACCCCGGGCAAAAGGATCGACCGCGTCTTCCGCCTCCCCGACGGCAGGCCGCAGCCCGTTCAAGTCTCGGTCTACGCCGTCCCAGGCGAGGACGGCAAGCCGGCGCTCCTGCTCGCGCTGATCGAGGACGCCTCCGAGGGGCGGCGGATGCAGCAACAGCTCGTCCAGAGCGGCAAGCTCGCCGCAATCGGCGAGCTCGCAGCCGGAGTTGCGCACGAGATCAACAACCCGTTGTTCGCGATTCTCGGGCTGACCGAATTCCTCCTCAAAGAAGCCGAGCCCGGCTCCAAGGCGCTGCAGCGTCTCGAACTGATTCAGCAGACCGGTCTCGAGATCAAGGAGATCGTGCGCGCGCTGCTCGACTTCGCGCGCGAGAACGCAGAGGAGCGCCAGGTCGTTCCGCTCGAAGATGTCGTGCAGGCGACGGTCGACTTGGTTCGGCGCACGAACGCGCACAAGGGCGTCGAGCTCGTCGATTCGTACGACGCATCAGCCGTGCCCGTGACCGCGAGCCCGAACCAGCTGAAGCAGATCTTCCTGAACCTGATCGCCAACGCGCGGCAGGCGATGCCGAACGGCGGCACCGTCACTGTCGACGTCCGGCAAGAAGGCGACTGGGTGCTCGCAACCGTCGGCGACGACGGGCCCGGCATCGAGCCTGCCGTGCTCGAGCGGATCTTCGAGCCGTTCTTCACGACGAAGCGTCTCACCGGCGGCACCGGGCTCGGGCTCTCCGTCAGCCTCGGGATCGCCGAGGCGCACGGCGGCAGCCTCACGGCTTCGTCCGACCCGGGTCGCGGCGCGACGTTCACACTTCGCCTGCCGATCAGTACCGAGGAGGTGACCGCATGAACCGCATCCTCGTGATCGACGACGAAGACGTCATCCGCATGCTCGTCGTCGAGATCCTCGAGTCGGCGGGGTACGACGTAACGAGCGCCGAGAGCGCCGAGGTGGCGCTCGCGCTCCTCGATCACGCCGAGTTCGACCTTGTCGTCAGCGACGTGATCATGCCCGGCCTCTCCGGACTCGAACTGCTCGAAGCCGTGCGCGCCCAGCGTGCTTCGCTGCCGGTGGTCCTCGTGACGGGCGCCGGCACCTACGACACGCTGAGCCAGGCACTGACCCGCGGCGCCGCGGGGCTCGTCACCAAGCCTTTCGCACACTCCGATCTTCAGGCCGCCGTCGCCGACGCGCTGGAGCGGGCGTCCCGCAGTCGCGACGAGTTGCGTGAGCGGTTGCTCGCGCCCACGCTTGCGAGTGCGCTTGCCAACGCGATCGAAGCCCGCGACGAATATCTCCATGGCCACTGCGAACGCCTCGCCGCACTTGCCGTCCGCATCTCCGAACTGCTCGGACTACCGGCCGACGAAGTGGAAACCGTGCGCCTCGGCGCAATCCTCCACGACGTCGGCAAGATCGGGATCCCCGACCGGGTCCTGCTGAAGCCGAGCGCGCTGGACGAGGAAGAGCGCCGAGTCATGGAAACCCACCCCGAGATCGGCGACAAGCTGCTCGAGCCGCTCGACCTGCTCGCAGGAGCGCGGCCGATCGTGCGCCATCACCACGAGCGCTGGGACGGCACGGGCTACCCCGATCGCATCTCCGAGACCGCGATCCCGCTCGGCGCGCGCATCGTCGCCGTCGCCGACTCGGTCGAAGTCATGTCGGCGCGACAGCTCTACCGGCAGCCCCAGACACCCGAGCAGATCGTCAAAGAGCTTCACGCGTGGCGCGGCAAGCAGTGGGACCCACAGATCGTCGACCTCATGCTCGGCCTGATCGCATCGGGCGAGTTGTCGTTGGGCGCTGACGGGCTGCACCTGCTCGAGCAACCGGCGGCCGAGATCAACGTGACGGGCCTCTCGGTGCTGCTCGTCGAAGATGACGACGAGAACGCAGTGCTCGTCACTGAGGCCCTCGAGCGCGCGCTCGAGGGCGCGACCATCTCGCGCGTCGGCAGCGTCGCCGCCGCTCAAGAGCTTTCGAACGGATCCACGTGGTCGCTCGCAGTTGTCGACCACAAGCTTCCAGACGGGCTCGGCATGCAGGTCCTCGACACGTTGCGCGCCAACGACCCGACGATGCCGATCCTGATGCTCACCGGCCAAGGGTCAGAGGAGATGGCGATCGAAGCATTCCGCCACGGCGCCTCCGACTACGTCGTCAAAGGCGGCGGTTATCTGGACGCGCTCGCAAGCCGCGCGCGCGGACTGGTCGCGCCGTGACATCTCACCCCGTGACCTCTAACCCCTTGAGATCTGACCCCGTCAACCCCGATCCGGCGCCCGACGCGGCGCCGCGCGTGGAGGTGAACCCATGAACGACCCCCGTTGTTTGATCGCCGACGACCACCCCGCACTGACGTCGGCGGTCTCCTCGTACCTGTCCGAGAACGGTTTCGAGATCGTCGGACCTGCATCCGACGGCCGCCGCGCCGTTGCACTGATCACCGACGAGAAGCCCGAGCTCGCGCTCGTCGATTACCGCATGCCGCGTCTCTCCGGTGCCGACCTCGTACGCACCCTGTGCGAGGCCTCGCCTGACACACGCATCGTCGTCTACACGGCCGATGGTGACGAACGGCTCGCCCGGGAGGTGCTCGACGCCGGCGCAGTCGCGCTCGTGCTCAAGGAGGCACCGCTTGCGGACCTCGTGCGCGCGCTCGAGGCTGCGCTCAACGGCAGCTCGTACCTCGATCCCGCGCTCGCGAAGAACCCCTCGCCGGGCGGCAAGCTGACCCAGCGTGAGCTCGACGTGCTCGGCCTCCTCGCCGAAGGCCTTCAGCACGAGGAGATCGGACGCAGACTCGGAATCAGCTCCGAGACAGTTCGCACACATCTCCGCAAAGCGTCCGACAGGCTCGGCGCCTCAACCCGCACCCAGGCAGTTGCGACCGCACTGAGGCTCGGTCTCATCACGTGAACAGCCCCTCCATTCGCACGCTCGTCGAGCGTCAGCTCGAGGTCGCCTCGCTCTCCGGCGAGGTCGACGCCGTCATGCACGCGATCGTCGAGCGGCTGCTCGAGCTTCCGCTCGCCGACGGTGCCTCGCTCTCGACCTGTGCGGATGGGATCGCTCACTTCGCAGTCTCGCTGGGGGCCGACGCGCCACTGCAGGGACTGACCTGCCCGCTCGACGAAACGCTCGGTGTGGAATGCGTTCGCACCGGCGAGCTGCATGTTCTGCGAGGCTCCGACGGCGCCGACATGGGGCGCTCGTTGACCATGAACGCCGGGGCAATCGTGCTCGCCCCGGTCGTCTACGACGGCGAGACTCGCGGCATCCTCGGCATCCGCAGTGCCGATCCCGATGCGTTCGGCAAGGAGGAACTCGAGACTGCGCTGCTGCTCGCACAGTCCGCCGCGGTCGCGCTGCGCAACGCTGCGCTCGTCGAACGCCTGGCCGACAGCGAGCGCCGCTACCGCGACCTTTACGACGAGTCCGCCGACGCGAACGATCGGCTGCGAACGAACCTGGGACGGATGCACGCGATCGTCGAGACGCAGCAGGAGATTTCCGGGCTCGAGCTCGACCAGGAGGCCGTGACCGCCGCGATCGTCGAGCGCGCCCAACGCCTCGCCGGCGCGGACGGTGCCTCGGTGCAGTGGTTCGAGGGCGACGAATCGGTCATTCACCATGCGTCCGGCACCGCAATCGCCTGCGTTGGCCTCCGCGTCGACCGCGCGACGAGCCTTTCGGGCCTCGTCGCGCTCAACGGCGCGCCGGCCTATTCCTCCGACACCGCTGCCGACCCGCGCGTCGACGTGGAAGCCTGCCGCAAGCTGCAAGCGCGCTCGCTCGTGTGCGCCCCGCTGTATCGCGACGCGAAAATCGTCGGAGTGCTCTCGGTCATGGGAACCGAGCCCGAGGCGTTCGACGAGCTCGCGGTCGAGACGACGAGGCTGATGGCGGAGTTCGTCAGCACGGTGATCCGAAACAGCAACGAGCTCGAAATGCGGAAGACGCTCGCGAACGAGTTGCGCACTCAAGGGCAGGTCGTCGAGCACATGCAAACCGGGCTCTGGATCTGGTCACCCGACGAGAGCGGTGCGTACCGGCTCGATCATGCGAACGCGGCGAGCGAGCTCGCGACGGGCGTGATCGCCGAGGCGATCGTGGGCGCCAGGTTGGACGAGGTCCTGCCGGCGACGACGGGCGAGTTGCAGTCGATCTTCGACCGCGTACACGCGACCGGCGAGCTGGTGGACGCCGGCGAGGTCGAGTACGGCGACGAGCGGATCGAGCACGGTTGCTTCTGGGTGAAGGCGTTCCCGATTCCGGGCGACCGCATCGCGATGACGTTCGAGAACGTCACGGAGATGGTGCATGCGCGGCGCGCGCTCCAAGAGAGCGAAGCACGCTTTCGCGGGGCTTTCGACTCCACCTCGGTAGGCATCGCGTTGACGACCTTGCACGGCGATTTCGTCCAGGTGAATGAGCGCCTCGCCTCGATGCTCGGCTACACGGTCGAGGAGTTGATGCAGAAGTCGGTACGCGAGATCAGCGACCCGGAGGAGGTGAAACTCGACATCGCGTTCGCGGCCGAAATGCGAGCCGGAGAGCGCGTTCAGTGGGAACGCGAAAAGCGCTACGTTCACAAGAACGGCGGTGTCGTTTGGGGCCACGCGAGCGTCTCGCTCATTCGCGCGCACGACGGCACCCCGAGCCACGTCGTCTCGATCATCCAGGACATCACCGCGCACCGGGAAGCGCGCCTGCTCTTCGAGGCGACGTTCGAGTACTCGGTCGTGCCGATGCTCGTTGCCGATGACGAGCGGCGACTCGTCGATCTGAACGGGGCGGCCGTGGAGCTGCTCGGAGTGACGCACGACGAGGCGCTCGGGTTGCAGATGGACGACCTGCTGTCCGGAGAACCCGTCTCCGACCTCTGGCTCCACTTCATGCGCGAAGGAATCTTGGAGGGCGAAGTCAACCTCCGACGGCCCGACGGCGGCGAGCGCCAGATCGAGTTCGTTGCGACCGCACACGTTCGCCCAGGGCGACACATCGCCGTCGTTCGTGACCTGACGCGCACGAAGGAGCTCGAGACGCAGCTGCGCCAGGCACAGAAGATGGAGGCAGTCGGCCGGCTTGCCGGAGGCATCGCTCACGACTTCAACAACCTCTTGACGGCGATCTCCGGCTACAGCGAGTTCCTGATCGAGGGGCTCGAGGATGAGCGCCTGCGCCGCCATGCGGACGAGATCCGCAAGGCCGCCGCGCGCGCCGCGTCTCTGACCGGACAACTGCTGGCGTTCAGCCGC
This sequence comes from Thermoleophilia bacterium, assembly GCA_031393705.1. Classification (GTDB taxonomy): domain Bacteria; phylum Actinomycetota; class Thermoleophilia; order Gaiellales; family Gaiellaceae; genus PALSA-600. The sequence goes on along the minus strand of JANMWB010000240.1, from coordinate 2,002 downwards.
CGTCAGGTGTTGCAGCCGCGGGCACTCGACCTGAACGCGGTCGTCTCCGACATGGACATGATGCTGCGCCGCCTGATCGGCGAAGACGTCGAGCTGGTGACGCTGCTCGACGCAAACGTCGGCCCGGTTCTGGCCGACCCGACGCAGATCGAGCAGGTGATCGTCAACCTTGCCGTCAACGCGCGCGACGCGATGCCGAGCGGCGGCTCCGTGACGATCGAGACGGCGGGCATCCGCACCGACGACGGCGACTTCGTCGAGCTGCTCATGACCGACACGGGAACCGGCATGACCGAGTCCGAACGGCAGCAACTCTTCGACCCGTTCTTCACGACCAAGGAGGGCGGAACAGGCCTCGGCCTAGCGACGGTGTACGGGATCGTCGAGCAGAGCGGCGGCACGATCGAAGTCGACACCGCGCCCGGTATGGGCTCGACGTTCCGGATCTGCCTTCCGCGCGCAAAGGTGCCGACGGAGGTCCCCTCCCCCGTCCCGACGGCCACCGCACCGTGCAGCGGCGACGAGACGATCCTCCTTGTCGAGGACGAAAAGGTCGTGCGTCACCTCGTCGCGGAGATTCTCGAGAACAGCGGCTACACCGTGCTGCAGGCCGCCGACGGGCCGTCCGCGCTCGAACTGCTGCGCCGCCACGCCGGGACGCTCGACTTGCTGCTCACCGACGTCGTCATGCCGGGGATGAGCGGCCCCGAGGTCGCGCAGGCGGTCACGTCGATGCGACCGCGGACGCATGTGCTCTACACCTCGGGCTACACCGACTCGGCGATCGGCCATCACGGCGTCCTCGAGCCGGGAATCGCGTTCCTGCAGAAGCCGTTCAGCGCGGACGACCTGACTCGCAAGGTACGGGTGCTGCTCGACGAAGCGTCCGTCCCGGTCGACTAGCCAGAGGCTAGGTTGCTGCGGGAGTGCTCCCGCCGATCCTTCGCGAAAACCGGAACTTCCGCCGCTACTTCATCGGGCAGTCGATCTCGATGCTCGGCGACCAGGTGTCGCTGATCGCGCTGCCCCTGACCGCCGTGCTGGCATTGCATGCAAGCCCGGCCCAGATGGGCGCGCTGCTGACGACCGCGCTGATCCCGAACCTGATCTTCTCGTTGCACGCCGGCGTGTGGGTCGATCGCCGCGGCCGCCGGCGCCAGGTGATGCTCGCAACCGACGTCGGGCGCGGGTTGCTGATCGCGACCGTGCCGGTCGCCTATGCGTTCGGCGAGCTCACCTGGGCACAGCTCTACGTCGTTGCGTTCCTGTCGGGAACGCTCAGCGTCTTCTTCTTCGTCGCCTACGGCGCGTTCTTCCAGGTCGTCGTCCCGCGCGAGGACTACGTCGCCGCGAACTCGTTGATCCATGGCAGCCGGGCGTTTTCGTTTCTCGCGGGCACGAGCCTCGGTGGCGTCCTCGTCCAGCTGTTGCGCGGCCCCTACGCGCTGGCGCTCGATGCGGTGTCGTATGCCTGGTCGGCATTCTTCCTCGGGCGCATCGACGCGGAGGAGCCGCCCGGCGCGCCGCACGAGTCGGGCGGGTTGCTGTCCGGCGTCCAGTGGATCCGCCACAACGCTGTCATCCGTGCCGAGCTGCTCGGCGTCGCAACGCTGAACCTCTTCAACTTCATGTTCTTCGCGCTGTTTCTGCTCTACGCGACCCGCGACCTCGGCGTGCGCCCGGCGACGCTCGGCATCGTGCTCGGAGCAGCGTCAATCGGCACGCTCGCCGGCTCGTTCGTGACGGCGCGGATCTCCCGGCGGATCGGCGTCGGCCCGACGTTCATCATCGGCTGCTTCCTTTTCCCGGCGCCCCTGATCCTGATCCCGGCCGCGGGCGGCCCGTACTGGTTCGTGCTTGGGCTGCTGTTCGTCTCCGAGTTCCTGTCGGGCGTCGGCCTGATGCTGCTCGACATCATGGCCGGCACGATCAGCGCGGGCACGGTCCCGACCGCGCTGCGCTCGCGTGTCTCGGGTGCCTTCATGGTCGTGAACTACGGGGT
>JANMWB010000123.1:0-15579 GCA_031393705.1 Thermoleophilia bacterium | reverse complement strand
CTCTTCCATCCCGTTTGAGCGATTGGCTCACGATCTGTCGCGCCGCGCGTGACGATGTCGCACGCGTGCTCGAGGAACTGCCGTTCCGCGCCGATCGCGAGCCGGTGCAGGGCGAAGGCGAAGGCGGCGACGAGACGACTGCGGTCGACGCAGCCGCCGAGGCGGTGATCCTCGAGCGCTTCCGCGGCGAGGACGTGCGCGTCGTCAGTGAAGAGATCGGCCTGTACGGCGACGGCCGCTGGACTGTTGTTGTCGATCCGATCGACGGCTCGCTGAACGCGAAGCGCGGCATTCCGTTCTTCTCGATCTCGATCGCCGTCGCCGACGGGGACACCATGGGCGACGTCGTCTTCGGGTATGTCTACGACTTCGGCGCGCGCGAAGAGTGGACGGCAACGCGCGGCGGCGGCGCATTTCTGAACGGGAAGCGGATCACCGAGCGTCCCAAGGACGAGCTGGAAATCCTCTCGTTCGAGGCCACCACGACCGCCTATGTCTCGGAGAACGCTGCGCGTTTCGACGGCGTTGCGCACCGGCTGCGGATCATGGGCTCGCTGGCGATCACGCTCTGCCACCTCGCCGCGGGCCGCGTCGACGGGGTCGTCTCGCTGAAGGCCGCGCGCTCGGTCGACATCGCAGCGGCGCAACTGCTCGTGCTGGAGCAGGGGCTCGTGATCGACCTGCCCGACGGTTCGGCGCCGTTCGCCGCTGCGCCACTCGATCTCGAAGGACGGTCGCGTGTCGTCGCAGCGGGAAACGACGAACTGTGCGCGCGTCTCGCGACGGCGCTTACCGCCTAGGCGGAGTTGTGGCCTTGACCAAGGCGGGCGCCCAGGGCTGAGCGTCGAGCAACCCCCGCGCAGCCGCCACGAGCTCCGCGTTGGCGAACGGTTTGCGCAGGAAGGCGGTCGCGTCCTGCGACAGTTCGTGCGTGCTGAGCACATCGTCCGTGTAGCCCGACATGTAGAGCACGGGCAGCCGGGGATGCTTGACGCGCAGCTTCACGGCGAGCTCCGGGCCGCTCATTTCCGGCATCACGACATCGGTGAGCAAGAGCGCGAACGGCTCGCCGGCCCCAGTGGCCTCGAGCGCCTCGCGGCCGCCGGCGACTGCGACCACGTCGAACCCCGCCGCCTCGAGCACTTCTCGTGTCAGTTCGCGAACGACGTCGCGGTCCTCGACGACGAGCACCCGCTCACTGCTGGCGGCGACGGCGGGCTCGTCGCCGGCTTCCTCCGGCTCGTCGGGCACCGCATTCGCGGCGGGCAGTGCGATCTCGACGATCGTGCCGAGCCCAATCGCCGACTCGATCGACAGCCGCCCGCCGAGACCGTCGACGACGCCGTACACGAGCGAGAGGCCGAGCCCCGTGCCCTCGCCCTCCGGCTTGGTCGTGAAGAACGGCTCCAGCGCGCGCGACCTCGTCGTCGCGTCCATGCCGATCCCGTCGTCGCGTACACGCAGGATCACGTTCGCCCCGGAGACGGCCGTTTCGATCGTGAGCGCGCCGCCGTTCGGCATCGCATCGCGCGCGTTGAGCGCAAGATTGAGGACGACCTGCTTCAGCTGCGCGAGGTCGGCTGCGACGGCCGGCAGGGGCTCGGCGAGCGCAAGGGTCACGCGCACGTCCGCGCGGACGAGTCGCTCGAGGAGCGACGCGGCTTCCTTGACGATCGCGTTCAGGTCGACGAGTCGGCGCTCCGGAACGTTGCGCCGACTGAAGGCGAGCAGGCGTGACGTGAGGCTGGCGGCCTCGTCGGCTGCGGTCTTGATGCCGTCGAGGCAGCGCGAGACCACGGTACCGCGTTCTGTTGACGAAGCGGCCAACTCGGCGTAGCCGCCGATGCCGGTCAGCAGGTTGTTGAAGTCGTGCGCGATCCCGCCCGCGAACTGGCCGAGCGCGTCCATCTTCTGCGCTTGTCGAAGCTGCTCTTCGAGCTTCTTCTGCTCCGTGATGTCGAGCAGGAACCCACGAGCGACCGGCTGGCCCTGTTCATCCTCCATCACCGCACTGCGGTCTCGCACCCAAACATAGTCGCCGTCGCGGTGACGCAGCCGGTACTGGGAGTCGAACGGCTCGCGTGTCGTGTTCGCAACGTGCACTTCGTCCATCACCCGCTCGCGGTCGTCAGGATGGATGATCTCCACAAAATGTTGTGGGTCGGTCTGCCAATCCTCGGGCGACCAGCCGAGGATGTCTTCGATTTGCGGACTTGTGTAGATGTTCGTCGCGTCGTCGTCGACGTGGTCGATATAGGTGACGAGCGGCAGCGATTCGATCAGATCGCGGTAGCGGCCATCCGCCTGGTCGCGCTCCGCCTCGACGAGCTTGCGCTCGCGGATGTCGTCGTAGAGGACCAGCGTCCCGTTAGCCCCGAGCGGCGCGGAGTACAGCGCTACCTCGATCCTCGAGCCGTCGCGCGCCTGCCGGACTGCCTCCACTCCATGTAGACGCTCACCGCTTCGGATGCGGTTGAACAGCTCGTTCGACGTCTCGCGCCCGTCCGGCGGGATCGCGGGGCTCTCCTTTCCGATCACCTCGGCGCCGGTCCAACCGAAGAGCTGCTCCGCAGCCCGGTTCCAAGTGAGGATCCGCGCGTCTTGTCCCACGGCGAGCGTCGCGAGCGGGATGTTGTCGATCAGATCCGCCAGTCGCGCGCGATCGCGATCGATGCCCCGGCGTTCGTCGGCGCGCCGGCGGCTCGACCGGATGACGAGCAGGACGAGCGCCGTCAGCACCGCCACCCGCGCCAGCCGCGTCACGGGGCTCTCGCCCACGAGCTGGAACACGGCGTTGGCCCAGAGCAGCGCCAGAACGCCCGCGACCGCGACGTAGGCGAGGAGCCTCCCCAAAGTGCGCATCCCCGTGGTGTGCGACGGTGTCACCTGAGATTGATCGACGGTATTCTCGCCCCTCGGCATCCCCGATCCGGCGTAGCGTCGTCACCCGCTCCGCTACCCTCGGCCCATGCCCACGCGCGACCAGATTTTCGAGGCGCTGAGCCGTGTGATCGACCCGGAGCTGCGCAAGCCCGTCACCGAGCTGAACATGGTGCGCGCGATCGAGATCGACGGCGCGGACGTTGCCGTGACCATCGCGCTGACCGTCGTCGGCTGCCCACTTCGCTCGAGCTTCGAGGACCAGGTGGCAGAGCACGTGGGGACGCTGCCGAGCGTTGCCTCGGTGACGCTGCACTTCGACGTCATGTCGCCCGATGAGCGTGCTGCGCTGACGACCCAGCTGCGCGGCGGTGTTGAGACCCGCGGCATCCAGCTCTCACCGAAGACGCGCGTGATCGCAGTCGCATCCGGCAAGGGCGGCGTCGGCAAGTCGACGCTGACCGTGAACCTTGCAGCGGCACTCGCCGCGCAAGGTCACGAGGTTGGCGTGCTCGACGCGGACATCTACGGGCACTCCATTCCGCATCTGCTCGGCATCGACCAGAAACCCGTCGTCGTCGACAAGATGATCGTCCCGCCGGTCGCGCACGATCTGCGCCTGATGTCGATCGGGTTCTTCCTCGACGACAACCAGCCGGTGATGTGGCGCGGCCCGATGCTGCACCGCGCGCTCGAGCAGTTCCTCCAGGACGTGCACTGGGGCGAGCTCGACGTGCTCCTCATCGACATGCCGCCGGGCACGGGCGACGTCTCGATCTCGCTGGGCCAGCTGCTCCCGCGCGCAGAGGCCGTTGTCGTCACGACGCCGCAGGCGCTCGCGCAGGAGGTCGCCTCGCGCGCAGCGACCATGGCGAAGAAGACGGGCATGCGCGTCGTCGGCGTGATCGAGAACATGACCTCCGACGTCTTCGGGAGCGGTGGCGGCGAGAAGCTCGCGACCGAGCTCGGCGTGCCGCTGCTCGGGACAGTCCCGCTCGACGCGCGGCTGTGCGCGTCCGGCGACGCTGGTGCGCCCCTCGTCGTCAGCGACCCGGACTCCGAGCCGGCGCAGGCGATCATCGAGCTCGCACGCGTGATCGATGCGAGCCGAACCGGTGGCTTCACGCGCACGTTGCCGCTCGTTTCGTAGGCAAGGCTCTAACGTGACCGCCGCCGCCTTCTTCGACCTCGACAGGACGCTGATCAAGCGCTCTTCGGTGCTTGCGCTCGCGGGCACGTTTCGCCGGCGCGGTCTGATCTCGCGACTCGATCTCGTCAAGTCCGCGCTCTGGCAGGTGCTGTTCGGGCTGCGCGGCGCGAGCGCCGAGCGCGTGCGCAGCGCAGCGGAGGACGGGATGAAGCTCCTCAACGGCTTCTCGGTCGAGGAGCTGCAGCATCTCGTCGGCGACGCAATGGAGACGGTGCTGCGGCCGCTCGTCTACGAGGAACCGCTGCGCCTCGTCGAGCATCACCGCGCGCGCGGTGAACGCGTCTACATCGTCTCCGCGACGCTGCAGGAGATCGTCCAGCACATCGCGGACGATCTCGGCTTCGACGGCGCGATCGGGTCAGTCTGCGAGAGCGTGGGCGGCGTGTACACCGGACGCACACTGCGCGCGGCGCACGGAGTCGGCAAGGCGAACGCGTTGCGCGAGCTGGCGGCTGCCGAGGGCTTCGATCTGGCGGAGTCGACGGCGTATTCCGACTCCTACAGCGACCTCCCGTTCCTCGAGGCGGTCGGGCACCCGGTTGCGGCGAACCCCGACCGCAAGCTTCGCCGCATCGCCGCTGAACGCGGCTGGCCGGTGGTCGACTTTGCGTCCTGAGGAGGCGCGGCCCCGGCTCGCGAAGCTCGGGTTCGGGGCCGATGACGTCGAGACGCTGGCTGCGCACTTTCTCGACGCGGAGGCACGCGGGCAGGCGGGACACGGCCTCTCGCGGATCGAGTGGCTCGAGACGTGGGACGAGCTGGACGCAACTGCGCGGCCGCGCAGGCTCGAGGCGACGGCCGCATACGAGCGATGGGACAGCGAGGGAGCACTCGGCTACCTGACACTCGAGGCGGTCATCCGTTCGCAGCTCTCCGATCCGCCGGAGCGCGCCCGCGTCGTCGTGTGCTCACGCACGTTCCCGACGGGCTCACTCGGTTACTGGGTGCGGCGCCTGGCCGAGGGCGGGCTCGTCGGCGTGCTGACCGCGACCTCTCCGCGCCGACTCGCGCATCCCGAGGGAGGCGAGCAGCTCGTGGGCACGAACCCGCTCGCGATTGCGATCCCCTCGAGCGACGGCGCGCCTGTCGTCAGTGACGTCTCGATGGGCGCGGTGACGCACGGCGACGTTCTGGCAGGGCGTGCGCGGCCGGAGGAGCTCGTGCCGTTCGGCGGCCCGCAGGCGCACAAGGCGTTTGCGCTGGCCGTCGGCCTGCAGTTGCTCGTCGACGCGCTCGATCCGGAGGACGGCTTCGGCGCGGTGCTGCTTGTCGCGCGGCCGGAGTCCGATCCGGTACCTGCCTTCCGCGCCCTGGCAGGCGACGTCAGGTTGCCGGGAAGCCGGGCTCGCGTTTGATCGCGGCGAAGTCGGAGTCTTTGCGCGCGTAGTCGGCCCATTTCGGATCGATCTCGACTGCGCGCCGGAGGTGCAACAGCGCGTCGAGGTGGCGACCGCCCCGCGCCTCCATGCACGCGAGGTTGTAGAGGAGCGCCGGATGTTCCGGCTGCTCGGTGAGCGCCTCGAGGTGGATGCGGATCGCTTCGCCCCAGTTCGCTTGCTGCGAAAAGGGAACCGCCGCGAACATTGCTTCCCACGCTGAAGTGACGTGCGCCTCGCCGGGCTTGCCGCCGAGCGCGAGCACGACCGTGTCCTCCTCCAACGCCACCGCGCCACGCCGCAGTTGCGGGTCGCGCACGAACACGAGCTGCCCCGCCTCGAGGTCGTGCTCGTTGCCGTCGACGGTGAAGCGCGCGCGGCCACGCACGACGAGATAGATCTCCTCGTGGCCGAGCTGTGTTTCTGTGTGCTCCTCGACGATCTGCCCGCCCACCTCGAGCGCGCTGTAGGCGTTCACGCCGAACGCGCGAATGTCGAAGTGCCGGCGGATCGGCCGCCAGACGAATCCGTCCGGCATTGCAATCTGCTCGAGCTCGTCGATGTGCGCGTCGCTCATCCGGCGAGCTCCGCGAAGCGCGGATCGTCCCGCAGCGGGTCGAGGTCGGTGTCGTGCGGGAGCCACTTCATCACCTGGTCGCGATTCAGCTCGACGGCGAGCTGCAACTGCTCGAGCGCCAGGTCGATCTCGCCGGCCAGTGCGTCGTAACACGCCACGTTGTAGTGCCGACCCCACAGATATTCCTCGGGGACAGCCGCCTCCTGCAGGACCGCGCGGCCCGCCTCTGCGTCTCCGGCCTCGAGCAGCGCGAAGGCGATGTGGACATTCTCCCAGCCTCCCGGAACGAACGCTTCGCCTTCCTTGCCGCCCGCGACGAGGATCATCGTTGCCGGCTCCGCGGCGGTTGCGGTGCGGAACGTGCCGGACTTCACGTGGATGAGCGTCCCGGCAGGTGCGTCGAAGATCTTGTCGTCGACCGTGAAGCGCGCTGCGCCGCGGACCACGACGTACAGCTCCTCGTGCCCGCTGTCCTCTTCGTGCGGCGGGATGAGCTTGTCGCCGGCTGCATCTGCGCTCCACACGTTCACGCCGAACGGCCGGAAGCCGAGCCGCCGCCGCAGCGGGCGCAGCACCTCGCCGCTCCCCCGGTACGGAACACGGTCGAGGTCGTCGAGGGAGAGGATCTCGTAGCCGCTCGTGCTCATCGCTTGCGCAGCTCCTCGAGCACGACCGGGTCGATCTGGTCGATGCCGTCGACGCGTTCCTCGAGGTTCTCGGTTCCCGCCCAGTCGTCTAGCGCGCGCTCGAGCTCAGCGTCGTAGCCGAGGCGGCCGAGCCGGTCTGCGAGCTCGGCGCGCAGCTCGTCGTCGACGTGGATCCACCGCTCGCGTGGTGTCTTGCCGAAGAGGAGCGAGTGCATCGCGTACAGCCGTGCGAGCTCCGAGACGGGCCGCTCGTGGTCGTCGACTCGCAGGTCGACAAGCGAGTCGCTCAGGCCGGCGTAGCCGCCGTCTTGCTCGACGACGAGCAGCGCAGCCGACTGCTGGCCCCGTCGGTCGCCGCCGGCAACCTGCGCGGCGGCGAGACATTCGAGCAGGCGCTCGGCGAGCGGTTGCCCTCGGGTGGCGGTGAACGTCGTCGCGAGCGCCGCGACCGTCTCCTCGCCGACGAGGATGTTCCCTTGCGCGGCGAAGCCCGGTCCGGCGAGACCGCCCGCCCAGTCCATGCAGTCGCTGCCTGTGTAGGTGGCCCCACCGCCACGGGCGTCGACGACGCCGACCTGACGGTCGGCGCGCCCGTCGTCCGCGTCAGTCAGGCGTGCGACCACCTCGGCGGCGGAGAGGCCCTCAGCGAGCAGCTGGAGCCCCTGGGGGCCGTAGCGCGGGTTGGCGTAGGCCTGCGTCGCTACCGCGCCCACCCCCGGCACCGCCCACGGCACGACCGACCCGACCGCGAGGAACTTCGACTGGGTCGCGACGCCCCACTGCCCGGCCTCGAGGTCGCAGGCGACGATCGAGTACGTCGCGACGATCTCTCTAGCCATAGGTGAGCTCGGTCAGGTCGATGTCGAGCAGAGTGGGGTCGGTGACGAGTGCCAGCGCGACCTCGGGGCGGGCGAGCGCGGCCTTCACCTCGACCGCGGTGGCGGCGCGCACGACGACGGGTCGCCCTTGGGCGTGGGCTTCGCGGAGCGCGTCGTCGTCGAGCGTGTCGAGCACGAGCGCTTCCGCGATGTCGAGCTCGCCCTCGAGTGCGATCTCGGGGACACGGCGTCCCGTCGCTCCGAACCATCTCTCTCTCACAGCTCGACCGAGTCTCCGGGCTCGAGCTTCTCCACCTGGGCGCCGGTCAGCGCTGCGAGCGCGTCCGGAGTCCCTGTGAGCAGTCCGAACGTTCCCCAGTGGCTCGGCACGCAGCGCGGATTGCCGAGCAGTTCGAGTGCGAGCGCAGCCTGGTCGGGGCCCATCGTGAACCAGTCGCCGATCGGCAAGACGGCCACGTCGGGCTTGTAGAGGCGCGCGATCAGCTGCATGTCGCCGAAGACGCAAGTGTCGCCCGCGAAGTAGAGCGACTTTCCGTCGAAGCGGATCACGATCCCGCAGGACTCGCCGAGGTAGGTGCCGTCATCGGCGCTCGAGGAGTGGGACGCGTCGACGAGCGTGAACTTGATCCCGTCGATCTCCTGCGTCCCACCCTTGTTGAGCCCCGGCAGCTCGCCGACGTTCGCGCCTTGCGCGCCGAGCCAGCCCTTCACTTCGACCTGCGCCACGATCTGCGCGTTGGCGAACCGCTTGGAGAGCGCGGGCACTTCGCCGGCATGGTCGGAGTGGCCGTGCGTGACGGCGATGATGTCGACCCGCTCGGGCTCCTTCTCGTTGTCGGGTGTCTTCGGGTTGTTCTGCAGGAACGGATCGACGTAGATCCGCTTGCCGTTGTCGGTGTCGATCCGGAACGCCGCGTGGCCGAGCCAGGTGAGTGTCGCCATGCCGATCCTTTCTCCTCGAGAGCGGAGTGAGCATAGAAGGACCGTCGCGGCCCGGGTCGAAGCTAGGTGGCCGTGGCACGTCGCGCGCTTCCGGCCCTCCTCGTTCTCCTCGCAGCGTTCGCAGACGCGCGTGGTGCGCATGGTCTCGCCTTCAACGCGCTGCTCGGTGCCGTCCCGTTCACGGCGGTCTCGGCGCTCGTCGGCTTCGGCGAATATCTGGAGGATCGCGAGAATGCGGTAGCGGGATTGCAGGCGCTGCTGTGGACGCTTGCCGCCGGCCTGCTGGTGCTGTCGTGCGCCGCACGCTCGCCGGCGACGGAGACGCACGTGCTGCCGCCGCTCGGCGCCTCGGCGCTCGTCGGCTGTCTCGCGGTGCTTGCGATCAAGGCGTTCGTGGCGATCGTCCCGCAGCTCCGCCGCGTCGCGCTCCACACGGCAAAGCCCTAGCGGCCACGTCCCGGCCGGCCACACCGGGGTCTGACCCGATTGGACTGTGAGTCGTGAAGAACCGCTCTGTTGAGCCATTCCGGGGGAGGCCCTCTGTGGAGCCACTGTCCCCCGTGGCCGACCACCGGGGTCAGACCCAGGTGATGGCCAGAAGTGACTACATCGGCAGTGCGTTCGCCGCGTGCCGGGCGAGGTCGATCAGCGGCTGCACCGCGAAGAACGACCCGACGGTCACGACGAGGCAGATCAACACGCCGATGCTCAGCAGGAGCTCGCGGTCCGGCGCGCCGCCGGCCGGCGCCAGCTGCAACTCGGCTGACTCGCGGAAGTACATCGCCCGCACGATGCCGAGGTAGTAGTAGGCAGAGATCATCGTCGCGATCACGCCCGCGAGGATCAGCCACCACCAGCCGGCCCGGTAGGCGGCCGCGAAGACGTAGAACTTGCCGAAGAAGCCGCCGGTGAGCGGGAAGCCGAGCATCCCGAGCACGAAGACCCACATCGAGACGCCGAGGAACGGCCGCTCCCACCCGAAGCCTGCGAGGTTGTGCAGCGTCACCGGCACACCGAGCTCGCGCTCGCGCGCCGCAACGACGGCGAACGCGCCGAGCGACATCGCCGCGTACGGGATCAGGTAGTACATGAGCGCGCGCGCGCCGAGCGCATTCGCTGCGGCGATCCCGATCAGCATGAACCCGGCGTGTGAGACGGACGAGTACGCGAGGATGCGCTTCACGTTCAGCTGCACCAGCGCAGCGATGTTGCCCCATGCGAGCGAGATGATCGCGAGCGCCGCGATCGCGCCTGTCCAGAGCCGCTGGTCGTGTGGGAACGCCGTCGTCAGCACGCGGTAGGTGACGACGAGCGCCGCGATCTTCGTCGCCGACGCCATGAACGCGGTCACCGGCGTCGGCGCGCCCTGGTAGGCGTCCGGCGTCCACATGTGGAACGGCGCCACGGATGCCTTGAAGGCGAGACCGGCGATCACCATCGCAAGGCCGGCGACGAGCATCGCGTCGTGCGCGTGCCCCGCGGCACCGATCTTGTCGAAGCTCAGCTCCCCGGTCGTCCCGTAGACGAGCGCCGAACCGAAGAGCAGCGTCGCCGAGCCGACCGCGCCGATGATCAGGTACTTGAGGCCCGCCTCGAGCGACCCGATCAGGTCGATGTCGATAGCCGTCAGCACATAGAGCGCGATCGAGAACCACTCGAGGCCAAGGAACAGCGTCATCAGGTTCGACGCCTGGACGAAGAACGCCATCCCCGCGCCCGCGGCGGTCAGCAGGGCGTAGTACTCGGCGACGTGCTCCTCGCGCATCTTCTCGCGGTAGGAGATGAGCACCGCGACGGCCCCGGACCCTGCGAGCAGCATCTGTGCGAGCGCGGCCCAACGGTCGCGGAAGATCGCGTCGTGGACTGCCGTCACGCCGCTTGCGCTGCGGTGGTAGAGCAGCACGGCGAGCGTGAACGAGCCGACGAACGCGGCGAAGGCGAGGAATGCGGCGACGGGCTTGCGCGTGTTCTTCGGCACGAGCACGGCGACCAGCAGCAGCGCAAAGGAGACCCCGATCAGCGCGAGTGACGGAGAGAGCGCGAACCAGTCGACGTGGGGCTTGTTGATCACGGCGCGTACCTCGACCAGTGAATCGAGGGCTCGTCGATGTTCACGGCCGAGCCGGTCGTGAACGACATGATCGTCTGACAGGCACCGCCGTTCGCGCTCTTCGTGCAGGTCGTCGCGCTGAGCTTGGTCGTATCGGCGGAGACGTGGACGATCGCCTCGTTCCCGCCGAACGCGTGCCCGGAGATCAGGTTCGGGTACGCGCTCAGCCCGAGCAGGCAGAGGACGAGCGGCACGACAACTGCGAGCTCGCCGGGACGCAGGTCGAGTGCGGAGTCCGGCACCGCCGAGCCGACGTCCTGGTGCAGTACGGCGGAGATCGCGCGCAGCATGTACATCGCCGCGAGCACAATCGCGCCGGCGCCGACGACGGCCCAGGCCCAGTGCTGCTGGAAGGCGCCCGCAAGGATCAGGAACTCACCGGCGAACGATGTCGAGAGCGGCACGGCGAGCGAGATGATGCCGACCGTCATCATCACCGTCGCGAGCGCGGGCCGGCCGCGTGCCATCCCGCCGAGCAACTTGAACTCGCCTGTCGACGTGCGCCGCTCGACCATGCCCGCGAGCAGGAAGAGCGCCGACGACATCAGCGCGTGATTGACCATCTGCAGCACGGCGCCGTCGAGGCCGAGGTCGTTGTTCGCGAGCAGCCCCAGCACGATCAGGCCGGACTGCGCGAGCGAGGAGTACATGACGACGCCGCGGAAGTCCGGCGCACGCCACGCAAGCAGCGATCCGTAGACGAGGGAGATCGAGGCGAGCACGAGCAGCACGACGCGCCAGTCGTCGACGACCGTCGGGAACTTCGGGATCGCGATCCGCAGCAGGCCATAGAGGCCCGCCTTCGAGACGATGCCGGAGAGCACCGCCGACACTTCAGGAGGCGACTCGCGGTAGGTCCCCGGCAGCCAGCCGTGGAACGGGAAGAGCGGCGACTTGATCGCGAACGCGGCGACGAAGCCGAGGAACAGCCAGGTCGACGTGCTCGGGCCTATCTGCGTCAGGTCGAACGTGCCCTGCTGCAACCCGTAGACGACGATCGACGCGAGCATCAGCAGCGAGCCGACGACGGTGTAGATCACGAACGTCAGCGTCGCGCGCAGCCGCTCCGCGCCGCCCCAGACGCCGATCAGGATGTAGAGCGGAATCAGCATCGCCTCGAAGAACGCGTAGAAGAGCAGCAAGTCCTGGGCGGTGAACACGCCGACGACCGCGCCCGTCAGCAGCAGCATCAGCGCGAAGTACGCGCGCGCCCGCTCGCGGCCGACCCACCAGCCGTAGATCACGCACGCCGCCATCACGACGGTCGTCACGCCGACGAGCCACACGGAGAACGCGTATTGACCGACGTGGTAGCTGATGTTCAGGTCACTGACCCACGAGCGCCGCTGCGCGAACTGCAGTGCAGGAGAGCCGAAGTCGAACTTCGTCGCGGTTGTGATCCAGACGCCGACCTCGACGAGTGAGATCAGCGAGGCGAGCGAGCCGACCCAGTAGCGCGGCAACGGCAGCGCGGCGATCACGAGCGCGCCTGCGACCGGCAGAAAGATCAGGATTGTCGTCAGCCAGTGCATTAGCGGGCCGCCAGGAACACGACGGTGAGAATCGCGAGCCCGCTCGCGAGCGCGAGCGCGTAGGTGCGCACGAGCCCGTTCTGCGCGATCGACAGCTCACGCGAGCCGAGGCCGACCGCGCCGCTCACGGCGCTCATCGAGCCGGCGATCAGCGGACGCTCGACGAACGCGTACAGCCCGCGCGTCAGCAGATCGGCGCTGCGGTACCAGATGAAGTCGTAGAGCTCGTCCCAGTAGAACTTCTTCTCGAACAGCTTCACCGCGCGCGGCGCCTTGACGCGCTTCGCGCTGTAGATCGCCCAGGCGACGAAGATGCCGCTGAGCCCGACGACGATCGCGAGCCCGGAGGCAAACCACTCCTGCGTGTTACTCGGCTCGCCGAGCGGCCGCGCGACCGGCTCGAGCCACGTCGTGAGCGGGTGCCAGAACGGCGCGAACTGCAGGAAGCCGCCGACGACCGAGAGCAGCGCGAGCAGCCCGACGGTCCAGCGCATCGACAACGGGCCTTCCTGACCGTGATGCTTGTGAAAGTGCTCACGTGCGAACGCGGAAGGCTCGCCGGTGAAGACGATGAAGAAGAGGCGGAACGCGTAGATGCCGGTCAGGAACGCGCCGATGATCCCGGCCGCGAAGATCACGTCGCCGAACCAGCCGTGCGTGAGCGCTGCGGCGAGGATCGAGTCCTTCGAGAAGAACCCGGCGAACGGGAAGATGCCGACGAGCGCGAGCGAGCCGATCAGGAAGACGACCTTCGTGAACGGCATCAACTTCCCGATCCCGGCGAGCTTGCGGATGTCCTGTTCGCCGACGACCGCGTGGATCGCGAGACCGGCGGCCATGAAGAGCAGCGCCTTGAAGAACGCGTGCGTCATCAGGTGGAACATCGCGTTCGGGTACGCGCCGAGCCCTGCGCCGACGAACATGTAGCCGATCTGCGACATCGTCGAATACGCGATCACGCGCTTGATGTCCGTCTGCACGAGCGCGATCAGCCCCGCCATCAGAAGCGTTGCGGCGCCGAGCCCTGCAGCGAGATCCTCGATCACGTATGCGTTCTCGAACAGCGGGTGGGTGCGCACGATCAGGTAGACGCCGGCGGTCACCATCGTCGCGGCGTGGATCAGCGCGCTGACCGGCGTCGGCCCCTCCATCGCGTCCGGGAGCCATGTGTGCAGCGGAAGCTGCGCCGACTTGGCGACGGCGCCCCCGAGCAGGCCAAGCGCGATCAGGTTCGCGACGGTGCCGCTATGCGGGCTCGCAGCGAAAACGTCCGCGTAGCCGAGCTTCCCCGTGTGGGCGATTAGCAGAAAGAGCGCGAGCGCCATCGTCGCGTCGCCGAACGCGTTCATCACGAACGCCTTCTTCGCTGCAGCGACCGCTGACGGGCGATCCTGGTGGAAACCGATCAGCAGGTAGCTCGAGAGGCCGACCATGCCCCAGCCGGCGAGCAGCAACAACAAGTTGCCGCCCTGCACGAGCAGCAGCATCGAGAACACAAACAGGGAGATGTAGGCGAAGTAGCGCCGCTCTTCGTCTTCGCCGTCCATGTAGCCGACGGAGTACGCGACGATCAGCGAGCCGACGCCGGCGACGATCAGCATCATCACGATCGAGAGCTGGTCGGTGAGGAGCGTGAGGCCGAAGTGGTACTTCCCCGCGGCGAGCCACGTCCATGACGTTGTGAGCGCAACGCGATGCTCGGGACTCTTCTCGAGCAGCTGCACGAACGCGACGACCGCGGCGGTGAACGCGCCCATCGTCGTCAGTGTCGAGATGTAGGCCGCCAGGCGCCGCGAGATGCGTGTGCCGCCGAGCGTGATCAGCACCGCCGAGGCAAGCGGCAGCAGCAGGCAGGTCCAGGCGGCGGCAGCCATTAGCCCCTCAACGTCCGCAGCTTGTCCACGTCGAGCTCGACGTTGCGCCGCCCCAGCGCGACGATCATCCCGAGGCCGACGACGACCTCCGACGCGGCGACGGCCATCACGGAGATGGCGAAGATCTGGCCGTCCTCGTGGCCGTGCAGGCGCGAGAACGCGATCAGGAGCAGGTTCGCCGAGTTGAGCATGATCTCGACGCTCAAGAGAATGATCAGCGGGCTACGGCGCAGCATCACGCCGAGTGCGCCGACCGAGAAGAGGATCGCGCTCAGAATCACGTACCACTGGATGTCAGGACCGCGCATGAACCTCCGTCGGATCTTCGCCCTGGCGGGCATGCGAACCGAGGACGACGCCGCCGACGGCAGCGACGAGCAGCACGATCGAGGTCACCTCGAACGCGAGCAGGTGATCGGTCAAGAACAAGCGGCCGAGCGCGGCGGGTGAGCCGAAGTCGCGCGTGATCTGGTGGGGCGTGGAGAGGAAGCTCCCCGCCTTCAGCCCGACGACGACGATCACCTCGGCGAGGATCGCGCCACCTGCGAGCACGGCGCCGATGATCTGCCACGACGGGCCGCCCGACCACGGCGACTGCTCGCTCTTGTCGCCGAGGTAGGCGATCACGAACAGGAACATCACCATCACCGCGCCGCCGTAGACGAGCACCTGGCCCGCCGCGACGAACTCACCCGAGAGCAGTAGGAAGAGGACGGCGAGCGACGCGAGGTTCCCGATCAGCGCCAGTGCCGAGTAAAACGGGTTGCGAAAGCTGACGACCGCGAGCGCGCTGACGAGGCAGCCGAACGCAGCGCCGATCCAGACGACCCAGACGAGGAAGTTCGCCATCAGACTAGGAGTGATCCTTGTAGTAGGGGATCGGCGTGTCGTAGAGGTCGCGGTCCGCGACCGGCACCTGCTTGATCGGCTCGGCGAGCAGGATGTCCTTCGTGTAGATCAGGTCATCTCGGTTGTACTCGGAGATCTCGAAGTCGTTGCCGAGCACGATCGCGTCGAACGGGCACGCGAGCTCGCAGTAGCCGCAGAAGATGCAGCGCGACATGTTGATCTCGTAGATGCGCGCGTAGCGCTCGCCTGCCGAGACGCGGTTGTCGGCGGTGTTCTCGGCCGGCACGACGCGGATGCAGTCGGCCGGGCAGGCGGCGGCGCAGAGCGAACAGCCGACGCACTTCTCGAGGCCGTTCTCGTGCCGCTTCAACTGGTGGCGTCCGCGATAGCGCGGATAAACCGGCCGCTTGTACTCCGGGTACTGCTGTGTGATCGGCTTCTTGAAGACCTGCTTCAAAGTGACGCCGAAGCCCTTCAGCGTGTTCGGGACGATGAAGCTCATTTGATCAGCACCACCAGGAACGCCGTGACGAGCGCGTTGACAGTCGCGACCGGCAGCAGCACCTTCCACCCGAAGCGCATCAGCTGGTCGTAGCGCAGCCGGGGCAGCGTCGTCCGTAGCCAGATGAAGACGAAGAGGACGCCCATCAACTTGAGGAGGAACCAGATCGGGCCGAGATGCCACGGCCCGTGCCAGCCGGAGAAGAAGAGCGTGACCATCAACCCGGAGAGCGTGATGAGGT
>JANMWB010000118.1:0-33229 GCA_031393705.1 Thermoleophilia bacterium | reverse complement strand
CGCAACTGGTCGACGTCGCGCGTGTCGCAGCCGCGGACGACCGGCACGACGAGGCCCAGGTCCGTCTGGACGGCGATGCCGAGGTCGTAGCGGTCGAGGTAGACGATCTCGTCGCCCTCGAGTCGCGCGTTCAGCTCGGGAAATTCCTGCAGCGCTGCCGCGGTCGCCTTGAGCACGGTCGGCAGCAGCAACTTCAGGTCGACGTTCGAGAAGTCGCACTCCTCGACGTACGTGACCGCCGGCACCTCGCGGTGCGCGCGCGTCAGGTGCTCGACGATCTGCCGCCGCACGCCGCGCACCTTCTCGCGCCGCCCTTCCGACCTTTTCGTCGACCCACCACCTGCAGCATTCCGGACATCGTCCTCCGTGACGCGTCCTCCGGCGCCGCTCGGCGTCAACGCCTCGAGCTCGACGCCGAGCTCCTGCGCGATCTTGCGGACGAGCGGCGTCGCCTGGACTCTTTGGACATGTCCCGGGGCCTGTCCCTCGGACATGTCCGTTTTGGATGGTGCTGGCGGTTGTGCTGCTGCGACGTCGCCGTCGCCGATCACGACGAGGACGGTGCCGACCGGGACGACGTCCCCTTCGGCGACGAGGATGCGGGCGACCTTGCCGGCTGCCGGGGACGGGATCTCGACCGTCGTCTTGTCGGTCTGGATCTCGACGAGCGGCGTGTCCTCTTCGATCTCGTCGCCCTCAGCCACGAGCCATTTGGCGACCTCGCCCTCGGTCAGGCCCTCGCCAAGGTCGGGCAGCTTGAACTCGTATGCCATCGGCCGAGCAGGCTACCTACGAGGCCGAGCGACCCAGGAGTCGACACCGCTACTGCCAGGCATCGTCGCGCAGGACCGCGTGCACGCCCAGCGACTCGTTCACGACCTGCGTGACGCGCAGGTCGACAACGACGCTTGCGAGGGCGAGCGCGTCATCCGGCGACAACCCGTGCTTGCGCTCCATCAGCGCGATCATCCCTTCGATCGCGATCCGCGCCGCGCGAGCAAGATCCTCGTCGAAACCGAACGTCAGCCACGCCCCGGCGATGCGCGCGTAGGGCCACTCGTACGCTGAATCGTCGCGAACCTCGAGCGTCAGCTGCGCCGTGCTGGCACATTCGATCGCCGTGCCGCTCACCTCGCCGTCGCCTTGCGCGGCGTGACCGTCACCCGCTGAGAAGAGCGCTCCAGCGACCGGGATCGGCAGATAGAGCGTGGTACCGGCGAGGAGCTCCTTGCAGTCGATGTTGCCCCCGGTTGGCCGCGGCGGAGTCGTCGAGTGGACTCCATGCTCGGCAGGCGGCATGCCGAGCACACCAAGGAACGGGCGCAGGCGCACGATGTGACCCGTCGATGCGCGGCCGGTCGTCGCACCGAGCTCCCAGTCGATCCGGTGCGGCCACACGGAATGGGTCACGCCCCGCGGCCCCGGCACGACCTCGTCGATGCGCACAGCGAGTGTCTGCCCGACGCGCGCGCCCCGCACCTCGATCGGGCCGGCCAGCGCGTGGCCGTCGTCCTCGGGCGACGAGCGCGGCGCGAACGGGGTCCCGTCCTCGAGATCCCAGCCTGCATTCGGTGTCGCGAAGCGCACCGAGTCGCCTGAGTCGATCGTCAGGACCGGTTCGAGGTCGCGCGAGAAGTGCCCGTGGAGGGTGCGCCGTTCGAGCGGAAGCTCGTGAATCATTTAGAACAGCTTGCGCACCGCGGCGGACACCCGCGCGACCGAGGGCATATAGGCATCCTCGATCGTCCAGTACGGGTACGGCACGTCGTAGCCCGTGACCCGCAGGATCGGGCCTTGCAGGTCGAAGATCGCGCGCTCGGCGATCAGCGCCGCCAGCTCGGCGCCGAAGCCCGCCGTCCGCGGCGCCTCGTGCACGATCACGACTCGGCCGGTCTTCGCGACCGACGCGAGGATCGTTTCCTCGTCGAGCGGGCGCAGCGAACGAATGTCGATCACCTCACACGAGACGTCGAGGGCATCCGCGGTCAGTTCGCACACGTTGACCATCGCGCCGTAGGCGATCAATGTCACGTCGGTGCCTTCGCGCGCGATCCGCGCCTTCCCCAGCGGCACGATGTAGTCGCCTTCGGGCACCTCGCCGCGCGCGGTGCGATAGACGAGCTTCGGCTCGAAGATCACTACCGGGTCCGGATCGCGGATCGCCGCGGCGAGCAAGCCCTTGGCGTCCGCCGGCGTCGACGGGATCGCGACCTTGATCCCCGGCGTGTGCACGTAATAGGCCTCGGGTGAGTCGTCGTGCAGCTCCGGCGCGCGCACGCCGCCGCCGTAGGGCATGCGGATCGTGAGCGGAAACTCCATCCGCCCCCCCGTGCGCCAGTGGTAGCGGCCGACGTGGGTGATCAGCTGGTCGAGACACGGATACGAGAACGCGTCGTACTGCATCTCGACGACCGGGCGCCAGCCCGCCATACACAGCCCAATAGCGCCGCCCAGGAGGCCCGCCTCGGCGAGGGGCGTGTCGACGCACCGGTCGGCGCCGAAGCGGTCGAGCAGCCCCGCGGTTGCGCGGAACACCCCGCCCGCGCGGCCGACGTCCTCGCCCAGCACCATCACGTTGTCGTCACGCGCGAGCTCGGTGTGCAGCGCGTCGTTGACCGCCTCGACGAGCGTGAGCTCAGCCATTGCGCATGTTCCCCGGCGGATCGACGTAGGCGTTTTGGAACAACAACTCGGGATCAGCGGGCGCCTCGGCCTCGGCGGCCGTGATGCCGGCGCGCAGCAGGTCCTCCGCTTCCTTGCGGACCGCCTCCGCCCGCTCGTCCGTGAGCAAGCCCGCGCTCTTCAAAACGTTCTCATAGCGCGCAAGGCACTCGTTCGCCCGCGCTTCCTCGACGCGCGCCTGATCGATGTAGGCCCGCGGATCGTCGGCGGTCGCGTGCGGAGCGGCGCGGTAATGAACAGCCTCGATCAGCGTCGGGCCCCCGCCGGCACGTGCGCGCTCAACCGCCGCCCGCGCCGCCTCGTACACGGCGAGCACGTCGAGCCCATCGACACGCACACCGGGAATCCCGTAACCGACCGCCTTGTCGGCAAGTGTCTCGGCGCGCGTTTGCGCCTCGATCGGCGTCGAGATCGCCCACTGGTTGTTGTTACAGACGAACACCGCCGGCGTGTTCATCACCGCAGCAAGGTTCACACCCTCGTGAAACGCACCCTCACTCGTCGCACCGTCACCGAAGAACGCCATCGCAACACCCGGCTCGCCACGCAGCTTCTTCCCCCACGCAAGTCCCGCCGCATGCGGGATCTGGCTCGCGATCGGCACGGCGATCGACGCGACGTTCCAGTCGGCCGGATTCCACCAGCCGGACGGATGGCCACGCCACCACTGCAGAATCGTCTCGACAGGCATCCCACGCACGAGCCCGATCGCAGACTCGCGATACGACGGAAAGATCCAATCGTCATCCGAGAGCGCGAACGTCGCACCCGCCTGGATCGCCTCGTGGTTCCAAAAGATCGCGTACGTACCGATCCGCCCCTGGCGGTGAAAGACCACTGAACGCTCGTCGTAGGTACGCAGGAGGACCATGCGGCGATACAGCTCCAGCAGCTCACTCTCCGCGAGGCCGTGTGTCACGAGAGCTTCAGTCGAGGCCATGCGCGGCGGAACCCTAGCGCACCCCCAACTCCCTGGCCTGCCAGGCGTCCTGGTCGTCGAACGACTGCAGGCTCATCCCATGGTCTGCCGGGTACCAGCTGATGCGCGGGTGCCCCGGCGCGGCGCGCATCAGCGCGACGAGCTGCGCGTGCGGCACGACCTGGTCGAGCGTTCCGGCCTGGAAATAGAGCTGCGCGTCGGTGCGCGCGATCCAGTAGAGCGGCGTCCGCGAGCCACGGCCTGCAACGATTCCCACCGCCTTCAGCCGCGGCTCGTCGCCGGCGAGGATCGCCGCGGTCTGGGCGCCGAGCGAGTAGCCGACGACCCCCAGCCGCTTCGGATCGACGTCCGGTCGCGCGGCCAGCAGGTCGAGCGCTCGGCGCGCGTTGACGACGAGCGGCCGGAACGTCGCGGTGTCGTTCGGTTGCGAGATCGTCATCGTCACCGCACCACGCGTTGCGAGCTCGGCCGCCGGCACAAGCAGGTCTTTGCGCGTCCCACCGGAGCCGTGCAGGAAAAGCACGGCCGCGTGATGTCCGGTGGCGCGCGGAACGATCAAGTACGCATTCACGCGTGCGCCGTTCGCGCCCGCGAACGACAGCGTGTGCACCGCCAGCCCCTTGCTCGACATTGCGACGTGGTCGCGCACGGCAAGCGGCTGCCGTGCGTACGCGAACGGATCTCGTGCCACTTTCGCGCCACCGCACGCGGCGACGAGCAGAATGGCGCTACACCAGAACAGCGACCGCATCACGCCGCGCCTCGAACACGACTTCGTCGACGTCCCCGAGGTCTTCGCCGTCGGACTGCAACGGCATCGGCTGATCACAGTGGACGACGATCCGGTCGAGATCGTGACCGCGGTGCACGCGCGTCTCGTAGGCCTTGCCGCGGACGATCGCGGCGACCAGCCAGGGCACGTCACGTGCCCTGACGCGCTTCGGCGCAGCGAAGTCGAGACCGTCCTCGAACCGCGCCTCGGGCGCGATGCGCAGCGGCACCGAGCCGGCGTACGAGTACGGATCGCAGTTGGCGACGAGCACGAACGCGGCACGCCCGACGCCCTCGATCTCGAGCTGGGGGTCCCAGCGCGCGCGCCGCTCGAGCAACATCTGCGCGACCATCCGGATGAACGCGCCGTCGCCGGGACGGGCGCCGCCCGGGTCCCGCCCGAGCCCGTCGAGCCGCCGCACGGCTTCGCCGTCGAAGCCCAGCCCGGCAGAGAAGCTGAAGCGGCGTCCGTTGACTGCGCCGAGCGAAATGCGCCGCGTCCGCCCCTGCGCGACGGCCAACCCGACCTGACGCGCGGCAGCGACCGGATCGCGGGGCAGCCCGAGCGCCCGGGGGAAAACGCTCGTGCCGCCGCCGGGCAAGAAGCCGATCGGTGTCGCGCCGTCGGCGCCGTTCAACGCCTCGTTGTAGGTGCCGTCACCGGAGAACACCACGATCGCATCGACATCCGCCGCGGAGGCCTCGGCCGCGAGCTCCGTCGCGTGGCCGGGCCCCTGCGTGAACGTCGTCTGCAACTCGACGTGCTCACCGAGCGCATGCGACACCTCCGTGATCCGCCGCCCGGTCACGTGCGTCGAGTACGGGTTGACGATCAGGAGCGCAGTCTTCACTCTGCGAGCATGCCACGCACGGCGCTGATCGTCCCGGTCCCGGAAGCCGAGCCTCAGGTCGGCGAGCTGCGCCTGGCTCACGACTGGTCGGCGGCGCGCGGCGTTCCCGCCCACGTGACGATCCTCTTTCCGTTTCTCGATGCCGACGACGTCGATGAAGCCGCGGTTGCAGACCTGATCTCTGGCTTCCCTGCGTTTGACTTCGAACTCGATCGCCTCGAGCGCTTTCCCGACGGCGCGACATGGCTGCGACCTACGCCATCACTGCCGTTCGTCGACCTGACGGCAGCGGTGTGGCAGCGCTGGCCCGACCACCCGCCCTACGAAGGGATCCACGACGAGGTGATCCCGCATCTGACGATCAGCGATGAGACACCGATCGACGTCCCGTTCGAGCTCCCGATCGTCGCGCGTGCACGCGAGGTGACGTTGATCGAAGAGAACGAATCGAGCGGCCAATGGACCGCTCGGCTCCATCTGCCGCTACTCGGCTGAGAGCAGGACGGGCAGGCTAGTCCGGCGTCGCGTAACCGCGCATGCCGTCGAGCAGGGCCGAGTAGAGGCGATCCGCGAGCTGGTCCGTTTCGGAGCCGGGACGCAGCCAGGTGTAGGCCCAGTTGGCGGCGCTCAGAAAGAGCAGGGCCGCAGTCGGCACGTCGAGGTCGGTGCGCAGCTGGCTCTCATCGACGCCGGCGCGAAAGAGATCGCGCACCCGCTGCTCGTAGCGACGACGCTCGGCGACGAATGCCTCATGGCGGTCCCCTTCGAGGTAGCGCCACTCGCGTACGAAGACCGTGGCGATGTCGAGTTGACCCGCGACGACGCCGAGGTGGGCCTGGAGGGCAAGCCTGATCCGCTCGGCTGCGGGCACGTCTGCCGGCACGCCGTCGAGTGCTGCGTGGAAGGCGTTCGCGCCCTCACAGGCGACCTCCCAGAGCAGATCCTCCTTGGCCGTGATGTGGTGGTAGAGCGACGGCTTCTGGACGCCGAGCTCCTCGGCCAAGTCGGCGAGAGACGTGCCTTGGTAGCCCTGCCTGGCAAAGAGCCGGGCGGCGATCCGGGTTAGCTCCTCACGCCTTGCGGACATCCTATGATTCGCACCCTAACGATCGGTAGGCTGGGAGGCCACATGGACGCCAGAACCGAAGAGTTTCTCGCCTACGTCCAGGACGGCGGCCAGGTCGAATCGACCGACTGGCTCCCGGATGAGTACCGGCAGAAGCTGATCAAGTTCATCGAGATGCACGCCAACTCGGAGCTGATGGGCGTGCTCCCCGAGCGCGAGTGGATCCTCAAGGCGCCGACGCTGCAGCGGAAGCTCGCGCTGACCGCAAAGGTGCAGGACGAGGTCGGGCATGCGCAGCTGATCTACCGCGTCGCCGAGGACCTCGGCAAGCCGCGCGACCAGATGTTCGCCGACCTGCTCTCCGGCAAGGCGAAGTTCCACAACGTCTTCCACTACCCGACGTACACGTGGGGCGACGTCGGCGCGATCGCCTGGCTCGTCGACGCAGCGGCGATCATCTCGCAGAAGGCGCTCCTCAAGTGCTCCTACGCGCCGTACGCGCGGATCATGAAGAAGATCTGCTGGGAGGAGTCGTTCCACATCCTCCATGGCCGCGACGTGATCCTCGCGATGATGACCGGCACCGACGCGCAGCGTGAGCTCGTGCAGGAGGCGGTCACCCGTTGGTGGGGGCCGCTGATGCAGTTCCACGGCAACCCGATTCCGCGCGAGGACGATCCGATGTACGTCTGGCGGATCAAGTCGCAGGGGAACGAGGAAGCGCGGCAGCAGTTCCTCGAGGGCTACGTGCCGCAGATCTGGGAGCTCGGCCTGACCGTTCCCGACGCGAACCTTCGCCGCAACGATGACGGCGTGTGGGAGTACTCGGAGCCCGACTGGGCCGAGCTCAAGTCGGTCGTCACCGGTCACGGCCCGCGCTCGCAGGAGCGCCTCGCGTTCCGCGCCCGCTTCCTCGAGCAGGAGAAGTGGGTTCGCGACGCTCTCCTCGCCGCATGATCTTCGAAATCTTTCGCCAAGAGAAGAAGGGCCAGCCGTTCGCACACGCGGGCTCGATCGAAGCGCCCGATGCGGCGTTCGCTGATGCGTGGGCGCGCGAGCAGTACGGGCGTCGTGGCGAGTCGGAAGCGCTGTGGCTCGTGCCGCGCGACTCCGTGCACCACATCACCGAGTGGGCCGACGAGTTCGACCTGAAGTACCGCCGCGTCGACGGCTACTCGATCAAGTCACGGTTGAAGGAGGCGCGTGAACGCGCGGGCAACACAGCTTCTGTCGATAGCTGACGACGAGCTGATCCTCGGCTGGCGCGATTCGGAGTGGACGGGGATCGCGCCGACGCTGGAGGAGGACGTCGCGTTCTCGTCGATCGCGCAGAACGAGATCGGCCATGCGCGTGCGCTCTACGAGCTCGCCGCCGTTGAGCTCGGTAGCGACGCGGATGCGCTTGCGTTCGACCGTGCACCGGATGAGTACCGCTGCGCGCCGTTCGTCGAACTGCACCTGCTGGACTGGGCGCACACAATCGCGCGCCGCTATCTCTACGAGGAAGCAGACCGCGTGCGCATCGCCGCCGTAATGAAGTCGGACGACACGGAGCTCGCGGGCCTCGCAGCGAAGATCGACCGCGAAGAGGTCTACCACCGGATGCACGCGGAGATGTGGGCAGCGCGCCTGCGCGACGAGCCACGCTTCCGCACTGCGGTCAACGAGCTGTGGCCCTACGCGCTTGGTGTCCTCGAGCCCGAGCAACGCGCGGAGCTGGCGCGTCGCGTCGGTCTCGACGTCGTCGAGGCAAAGGAGCGCGGCGAGCACACGCCGGAGCTCGCGGAGCTGTGGACAGAGATGACAGAAGTGCGCAGCTCGATTCCGGGCGCGCATTGGTAACGGCCGCTCAGGTGTGGGCGGCACTCGAGGAGATCCCCGACCCGGAGATTCCCGTGATCTCGCTCGTCGAGCTCGGCGTGATTCGTGGCGTCGAGATCGACGGTGACCGCGTGCACATCGATTTCACGCCGACGTTCCTCGGCTGCCCGGCGCTCGAGGTGATGAAGCGCGCGCTGGAGGACAAGGTGACCGAGCTTGGCGGCGACCCCGACGTCGCGGTGATCCAGGACGATTCGTGGTCGACCGACCGCATCACTCCCGCCGGCCGCGAGAAGCTCCGCGAGGCCGGCTTCGCACCGCCGGCACCGCGCGCCGCGGGGCCGGCGACGCTCGTGCAGCTGCAGTCGAAGGCGTTCCGCTGTCCCTACTGCGGCTCGACGGAGACGAAGCTCGAGAACATCTTCGGCCCGACACCGTGCCGCTCGATCCGCTGGTGCGAAGGCTGCCGTCAGCCGTTCGAGCAGTTCAAGACGATCTAGCGCCGTCAAGCAACACTGAATTAGTGTCGGTGCCGTGGAGTCGAAGCCCGAACGCTCCGGTCGTGTCTCGCCGCTCGTGGAGGAGCTCGAAGACGGCCGCTGCCGGGTCACTGTCGCCTACCGCGACGACGTGGCGAACGACGTCTGGGTGATCGGCGGCCTCGCGGGCGCTGACCCGTCCGACAGTCGGATGCGACCCGCCGGGGACGGCTGGTGGGAGCGCAGCTACGAGCTCGACCGTGATGTCCGCACCGGCTACTGGTTCACGACGACGCTCGTCCCATCAGGCCCCGGCGACCTGATCGCGGACCCCCTCAACCCGCGCGGACACGTCTATCCGGCGAGCCCCGACGATCCCGAGGACGAAGACCTGACCTTGTCGGTGGTCGAGCTACCGAGCGCGACGCCGTTCCGGTGGAGCGTGCCGGCCGAGAGGGCGCCTCAGGGCGAAGTGACGATGGAACGCCTCGCGAGCGCGCGACTGGGCAACGAGCGCCAGGTCTTCACCTACACGCCGGCCGGCTACGACGCCGGGCGCACCTATCCGCTCCTGATCTGCTTCGACGGCTGGGCGTACGTGCAGCAGGCGTACGTGCCTCTGCCGACGGTGCTCGACAACCTGATCGCCGAGGGCGCGATCCCGCCGGTCGTCGCGGTGCTGCCCGACAGCCTCGACAGCACGACGAGGTCCCGGGAGCTGAAGCTGCATGAGCCGTTCGTCGAGTTCCTTGCGGAAGAGCTGCTGCCGTGGGCGCACGACCGCCTGTCCTTCGAAGATGACCCCGCGCGCACCGTCGTCGCCGGCTCGAGCCTTGGCGGGCTGACGGCAGCGTTCTGCGGACTGCGCCGCCCCGACCTGTTCGGCCTCGTGTTGTCGCAGTCGGGCGCATTCCAGCGCGGCCTGCCGGACCAGTTCGCGCGGACAGACCGCCTGCCGCTGCGGTTCGCGCTCGACGTCGGTGTCCTCGAGACCACGCCGTTCGAGAGGTTCGCGTCGCTCTACCACGCCAACCTGCACCTGCGCGACGTGCTCGTCGCGAAAGGCTACGACCTCTCGTTCCGGGAGTTCCCCGGTGGCCACGACTACCTCTGGTGGCGTGAGACGATCGCAGATGGATTGATCACGCTGCTCGCCGGCTAGTCGCCAGAGCGGCGTGATGGAGGACGCTACGGTGACGCCATGCGCACCTTCCTGATCACCGTTGTCCTCGCAGCCGCGATCGCAACGGCCGCGGTCGCTTCCCCGCAGAGCCCGACGTGCTCGGCAGTCCGCCTCTCCGCGGTGCTGCCGGCGCAGAAGCTGCCCGCAGCCGTCGCCTCGACGCGGCGGCGGATCGCCTCCGCAGCCGTCGCCTGCGACTTCGAGAAGCTCGAGCGCATCGGCAAGGAGCAAGGCGGCTTCAGCTTCACCTTCGGCGGCGAGCGCTCGGCGGCCGCCTACTGGCGCGCCCAGGAACGCAAGGGCGAACGGCCCCTGGCGATCCTCGTGAAGATCCTCGGCCTGCCGGTGACGCGGAACGAGGTCGGCGCCTTCGCCTGGCCCTCCGCCTACACGACGCATCCGAAGCCCGCCGACTGGGACGCACTCGTGCGGGCCGGCCTCGTCACACGGGCCCAGGCCACCGAGTGGCAGCGCTCGGGCAACGTCTACTACGGCCATCGCACGGCGATCACCCGCTCGGGCGACTGGCAGTTCTTCATTTCGGGCGACTAGTCATGCCTCTCGCCGGAAAGCCAAAAACCCCCTTTTGATCCCTCAAGGTGAGGGATGCCGATGCCGAAACGTGAGGCATGGCGCTTTCCGTCCACCGCCCCGTCGGCTGGTCCCTCCGCCGGCGTGCGCGCACCCAGCCCGCGCCCGGGCCTCTCCGGGTCGCGATGTTCACGACCTCGTACCCACGTGATGCCGCCGACCTCGCGGGCCGGTTCGTCTTCAACACGGTCGCGCACCTGCGCGAGAAGCACGTCGAGATCGAGGTCGTCGCGCCGGGCTCCTACCGGGATTTCGGCCTCACCGGCACACGGAACGGCGGCGTCGTCGCGGCCGTGAAACGCCGCCCCTGGCTCGCACTGCTCCTCCTCGTCTCGATGATTGCCGCCTGCCGCTCCGCCGCTCGCCGCGCCGACCTCGTCCACGCGAACTGGCTCGCCGGCGCCGCGATCGCACTCTTCAGCGGACGGCCGTTCGTCGTGACACTGCACGGCTCCGGCAGCGCCGGACGGTTCTCCGATCTCGCGCTCGCCCGGCGGGCCCCGCGTCTCGTGCGCCTCCTCCTGTGCCGTGCGCGCGCGGTGATCTGCTGCTCCGAGCAGCTCGCCGACGCGATGCGCAACTGCGGCTTGAAGAACGTGCACGCAATCCCGTACGGCGTCGACGTGCCGATGTCTATGGGACCTGAGGACGAATCGCATCCCGTGCTCTATGCCGGCCGCCTCTCTCCCGAGAAGAACATCGGCGTGATCGCCGTCGCGACGCACGGGCTACCGCGGATCATCGCGGGCGACGGGCCGCTCCGCGACCTGCTTCCGGACGCGCTCGGCTTCGTTCCGCACGCGGAGCTCGGCGAGCTCTACGACCGTGCGGGTGTCGTCGTGCTCGTCTCACAGATGGAGGGCCTTCCGAATGTGGTGCTCGAGGCGATGGCCCACGGCAAGACCGTGATCGCCACCCCTGTCGGCGGCATCCCTTCGCTGATCGAGGACGGAGAGACCGGCTTCCTCGTCCCCGTCGGAGACGCTGTCGCGCTGCGCGCGACGATCAAGCGCGTCTTGGCAGACGACGACCTGCGCAAGCGGGTGGGCGAGGCTGCCCGCGCGCGTGTCACCGAGTACTGCTCGTGGGACCGCGTGACCGAGCGCACGCTGCAGGTCTACGCCGAAGCCGCGTGACGACGACATCGCGTCTCGCCCGCTACGAGGAGTGGCGGGCCACTCGCTACTTCCCCGGTCTCGAGGGTCTTCGCGCAGTCGCAGCGCTCCTCGTCGTGTTCCACCACGCACGGACGCACCGGCTGTGGGGCGTCCTCGAAGGCTGGAACGGCGTCACGCTGTTCTTCGTCCTCAGCGGGTTCCTGATCACGACGCTCGCGTTGCGCGAGGAGGACGAGCGTGGCGCGTTGCGCTGGCGCGCCTTCGTCGTTCGGCGTGGCTTCCGGATCCTGCCGATCTACTTCGCGAGCCTCGCGCTGTACGCCCTCGTCATGTACTCGGTCGGCTTCGGCGGCAACCACCAGTCGGTCTTCACGCACGCGCTCCCGTGGTACCTCTCGCCGTTCCCCGAGGTGCCGTTCTTCACGAAGACGCACATCGTCTTCTCGCTCGCCTGGTCGCTTGGGATCGAGGAGAAGTTCTATCTCCTGTGGCCACTCCTGGCCTTCGTCGTGCTGCGCAAACATGCGCGCGGACGGATCGGGATTGCGCTCGTGCTCGCGCTTGCCGCACAACTCCCGATCGTATTCAGCTCGGGCGGCCGAGCGGTCGCGCCGTACAGCGCGATCCTCGTCGGCTGCGTTCTCGCCTTTGCCATGCATCACCGCCACACGTTCCGGCTCGTCGCCCGGCTCGGCTCCATCCCAGGCCTCGTCGTCGCGCTGTCGCTGCTCGTCACCGTGCACGCGCTCACACACGTGTTCGACGTCACGGCAGCCGGGTTCCGCGTGTCGTCGCCCTACTACTACCTCCCGTACTCGCTCGCCGCCGCACTCGTCGTCGCGTCGCTCGCGCTGCAGGCGCGCGGCACCGGCATCTTCCGCTCGCGCCCGTTTCGCTTCATCGGACGCGTCAGCTACCCACTCTACCTCACGCATCCGATCGCGCTCGGCTTTGCGGCGACCGTGATCGCACCTGGCGGCGTCGTCACCGAGCTTGCGTACCTCGCCGTCGGGCTCAGCTTGTCGCTCGTCCTCGCCTACGGACTGCACCGGGTGATCGAGCGGCCGCTGATCGCAGTCGGCAAGCGCGGTGCGGCTCGGGTCTCCGCTCGTCGGCCGGCTACCGCACCGGTTCCGCTGCTCGCCGGCTCCTGATCCGCGTCCGCCCGGATGCCGTCCTCTCCCACCTGTGGGAGGGTGACCGGTGACGCCACAAGGAGGAGTCCGTGCCATATCCCGTCCATGTCGAAGGTGAGCTCGCGCCGCAGCTGAGCCGCTGGCTCTGGCTCGTTAAGTGGCTGCTCGCAATCCCGCATTACATCTGCCTCTTCTTTCTCTGGCTCGCGTACTTCGTCCTGACGGTGGTGGCGTTCTTCGCGCTGCTCTTCACCGGCCGCTACCCACGTGGCATCTTCGACTTCAACGTCGGCGTCCTACGCTGGACGTGGCGCGTCGCGTTCTACAGCTACAGCGCACTCGCGACGGATCAGTACCCGCCGTTCACGCTCGCCGACGTTCCGGACTACCCAGCCCGGCTCCAGGTCGACTATCCCGAGACACACCGGCGCGGCCTCCCGCTGATCGGCTGGTGGCTGCTCGGGATCCCGCAGTACGTGATCGCGGGCATTCTCGGCGGGTCGGCCGGCGGGTGGCACATGGCCGGAGGCCTGATCAGCGTCCTCGTGATCGTGGCCGCGATCGTGCTGCTGTTCACCCGCGACTACCCACGGGGGATCTTCGACCTCACCATGGGCTTCAACCGC
Source organism: Thermoleophilia bacterium (assembly GCA_031393705.1). GTDB lineage: Bacteria > Actinomycetota > Thermoleophilia > Gaiellales > Gaiellaceae > PALSA-600. Next base: position 19,965 of record JANMWB010000118.1, on the reverse strand, counting down.
TGGGTGATTCGCGCGGCCGCCTACGGCTCGCTGCTGACACCTGTCTACCCGCCGTTCCGTCTCGACCAGGGCGGGAACGAGCCGACGAGCGTGGAAGCAGCACCCGCCGCCGGCTGACCACCGCAACCTGCCGGAACCTCACTCGAAAGGGTGACAATCCTGTCTGAACCGTGCGCTACACCAGGAAGCGCAAGTGGGGTCTCGCAGGGGTCATCTGGCGCTGTGCGCCGCGCTCGTCGCTGCCACGATCGGCGCCTCCGCCGCGTGGAGCTCGTCCCTGCGCGTGCTGATCAAGCAGACGCCGAATAAGACGGAGACCAACAGAACGCGCGCAACGATCAACGCGATCGTGATCCACGACACCGAAGGTCGCTTCATCGGCTCGGTCCGGTACCTGCAGCGGTCGCGCACGCAGGGATCGGCGCACTTCGTCGTCTCGCGCCGCGGTCAGATCGTGCAGCTCGTCCCGGTGACCGACGTCGCCTGGCACTCGGGGAGCAGCTGGTGGAACCTGCACTCGATCGGCATCGAGCACGAGGGCTGGGCCGGGCGCCGCGCCTACACCGAGCCGGAGTACCGCGCCTCCGCGCAACTCGTCGCCTATCTGGCGCATCGCTGGAGCGTCCCGATCGACCGCGAAAACATCGTCGGCCACAACGAGGTACCCAACCCGTACCGCCCGGGGTGGTTCGGCGGCGCCGACGGCCACACGGACCCAGGCCCATACTGGAACTGGAGCCACTACATGCACCTCGTGCGCTACTACGCAGCACATCGCGTTCTGCCGACGTTCGTGCGGCGGATGACGGTGCTGCCCGATGCGCCCGTGCCACACCGCGCTGCCCTGCGCGAAGTCCTGACGCGGACGATCGTGCATGCGACACACGTCGGTGTGACACCGCTCGCGGGCGGCGCAGCCACTCCCTCAACCGTCGATCGCGATGCGACCCTGCACGGCAAGGCACTCTGGTGGTCGGGCGTCAGCAGCTCGACGCAATGGCGCCGGCACATCTGGAAAGCCGACTTCATCGTCGACGGCAAGACGCTCTACACGGATCACACCTGGCCGTACTCGTTCCACCGCACGGTCGGTTGGGACTCGCGCACGGTCGCGAACGGTCGCCACATGCTGACGGTGCGCGTGTACGGAGCTCGGCACTACCGACTCCGCAAGTCGATTCCGGTACGCGTCGCGAACGCCCCGCTGCGCATCGGGATCGCGGGCGCAGTCTCCGGCGGCGCCGTCAGCGGTGTAGTCGACCTCGGTGCGACGACGAGCGAGCCCGTCGACCGCATCACCCTCTACGTCGACGGCAAGCCCGTCAGCAGGGACGCTTCACGGCCCTACAAGCTGGTCTGGAACTCGACGACCGCAGCGGAGGGCGACCACACGCTGCTCGTCTATGCGCGCGGTATCCATCGTGCGGCCCTGACGGTTCCCGTCGTCGTCGCGAACGCGCCGCAGTTCCCCGCGACGCTCCGCGCGGTCGAGAGCGCCTTCGAAGTCGTCAGTCCGGATCGCTAGTCTCCACGCATGGCTCACGTGCGCATCCTGTACTGCCCCGTCTGAAACGGCTACGACGAGCGGGCCGCGAGTTTCGTGGCCGAGATCAACGGGACCGAGCACAGCGCCGAGATGGTCAGCGGCGAGAAGAGCCAGTTCGACATCCTCGTCGCCGACGCGCTCGTCTTTTCCAAGCAGCGCGAGGGACGTTGGCCCGAGCTGGCCGAGATTCTCGCGCTGCTCCCCTAACACCCACTCAACGCTGGCCTCGCTACCGTCTGCCCTCGTGCGTCGCGTTCTCCCGCTACTCCTTGTCCCCCTGGTCGCCGGTGCCTGCGGCGGGTCGAAGTCGTCCGGCGCGCCGACACCGCAACAGTTCGTCACGGCGGCGAACGCCGTCTGCGTCCGTTCGGACCGGGCGGTGTACAAGGTGGGCCGTCTTTCACTCGCGCCGGCAGGTTGGGGGAAGACCGCTGCTGCCGCGCGCCTCGCAGTCACCGACATGAAGCGGGTGACGCCGCCCACGGGCAAGGACGCTGCGTTCCAGCAGCTGCTCGCCGAAGGGGCAAAGCTCGCGACCGGCATCCAGCAGGTGCACGACGCGCTCGTCAAGAAGGACTTCGCGAAAGCGCGCACCGCGCAGACTGCCGCGACAAAAGCGGACACAGCAATCCACCGCCAGGCGCAGAAGCTCGGTCTGACCTTCTGCCAGCAGCTGCTCACGAACTGGCCGGCGTAGGCGCTATGCGTTCGCGAGCGTCGGGTACCGGTCCGTGACAAGAAGCAGGTAGCCGAACGTCTGCGCCTGGAAGCGCAGGCAGTACGCACTCAGATCTCGGAAGCCTCTCGGATACCGCCCGGTCGCGAGCGCGTAGATCGCACCGATGAACGCGACGAAAAAGAGCACGTACCCGAGCACGGTCGCGAAGACGTACGCGGGAATCACGAGCACGATGCGCAGCAGCGTCTTCCAGCGCACCTGCTCGGTCGGCGGAGCGATCGCCAGGTCAACGGGGTAGCGCCCGGGCCAGCCGCGAAACGATGGATACGGATCCGCAACGAGGTAGACGTAGGCGTTGACGTGCGCCTGGTAGCGGATGAAGCGCGACGTCCAGGCGTGCACGCCCGTCGACGGACGACCCCGGGCCAGCGTGATGAACCAGTTGACGAGGGTGACGGGCAACGCGATGTACGTCCAGGCGCCCAGCACGAACAGGTGCGGTAGCGCGAGCAGCCAGCGCAGCGCGACGGTCATCCGCCAACGTTGCAGGTCGTCGGTCACAACGAGGTGGATCGGGTGCGGCCGCACGAGCGCAGCACCGGTGAACGCAGGCTCGCGCTTTTCGAGGAACGCGGCCACCCCTTCGCGGAAGTCAGACGTCTGGGTCAACTCGGCCTGCGTCGTCGCCTCGAGCTCGAGCTGCTGCTCGAACGTCGAGTGCTCCGCCGCGTCGAGCAGGTGCTTGGTCTCCCAGACCGCCCGGGTCGGCATCGCGGCGAACAGGTCCGCGACCTCTTTCGTGCGGTGCGCGAGCTCGGCGGCGGGGACGACCTCGGAGACGATCCCCCACTGCCGCGCCTCCTCGGCGGGCAGCCGGCGCCCGGTCGCGAGCCACTCGAACGCGCGCGCGGTGCCGAGCACGCGGCGCACGAGCCACGAGCCCCCCGAGTCGGGGACGAGGCCGATGTTCACGAATGCGGGGACGAAGCTCGCCGCGTCGCTCGCGATGCGCACATCGCACGCGAACGCAAGCGACATGCCGGCGCCTGCGGCAGGCCCATTTACCGCGGCGATCACCGGCTTCTCGAGTGCACGGATCGCGAGCACGGTGCGGTGGTAGTTCGCGCGCAGGTTGTCGGCCACCGACCCGGCGCCGCTCGAGAACTCCTGCAGGTCCTGACCGACGCAGAAGCCACGCCCGGCGCCGGTGATCACGACGGCGCGCACGGATGGGTCCTGCGCCTGCTCGAGCCCGGCATAGATGCCGTCGTGCACCGCCTTGTTGAGCGCGTTCAGCACTTCAGGACGGTTGAGCGTGATCGTGAGGACCGCCCCGTCACGCGTGATCTCGACCTCGGCCACGCGGCAACCATACGTCTAGAGTCCGCTCGATGGATCCTTACGCAGCCTTTCCGAGCCTCGAGTTCGACCGCCCGGCAGCGCACGTGCTCCGGCTGACGCTGCGCGCTGCCGGAAAACTGAACGCGGTCAGCTCGACCATGCACCGCGAGCTCGCAAGCGTGTGGCAGACGATCTCCACCGACGACGAGACGCATGCCGTGATCGTCCGCGGTGCGGACGGCGCGTTCAGCGCGGGTGGTGACCTCGACCTGGTCCTCGACATCGCAAGCGACTACGAGACGCGCCTACGTGTGTTCCACGAAGCCCGCGACCTCGTCTACAACGTCGTCAACTGTTCGAAGCCGATCGTCTCTGCGATGACGGGACCCGCCATCGGCGCCGGCCTCGCCGTCGGGCTCCTGGCGGACATCTCGATCGCAACGCCTACCGCGAAGATCGTCGACGGCCACACGAAGCTCGGCGTCTCGGCAGGCGACCACGCGGCGATTGTCTGGCCGCTGCTGTGCGGGCTCGCGAAGGCGAAGTACCACCTGCTGCTCTGCGAGCCGATCGACGGTGTCGAGGCGGAACGGATCGGGCTCGTCTCACTCTGCGTGCCTGAGGACGAGCTCGAGGCGCGGGCGCTCACGATCGCGCGGCGGCTCGCCGAAGGCTCACAGCCGGCGATCCGCCACACGAAGCTTGCGCTCAACAACTGGCTGCGGGTCGCGGGGCCAGCATTCGACGCGTCGCTCGCGCTCGAGTTCCTGGACATGACGGGGCCTGACGTCCACGAGGGCGTCGCCGCCGTGCGCGAGAAACGCCCGCCAGCGTTCGGATAATTCAGCTCGGCTAGTTCAGCTCGGCGAACTGAACGGTGAAGGGCTTGCCCATCGCCATCGCGTCCTTGCCGGTCTCCGCGAACTCCGGTGAGCGCGCGGCTGCCTTGAACGCATCCAGGTCCGGCCACTCGAACTCGGCGTAGTAGGCGTGCGGCGGATCCCCCATCGCCGCTCCGAAGACACGGCCGTGGCGGAACGTCGCCCCGGGAACCTTCGCGCAAAGCTCAACGTGCTCCGCGTACCGCTGCGGATCCGGTTCCTCGTCGTAGAGTACGAATGCTCTGACCACACTTCCCCCTTCGTCGGAGAGAGGAGCCTAGCCATGGCAGGAGAGATCGTTCATTTCGAGGTGCCGTCCGCCGACGTCGATCGCGCGGTCGCGTTCTGGAGTGGCCTGTTCGGCCTGGAGATCGGGCCGAGCATGTCGGAGGAGTTCGACTACCGGATGTTCCAGGCATCACCGGGCCAGGGCGGGGCGATCATGGCGTCAGACAAGCCGGGCAGCGGCCTGGTCGTCTACCACGCGACCGACGACGTCGACGCGTCGATCGCCAAGGTGCGCGAGCTCGGCGGCACAGCCGACGAGAAACAGCCGGTGCCGACCTTCGGCTGGTTTGCCTCTTGCGGCGACACGGAGGGCAACAAGTTCAGCCTCTGGCAGAACGACCCGAACGCCGCTTGACGTCGCTCGCGATCGCCCTGGCGGTCCTGGCGGGACTTGCCGGCTCGGTGCAAGTTGCCGTCATGGGCCGCTTCGGCGGCCGTATCGGCGTCTTCGAGGCGCTGTCGTTCTCGACGGCAGTGCAACTCGTCTTCTCAGTGCTGATCCTGCTCGCTGTTCGGGGTGGTCTCGGCGGGCTGCCGCAGTCGCTGAAGACGCCTGCCTGGATGTGGATCGGCGGCTTGATGGGGCTGACCGTCGTCGGCGCGATCACCTTCGCCCAGCCGCGGATCGGGGCAACGGCGACGATCGGAATCCTGATCGCCGGCCAGATCCTGATGGGCGCGATCATCGATCGCTTCGGCCTCTTCGGCGTCGATCAGATCGCCATCTCGCCGGTACGGGCCGCCGGGATCGCGCTGCTGGGAATCGGCGCGGCCCTGTCACTCGTTCGTTAACCCGTGTCCAAGAACGCAAAGATCTGGACCGCGCTCGTCACGGTGTACGTGATCTGGGGCTCGACCTACCTCGGGATCTACTACGCCGGCAAGACGATCGCACCGCTCTTCGCCGTCTCGACGCGCTTCATCACAGCGGGAGCGCTGATGACGCTGATCGTGGTCGTCGTGCGGCACGGGACGCTGCGCATGAGTCGGCGCGAGCTGATGTCCTGCGTCGTCGTCGGCTGCCTGCTCCCCGGTGCGAACGCGATCCTCTTCTTCGCGGAGCGGAACGTTCCGACCGGCCTGGCCTCGCTGATCATCGCGTCCGTACCGCTGTGGGTGTTGGTCCTCCGCCTCGGCGTCGGCCGCGAACGTCTGCCGTGGCCGGTGCTCGCCGGCGTGGGTGTTGGCTTCGCCGGCGTGGCGGTGCTGGCGCAGCCTTCCGGCGGCGCCAAGGCGTACGGGATCGCGCTGTGCGTCCTGTCGGCGCTCATGTGGTCGACCGGCTCGTTCCTCTCGTCACGCCTACCGATGCCCGCCGACCCGTTCGCGGCGACGGCAGTCGAGATGCTCACCGGCGGATTCGTGATGCTGCCGTTTGCAGTGTTCACCGTGCACCACTTCGCACCATCGGCCCAGTCGATCATCGGCTGGATCTACCTCGTCACGTTCGGTTCGATCATCGGGTACACCGCCTACGTCTGGCTGCTGGCAAACGCGCCGCTCGGGCTCGTATCGACGTATGCATACGTCAACCCGGTTGTGGCAATCACACTCGGGGTGATCTTCCGCGGCGAGAGCCTGACCTGGCGGTTGCTGATCGGAGCGGCGATCGTCGTCGTTTCGGTTGCGACGGTCGTGCGGCGCGAGCCGCCGGCGGCGACCATCCCGGAGGAAGGGGTTCGGTAGGCGTGAAATTCGGAGTGATTCTCCCGCAGGGCTGGCGCGGCGACCTTCCGGGCCGCGCGTTCGAGACGGTCGCCGAAGTCGCGCGCGCTGCGGACGAGCTCGGGTTCGATTCGGTCTGGATGTACGACCACCTGCAGACACGGGATGGCGATCCCGAGCCGGTACTCGAGTGTTGGACAACTCTCGCCGCGCTCGCGCGCGAGACGAAGCGTGTTCGACTCGGCCAGATCGTGACCTGCGCGCTCTACCGCAACCCGGGCCTGCTCGCTCAGATGGCGCACTCCGTCGATGCCGCGAGCGGCGATCGTGTGTTCGTCGGCATCGGCGCAGGGTGGGACGAGCGCGAGTACGTCGACTTCGAATACGGCGAGGCGCTCCCGCCGGTGCGCGACCGGCTCGCGCACCTCGAGCACACGCTGCAAGTGCTGCGCGCGCGCCGTCCCGGCCGGCCGATCCTTGTCGGCGGAGCGGGCGAGAAGGTCCTGCTGCGGCTCGTCGCGCAATACGCGGACGCGTGCAACTTCACCGACTCGTTCGACCCCGACTTCTATCGCCACAAGCTCGACGTCCTGCGGAGCCACTGCCAGGCCCTCGACCGCGATTACGACGCGATCCTGAAAACGGCGTCGTTCACCGTCAGCGCGAACGACGACGTCGACTTCGACAGTCTTGCCGCCGCAGGGATCGAGTATTTGATCGTCTACCTCGACCCGCCGAGCGATCTCTCGGTGCTCGAACGGTTCGCGTCCCGGGTGAACGTGTCCAAGATGTGAAGCGAACTTCATGGTGCCGAACTTCACGGTGCCTGGCACCGGCCCTTGGAGCCCTCGGTCACGTAACATCGGCAGATGGCTCGCCGCCTCCTGACCCTTGCGTCGGCAGTGCTGTTCCTCGCCGCTTGCGGAAGCACGAAGACCGTTACCGTCACGGTCGGCTCACAGCCCACCGCGCCGACGGGCAACGTGAGCGATCTCGTCGCCGAGGGGGCGCACGATTTCAACCAGTTCGCATGCGCGCAGTGCCACGGCCCGAACGGTCAGGGCGGCATCTCCAAGGACGTGCCGGCACTGAAGATCGTCGGCAAGGCGATGACCGCCGTCCAACTGCGTTCGATCATCAACCACGGCTTGGGTGAATCGGCGAACCCGTCCCGCCCGTACATGCCCGTCTGGGGCGAGATCATCTCGCGGCGCCAGGTGACCGCGCTCGTCGCCTACGTCCATGCCGGCCTCCCGGCGGTAGCAGGCGCGACGCCGGTGCCGGTGCAGACCGACCAGGGGCCGGTCGTCGAGGGCGCACAGCTCTACGTCCGCTACGGCTGCATCAACTGCCACGGCCCGAACGGGCTCGGCGGCGTCCCGAACCCGCAATCGCCCGACAAGTCGATTCCGCCGCTTTCGGGGGCTGAGTTCTTCCATCAGTTCAACACGGACAAGACGATCATCGACGTGATCCGCAGTGGCAGCGTGCTCGGCCGCGCGCCGATCGTCTCGATGCCGCACTGGGGCGGCATCCTCAGCGACGGGCAACTGCGCGCACTCACCGCGTACATCAAGACGCTGAAGACGGCCTAACCTCTAACTCAAAGGCAGATGTCGTCCGGCTTGACCGGAACACGCGTCAGCTCGCGGCCTGTGGCGGCACGCAATGCAGCGACGATGGCGGCCGTCGAGACGACCGTCGGCGGCTCGCCGACACCCTTCACGCCGTAGGGAGCATCGGGCTCAGGGTCTTCGATCAGCACCGACTCGACCGGCGGCATGTCGAGCGCGGTCGGGATCAGGTAGTCCGTGAAGCTCGCGTTTGTGATCAGGCCGTTGCGCGTCTGGATCTCCTCCATCAGCGCGAGGCCGAGTCCCTGCGCGGTGCCGCCCTCGATCTGGCCCTCGACCTGCTGCGGGTTGACGGCTTTGCCGACATCCTGCGCGCACCCGATCCAGACGATCCGTGTCAGGCCGAGATCGACGTCCACTTCCGCCACGACTTTCATCGCGCATGCGGCGAACGCGACGTGGGCACGCTCGCCCGTGATCTGGCCCGTCTCGGGGTCGAGCGGCGTCGTGCGCGCATGGCGGTAGACCTTCTCGACGTCGACCTCTTCGCCCGGCTGCCTCTGTTGCTCCTCGAGCGCGGCGCGACACGCGTCGCGCACGGCGCCCGCCGCCATCCAGGTCATCCGTGACGCAGAGGCCGAGCCCGACGAACCCACAGTGGAGGTCTGCCCCGGAGCGAGCCGCACGTCGTCGATCCCGAGCTCGGTGCGGGCGACCTGCAGGATCACCCCCGTCACGCCCTGTCCGACCTCGGCCGCCGCGCAGTGGATCTCCGCAGAGCCGTCGGCGAGCAGCCGCACCCGTGCGGCGCAGTAGTCGTCGAACCCTTCGGAGTAGGCGATGTTCTTGAACCCCACCGCGAAGCCGACGCCGCGATGCACACCTTCGCCGTTCGTCGTGTTGCCCGCGCCGCCGGGAAGGCGCAGCACGTCACGCGGCAGGGCCTCCTCGGCCGGTGGCTCGAGCGCCGCCGCCGCGCGGATCGTCTCCGCGATCGGCAGCGAGCCGGTGATCACCTGCCCCGTCGGGAGCACATCGCCGGGCTTCAGCGCGTTCAGCAGCCGCAGTTCGATCGGATCGATTTCGAGCACGGCGGCGAGCTTGTCCATCTGCGCCTCTGACGCAAAGCACGTCTGCACGGCACCGAAGCCACGCATCGCACCACAGGGCGGATTGTTCGAGTAGACGGCCGTCGACTCGATGAACGCGTTCGGAACCTCATAGGGACCCGCTGCGAAAGAACCTGCGTTCGATGCGACCGCCGTCGACGAGGACGCGTAGGCGCCGCCGTCGAGCAGGATCCGCATACGCACGTTGACGAGCCTCCCGTTGCGCGTCGCTCGATGCTCGCACCAGATGCGGGCGGGATGACGATGCACGTGACCGGTGAACGACTCCTCGCGGTTGTAGACGATCTTCACCGGACGGTTCGTGTGCAGCGCAAGCATCGCGCCGTGCACCTGCATCGAGAGATCCTCGCGTCCGCCGAACGCGCCGCCGACCCCAGCGAGGTGGATGCGCACCTGGTCGAGCGGCAAATCGAGGCACGGTGCGACCTGAGCGCGATCGACGTGCAGCCATTGCGTCGCGACATAGATGTCGACGCCGCCTTCGCCATCGGGCACCGCGAGGCCCGACTCCGGGCCGAGGAACGCCTGGTCCTGGATGCCGATGTCGTAGACGCCGCTGACGCTGACGTCGCCTTCCGCATCGATGTCGCCGTGCTTGATCACCATGTGCCTGACGACGTTCGGCCGCTGGTCGTCGAAGTACCCGTGGCCGCGCGTCGGGCGCTCGGGATGAAGATCGGGCTGCTCGGTCGCGCGCTCCATGTCGGTGACCGGCTCGAGCGGCTCGTACTCGACGCGAATCCGCTCGGCGGCGCGTCGTGCCTGCTCCGGATGCTCGGCGGCGACGAGCGCGACCGACTCGCCGTAGTAGAGGACGCGGTCGATCGCGAGCACGGGCTGGTCAGGAAACTCGAGCCCGTAGTGCTTCTTCCCCGGCACGTCCTCGTGCGTCAGCACGGCGTGCACGCCTGCCATGGTGAGCGCCTCGGAGATGTCGAGCGAGACGATGCGCGCATGGGCGTGCGGGCTGCGCAGCGTGTGTCCCCACAGCATCCCCGGCACGATCAGGTCGCTCGCGTAGGCGAACTCGCCCTTCACCTTCGGCGGCGCGTCGATCCGCGGAACGAGCTCGCCGATTTTCCCGACCTGCAGCGTGCGCGGTGTTGCGGTCTGCGTCTCAGTCTGGGTCATGAGCGGCCCGCGGCGAGGCGCACCGCGTCGAAGATCTTGGCGTACCCGGTGCAGCGGCAGAGGTTGCCGGAGAGCGCTTCGCGGATCTCGTCATCGGACGGGCTCGGCGAGCGCTTCAGCAAATCGACGGTGGCGACGACAAGGCCCGGTGTGCAGAAGCCGCACTGAACGGCGCCTGCCTCGACGAACGCTTCCTGTACGGGATGAAGCTCCTCGCCATCAGCGAGCCCTTCCACCGTCACGACGTCGTGGCCGTCAGCCTGCACCGCGAGCACCAGGCACGCGCAGACAAGCGTGCCATCGAGCAGCACCGAGCACGATCCGCATTCGCCCTGCTCGCACGCGTTCTTCGACCCGGGGAAGCCAAGCTTCTCCCGCAGCGCAAAGAGCAGCGACTCGCCTTCCCAGCAGTCGGCCTCGTGCTGCTCTCCGTTGATCGTGAGCGAAATCCTCATGCCAGCACCCGCTTCAGGGCGCGCGTGGTCAGCACCTGCAGCGCATGCCGGCGATAGGACTCGGTGCCGCGCACGTCGTCGATCGGCGAGGCTGCCGCCGCGACACGCTCGGCGAACGAGTCCGCCTCGTCGCGCGGCGCGGTAACGAGCACCGGCCGCGGTGACGCGGAACCGAAGGCGGCGCGCAACTCGTCGCCCGCCGAAACGGCAAGCGAGACGACGGCGATCACCATCGCGTTGCGCGGCCCGATCTTCATGAACGTCTGCGGCGCGTTCGACGGTGTCAGCCAGACGGCGGTGATCAGTTCGTCGGGCTCCAGCGCATTGCGCTTCACTCCCGTCACGAACTCGCCGAGCGGGATGCGGCGCGTGCCGCGCACCGAGCTGCACTCGACTTCCGCGTCCTCGACGAGCAGCGGCGGGAGCGCATCGCCTGCGGGCGAGGACGTGCCGAGGTTGCCGCCGATCGTGCCGCGGTTGCGGATCTGCGGGGAGCCGACCGTCCGCGATGCCTCCGCAAGCGCCGGGAGCACGTCCTTCAACTCGCCGTGCTCGAGCTCGGCGTAGGTCAGGCCGGAACCGAGCCGCAGTGCCTCGTTCTCGCGCGACCAGCCACGCAGTTCCGCCACCTCGTTGAGGTTGAGCAGCACCGCGGGGCGGCCCCGATCGAAGTTGAGGGCGACCATCACGTCCGTCCCGCCCTGGATCGGCCAGGCGTCCGGGTGGTCGGACTTCAGGCGGAGGGCCTCGTCGATCGTGTGGGGGGTTAGGACTTCCACGGCGACGAAGGGTACGGTTCTGCGGCGATGGACGCACCCCTTGCGAAGCGTCTGGCCGTGGCGCGCGGCGACGAGCCGGCCGACCTCGTCATCCGCGGCGGCAAGGTGCTGTCGGTCTTCACGGGCGAATGGCTCGACGCGGACGTCGCGATCGTGGACGGCTGGATCGCAGGACTCGGCGAGTACGAAGGGCATGAGACCCTCGACGCGACCGGCCGCTGGGTCGTCCCCGGCTTCATCGACGCGCACATGCACCTCGAGTCCTCGAAGCTGCTCGTGGACGAGTTCGCCCGGCTCGTACTGCCGTTCGGGACGACAGCCGTCGTCGCCGACCCCCACGAGATCGCAAACGTGCTCGGCACGGACGGCGTGCACTGGCTGCTCGACGCGACGGCGGGTCTGCCGCTCGACGTCTACTTCATGGCTTCGTCGTGCGTTCCCGCGTCACAGTTCGAATCGCCGCGGCGCGAACTGACGCCGGGCGATCTCGACGCGCTGCTCCGCCGCCGGCGTGTGATCGGGCTCGCCGAGATGATGAACTTCCCCGGCGTGATCAACGGCGCGCCGTCCGAGCTCGCGAAGCTCGCACTCGCAGACCATGTCGACGGTCATGCCCCCGGTGTGCTCGGACGCTCGTTGCAGGCGTATGCCGCGGCCGGGATCCGCTCCGACCACGAGGCGTACACGCCGGACGAAGGCCGTGAGCGCCTACGCGCAGGGATGTGGCTGTTGATCCGCGAAGGCTCGGCCGCGCGTAACTTGCAGGCGCTGCTGCCGCTGCTCCGTGAATATGGCCCAGGTCGAATCGCCTTTTGCACCGACGACCGCGAACCGGAGCACATCGCAGCCGATGGGCACATCAACTCGATGGTGCGCGACGCAGTCGCCTACGGGATCCCGCCCGAGCGCGCGCTCGCGTGCGCCACACTCAGCCCTGCGCTCTGGCACGGTCTCGCGCACCTCGGCGCGGTCGCGCCCGGCTACCACGCAGACCTGCTGGTGCTGCCCGACCTCGAAAGCTTCGTTCCCGACGTCGTCCTGAAACGCGGGCGCCCGCCGGCCGCGATCCCCGAGGCCGAGGTGCCGGACTGGGTGCGCCACACGGTTCGCATCGGGGCGTTCGGACCGGAGATGTTCCGCATCCCGTGGCAGGGCGGGCAGGCACGCGTGATCGGGATCGTCCCGGGCCAGATCGTCACGAGCTCGCTCGTCGACGAGCCGCTGCACCGCGCCGGCGAAGCGCTTGCCGATCCCGAGCGCGACCTGGCGAAGATCGCGGTCGTCGAGCGGCACCTCGGTACCGGGCGCGTCGGGCTCGGCTTCGTCCGGGGTTTCACGCTGCAGCGTGGCGCGATCGCGTCAACCGTTGCCCACGACGCGCACAACGTCGTCGTCGTCGGGACGAACGATGCGTCGATGGCCGCCGCGGTGCGGCGCCTCGCGAACCGCGGCGGCGGGATCGTCGTCGTCGACGGCGCTGAAGTCTTGGCCGAGCTGCCGCTACCGGTCGCGGGCCTGCTCTCGGACGCGCCGCTCGAGGAAGTGCTCACCGCTTCGCACGCGGTGCTCGCTGCCGTGCATGAGCTCGGCTGCACGCTCGACTCGCCGTTCCAGCACCTCGCGTTCCTTGCGCTCTCCGTGATCCCGTCGCTCAAGCTGACCGACCAGGGTCTCGTCGACGTCAACGCCTTCGAGCTCGTACCCCTGGCGATCGCATGATTTACAGCAACGCGTGGATCGTGACGATGGACGACGCCGGCACCGAGCACGAGCGCGGCTGGCTAAGCGTCGAGGACGGGCTCATTACCGGGGTCGGCGCAGGCGACGCGCCCAGCGGGGCGGAGGATCTCGGCGGCACGGTCGTCACGCCGGGCCTGGTCAACACACACCACCACCTCTACCAGACGCTCACCCGTGCCCGTGCGCAGCAGGCCGACCTCTTCACGTGGCTGCAGACGCTCTACCCGAGATGGGCGCGGATCGACGAGGAAATGCAGTACGCGGCCGCGCGCACCGGGCTCGCCGAGCTCGCGCTCTCCGGGTGCACGACGATCTTCGACCACCACTACGTCTTCCCGCGCGGCGTCTCCGGGCTTGTCGAAGCTGAGGTGCGCGCGGCGCAGGAGCTCGGCGTGCGCATCGTCGCCTCGCGCGGCTCGATGGACCTCGGTGAGTCCGACGGCGGACTGCCGCCCGACAACCTCGTCGAGGACCTCGACACGATCCTGGCCGACACCGAGCGGCTCGCAGCAAGCGCTGACGGTATTGCGGTGCAGATCGTTGTCGCGCCGTGCTCCCCGTTCTCGGTGACGACGCGCCTGATGGAAGAGTCGGCGGTCCTTGCGCGCAAGCTCGGGCTGCAACTGCACACGCACCTCGCGGAAACGGTGGAAGAGGATGCGTACTGCCGCGAGCTCTTCAACTGCACGCCGGTCGAGTACCTCGAGCGCGTCGGCTGGATCGCGGAGGACGTCTGGTGCGCGCATTGCGTGCACCTCTCGGCGGGCGACGTCGAATCGTTCGGCCGCGCAGGGGTCGGCGTCGCGCACTGCCCGACTTCGAACCTCCGCCTCGGTGCGGGAGTCGCCCCGGTGCGCGACCTGCTGAACGCGGGCGTACGCGTCGGTCTCGGGGTCGACGGCAGCGCGTCGAACGAGCGCAGCGATCTCTTCCTCGAGGTGAAGAACGCGCTCCTCGTCGCCCGCGGGCGCGGCGGCCCGGACGCGATGACCGCGCGCGACGCTTTGCGCCTCGGCACCCGCGGCGGCGCCGAGGTGTTGCGGCGCAACGACATCGGCTCGCTCGAGCCGGGCAAGCGCGCGGACTTTGCAGTCTGGCGGACGGACGGGCTCGAGTTCGGCGGCGCCGATGACCTCGTGGCGAATCTCGTCTTCTCCGGGCCGCACCGGGTCGACCGGCTGGTCGTCGGCGGGGTCGATGTCGTCCGCGACGGCTCGCTTGTGCGCGCGGACGAGCAGGAGATCGCCCGCGAGCACCGCAAACAGGCCGGGAGGTTGTGGCAGTGATGACCGTTTCCACCCACGTGCTCGACACCGAGCGCGGCCGGCCGGCCGCGGGGGTGCGGGTCGAGCTCTTCGACACGGACGGCGACCTGGTCGGCGAGGGCGTCACCGACGCCGACGGCCGCATCGCGGAGCTCGGCGACGCGGTCGCCGGCACCTACCGCATCGTCTTCCATCCGCCGTCACCGTTCTTCAAGCGCGTCGAGCTGGAGGTCGAGCTCGGCGACGGCCATCACCACGTCCCACTCCTGATCTCCTCGTACGCGTGCGCGAGCTACCGCGGCAGCTGACAGCCGAGCAGCTGGCCGAGCTGTTCGAGGGACGCACGCGCTTTGTCGAGCTGCTTGCGACCGTCGAGGACCCGCTCGGCCAGGCGCGCGAGCTGGCGTACGAGCTCACCGAGGCAGAGCAGAAGGACGTGCTCGACGCGCACCCTGCGATCGGTGCGAAGGCAGCCTCCGCACGGTCGGCGCGCGAGCAAGGAACCGACGAGGATCCAACCGTGCTGGCCGAGCTCGCAGACCTGAACCGAGCCTACGAGGACAAGTTCGGCTTCCGCTTCGTCGTCTTCGTCAACCGGCGCCCGCGGCGCGAGATCGTGCCGGTGCTGCGCGAGCGTCTCGAGCGGACGCGGGCCGAGGAGCTTCAGACGGGCGTCGACGAGCTGATTCAGATTGCGGTGGACCGATGGCTCACGTCGTAGCGTTCAGTGCCTACTGGTGGGACTGGGGCAACCTCCTCTTCCGCTGGCTGCACGTGATTGCGGCGATTGCCTGGATCGGCGGCTCGTTCTACTTCATCGCGCTCGACAACCACCTCGAGCCGCCCAAGGATCCGCGCGACGGCGACCGCGGTATCGGCGGCGAGGCGTGGGAGGTCCACGGCGGCGGCTTCTACCGGGTCGAGAAGTTCCGCGTTGCACCGAGTCGCCTGCCCGAGCACCTGCACTGGTTCAAGTGGGAGGCGTACACGACGTGGCTCTCCGGCTTCGCGCTCTTCATCGCGGTGTACTACTCGCACGCGTCGTCGTATCTGGTCGACACGTCGGTCGCCGATCTTTCACCGTGGGAGGCGATCGCGCTGTCTGTCGGCGGGCTCGTGGTCGCGTGGCTCGTCTACGACGGTCTCTGCCGCGCGTTCGCGAACGATGAGGGCGTGCTCGCGGTGCTCGTCTTCGCGTTCGTCTGTCTATCGGCCTACGCCTCGTGGCGGCTGTTCGCGCCGCGCGCTGCGTTCGTCCAGGTCGGCGCGATGATCGGGACGATGATGGTCGGCAACGTCTTCTTCGTGATCATCCCCGCGCACTGGAAGCTGATCCGCGCGAAGGAGGCGGGACGCGATCCCGATCCGCGCTGGAACAAAGCCGGCAAGACACGGTCGGTGCACAACAACTACCTGACGCTGCCCGTCCTGTTCGCGATGCTCTCGAACCACTTCCCGTTCACGTACGGGCACAAGAACGGGTGGCTGGCGCTCGTCGCGCTGATGGCGATCGGAGCACTGACACGGCACTATTTCAACCTGCGGCACCGCGGCTTGAACGTGTGGCCGATCCTGATCATCGCGGCAGCCGGAATCGTCGCGCTCGCGATCCTGCTCCAGCCCTAGCGCACGACGCGGTAGCGGACGTGCGTGACGGCGGGTGAGTCGACCACCCTCGTCACCTCCAGGTTCGCCTGCTCGCCGCCGTCGAACAGGCGCACACCGTCACCGAGCAGCACGGGCGCGACGTGCACCTGCAACTCGTCGAGGAGCCCGGCCTTCAGGCACTGCTGCACGACGTTGGCACCGCCGGCGACCGCAACGTCCTTGCCGCCTGCCGCGGCACGCGCCTGCTCGAACGCGGACTCGATGCCGTCGTTGACGAAGACGAACGACGTGCCGCCGTTCATCGTCAAGGTCTCCCGCACATGGTGGGTGAGCACGAAGACCGGCATGTGAAACGGCGGGGTGTCGCCCCACCAGCCTTCGGCCATCGGGTCGTCCTCCCAGGCCCCCTCGCCGCCGCTGAACATGCGACGGCCCATGAGCACCGCGCCCGGCTGGGCGAGTTGTTCCCTGACGAGGTCGTCGTCAGGTCCCGTCGCCCCCTCCCCTTCGACGCCGTGGCTCGCCATCCAGCTCGCCAGTCCGAAGACCCATTCGTGCAGCCGCATGCCACCGTCTCCAAGCGGCTGTTCGACGGTCCGGTTCGGGCCGGCGATGAACCCGTCGAGCGAGGTGGAGATGTTGAGCCTCAGCTTGGTCATGGAACCTCCTGTAGCTTTCGCGATCGTGCTCGAGATCGTTGCAGCCGGGATGCGCTTTGTCGCGCGGTGGGAGGAGGAGCTGGCGCCGAAGACCGTCGCAGCCTTCAAGGCAAGCCTGCCGCTCGACGACCGGATCATTCACTGTCGTTGGAGCGGCGAGTCGAACTGGATCCCGTGGGGCGATCGCGACTTCGGGATCGGAGCTGAGAATGCGACGTCGTATCCGCACCCGGGCGAGCTCGCGCTCTACCCGGGCGGGCAAAGTGAGACGGAGCTTCTGATGCCCTACGGCTACTGCAATTTCGCGTCGAAAGCCGGACCGCTCTGGGCAAACCACTTCGCGACGATCGTCGAGGGCAACGAGCAGTTGCCGCAGCTCGGCCGCCTCACCCTCTGGGAAGGCGCGCAGCAGATCACGTTCCGCGCGCTCTAAAGGCTCATCAGCTTTCGCGGGCGAGTGCCTGCTCCATCGCCTCCGCGCACGCAGCAAACACACTCTCCAGCTCGATCCGGTCGCCGTCGCTGAACTCGCGCGGATCTTCGAAGCTGACGTTTGCCGAGCCGATCAACGCTCCAGCCATCGTGTGCAACGGCACGGTCGCACACGCATGATCGTCGCCACGAATGCGAATCAGGCCCGGGTGATCGCACGCCAGCGTCTCGTTACTCGAGATGAAGAGCGCTTCGTCACGGCGAATGGCTGACGCGAGCGGATACGGCGCATCGGCGGGGAACGCAAGCCGGACGGGTGCACGCGAGAACGGCGTCACGCGCACGACCTCGACCGTTCGACGATCCGGCGAAACGGTCGCAATGAAACCTGCGTCGGCGCCGAGCCCGCCGAGCCGAGCAGCGAGGATCGCTGCCCCGGCCTCGAGCGCGCCTTCGCCCGCCAGGGCATAGACCGATTCCAGGCGGCCCATCAGGTCACTGTCACGCTGCTCGTCAGGCTCCCCCGTCACCGCAGTGTGAACGCTACCGCGACCGACTTTCTTCCGCAAAGGCCCGTCCGTCAGCGCTCTTCGCGCACATACGCGGTGCCGAGAGCGGCCGGCGCGCCGAGCCGGCGACGCGCTCCGGCGCTCGAGACGAGCACCAGCACGACGATCGTCATCACATACGGCAATGCCTGGAAGAGCTCCGGCGGGATGCTCGTCAGGATCCCGCGGGCCTGGAATGCGAACGGGATGCCCGAGAACGCGCCGAAGAGGTAGGCGCCGAGCAAACAGAGCGCGGGGCGCCAGAACGCGAAGATGACGAGGGCGATCGCGATCCAACCGGCGCCCGCGGTGATCCCGTCGACCCATTGCGGCGTGATCCACAGCGTGAAGCACGCCCCGCCGACACCGGCGAGTGCGCCACCGGTCAGTGTGTGGGCGTAGCGGTAGGCGGTGACATTGATTCCCATCGCATCCGCCGCCTCGGGCGATTCGCCGACCGCACGCACGTTCAGGCCGAAACGCGTGCGATTGAGATAAAGCGCGACGACCACCACGAGCGCCCACGATGCGTAGACGAGCGCGGACTGCTTGAAGAGGATCGGCCCGACGACGTCCGCGGTCTGCCACGACTTCGGCAGGAACGGTGTGAACGCGTGCCGCGCCGGCTGGTCGGCGAGGTTGAGGTCGTTGCCGAGATACGACGAGAGGCCGGCTGCACCCGCAAAGATCGTCAGTGCGAGCCCCGAGACGATCTGGTTCGCGCGCAGCGTGATCACGAGGAACGCGTGAATCAGGGCCATCGCCGCGCCTGCGGCGGCCGCTATGACAATCGCGAGCGCGAGCGACCCGGTGCGCTGTACCGCCCAGAAGCCCATCACCGCGCCGATCAGCATCATCCCCTCGACGCCGAGGTTGAGCACCCCCGAGCGCTCTGTGAGCAGCTCGCCGAGCGCGGCGTACAGGAGCGGCGTGCCGTAGGTGACGGCGGACGCGAGCACCACCACCCAGACGGAGTTGTTGATCACGCAGCCGCCTCGACGGATCGCGCGCCACGTGTGAAGCGCAGCCGGTAGCGCACGAGGAGCTCGCCGCCGAGTGCACAGAAGAGGATCAGCCCCTGCATGACGCCCACGAGGCCCGACGGAAAGTCAACGCCCTGCAATGTGTAGCCGGCGTTCTGCAGACCACCGAGCAGGAACGCAACGAGACAGACCGCAAACGGGTTGTAACGCGCGAGCGCTGCGATCACGATCCCCGCGTAGCCGTAGCCCGCGGCGGTCAGACCCCGCGGGTCGAGCGAATGGCGGATGTCGCCGTCCTGGCTCGCGCCGCCGATGCCCGCGATCGCGCCGGACAGCGCCATCACCGCCAGGATCTTCCGCCGCGTGCGCATCCCCGCGTACGAAGCGGCGCGCGGCGAGTCGCCGATCACCTGCACCTCGAACCCGAAGCGCGTGCGCGTGTAGAGGAGCCAGACGAGCGCCGCGATCACCACGCCAAGCAGCAGTCCGAACGGCACGTACAACGACCCGACGTGCGACACATGCCAGCTTGCGGCATCCGGCAGTGGCTTGCCTTGCGGGAACACCTTCGCGGTCGGGCTCGAAGTGTCGCGCCAGTACGACTGCGAGTCGAAGATCAAATAGTTGATGACCAACGCGCCGACGTAGTTCAGCATCAGCGACGTGATGATCTCGTTCGTCGAGAAAAAGGCTCGCAGGATCGCCGGGATCAAAGCGAGTGCAGCGCCGCCGACCGCTCCCGCAACGATCATCGCCGGCACCGACAGCCAGCTCGTGTGGTTACCGAGCACGATTCCTGCCGCCGCCCCGAGGATCGCGCCTGCGTAGAGCTGGCCCTCGCCGCCGATGTTGAAGAGCTGCATGCGGAACGCGACTGCCGCGCACAGGCCCGTGAAGATCAGCGGCGTCGTCGAGACGAGCGTGTCGTTCAGCGACTGCGTGCTGCCGAAGCCCGAGCTCAGCAACCGACTGAACGTGTGCAGCGGCGGATGGTGCGTGATCAACAGCACGATCGTCATCAACCCGAACGCGATCACCACGGACCCGACGGGAACCGCAAAGAGGAGCCACTTGGGCTGCGCGAGGCGCCGCTCGATCCGGATCATTCGCGGTCGCCTCCTGCCATGAGCAGGCCGATCTCCTCGACCGTCGCGGTCGCTGCATCGACTTCGCCGACGATCGCTCCTTCGTAGATCACGGCGACGCGGTCGGCGAGCGCGAGGATCTCGTCGAGATCCTCGGAGATGAGCAGCACGCCGAC
>JANMWB010000090.1:0-1973 GCA_031393705.1 Thermoleophilia bacterium | reverse complement strand
CGATGTAGCCGGCGAGCAGTTCCCGCACTCGCGCGCGCACGAGCGGGAGGAGGGACGGCTGCTTCATCACGCCGCCGCCGAGGATCACGCGCTGCGGGGAGGCGATGCAGATCACGTTGACGACGCCGAGCGCGAGGTACTCCGCCTCCAGCTCCCACACCTCACTGCGGTCGCCGAGCTGCTCGCCCGGCTTCCCCCAACGCCGCTCGATCGCGCTCCCCGCAGCAAGCCCTTCGAAGCAGTCGCCGTGAAAGGGGCATGAGCCGTCGAACGGATCGCGGGCCTGGTCGTGCGGGACCCTCATGTGGCCGACCTCCGGGTGGATCAGCCCGTGCACGAGCCGTCCGCCCGCCATCACACCGCCGCCGATCCCCGTACCGACGGTGAAGTAACAGAACGTGTCGAGCCCAACCGCCGCGCCCCAGCGGCCCTCGCCGAGCGCTGCCGCGTTCACGTCGGTGTCGAACGCGATCGGCACGCCGAGTGCGCCGTGCAGCGTCGAAACGACATCGGTGTTCGCCCACCCAGGTTTGGGGGTCGTCGTGATTCGGCCTGCGCGCAGGTCGATCGGCCCGAACGAACCGACACCGATCGCCGACACGTCGCCGTTCTGGCTGAAGAACTCCGCAGCGCGCGCGAGTGTCTCCGCCGGCGTCGTCGTCGGGAAGGTCTCGAGCGCGTCCAGGTCGTCCGGGCCCGTGCCGATCGCACAAACCCATTTCGTGCCGCCCGCCTCGACACCGCCGTAGGTCATGCAGCCGCCACCGTCGCCGGACTATACGTTCCGGAATTGATCAGGCGGGTGCAGCGAGCACTGCGGCAAGTAGATCGTCGAGTTGCGCGGTCGCGAGGCCGATCGACGTATCGGCCGAGCCGTAGTACAGCCGCACCAGGCCGGTGTCCTCGTCGTGGATCAGGCCGCACGGAAAGATCGCGTTCGGCACGTCGCCGGTCCGTTCGGACTTCGTGCGCGAGCCGAGGATCCACTCCGGCAACCGGTGCAAGACCTCCGTCGGTTCTGCGAGATCGGTGAGCGCGAGCCCGACGCGGTAGAGGCCGCCGGCGATCGTGTCCTTCACGCCGTGGTACACGATCAGCCACCCGTGCTCGGTGCGCAGCGGCGGCGGCCCGATCCCGATCCGGCGGGAGTCCCACCACGCTCCGTCCCGCGGCCCCATGACCTGTTCCGGCGCGCTCCAGCCGACGAGATCGTCGGAGCGTGAGAGGACGATCTCGCCGCCCGAGCCCGCGACGGCGCCCTCGCTCGGCCGGTGGAAGAGGATCCACTTGCCGTCGATCCGCTGCGGCAGCAGCGCGGCATTCTTGTCCTCCGCGCCCTGAATGATCCCGTGGCGCTCGACCGTGCGGAAGTCGGTCGTGGTCGCGAGGTAGACCGCCGGGCCTGGCGGGCCGTACGCCGTGCAGGTGATCGCCCAACGCTTGAGCTCGGGGAGCCACACAGCGCGCGGGTCCTCGAATCCCCATTGCTCGCTCTCGATCCCGGGGAGCGGCTCGAGGAACGGTTGCTCGTCGACCGTCCACGCATCGATTCCGTTCGCCGACCGCGCGACCGTGAGATGCGAGATCCCGCGCATGTCCTCGACGCGCGCGAGGATCACCGTCTCTCCGTCGACGACGGCTGCCGCGGGGTTGAACACCGAGTTCGCCGGATACGGCCAGTCGGACGCGGTAAGAATCGGGTTCAGCGGGTGGCGCTGGAACAGCTCGCCACGAAGGGCTGTTGCCGCCGTCATGCGACACGTTCCGTGACGCGGCGTCTGACGACCGACGAGAACTCGGATGCATCGAGGAGTAGCGCTGCGCGGTGGAACGCGAGCGTCGACTCAGCTCCCTCGTTGCGGTTCACGTCGCCGCTGCCGAGCCCGTCGCTGCAGCCGCCCGTCGCGAAGTCGTACAGCGGGCGGTTCAGATGGTTGCGCCCCAGGAACCAGTCGAACGCCGTGTGCGCGCGC
>JANMWB010000054.1:0-8215 GCA_031393705.1 Thermoleophilia bacterium | reverse complement strand
ATCGTCGTCTTCCCGCCGGGTGCCGCGCAGGCGTCGAGCACGCGTTCGCCGTCGCGCGAGCCGAGGACGATTGCCGAGAGCTGCGACGCGCGGCTCATCGGGCGCATCCGGTCCATGTCAACGCGCTCGACGACGTAGGCGCCGGGCACATCGGTCGGTTCGCCGACGGGCTCGGACGAGCGCACCTCGAGGGCAGGCGGCTCGTTCTGCGCCCGCATCAGCGCGAGCGCGGTCTCGTTGCCGAAGTCGCGCGTCCAGGTCTCTGCGATCCAGTCGGGATAGGACTCCTTGACCGGACCTTCCGGAAGTGAAGCAACGAGACCGTTGAAGCCCTGCGCGAGCCGACGCATGACAGCGTTCGTGAACGGCACGGCGCGCTCGAGCCTCGCCTGTCGCACGAGCTCGACCGTGTCGTTGACGACGGCATGCTCGGCCTGGTCGGTGAACGCGAGCTGGTAGGCGCCGAGCCGCAACGCCGCCTTGACCGGCGCGTCGAGCTTGCGCACCGGGCGCTTGCCGAGCTGTTCGATGCCGAAGTCGAGCGTGCGTGCGCGCTGCACCGTCCCGTAGGCAAGGCGCTGCGCGAGCGCGCGGTCACGCGGGTCGAGCCCCTCGACGGCTGACGTGAGAGCGCGGTCCGCGTAGGCCTCCTCCTCGAAGACGCGCCGGATCACGTCGTACGCGGCCTTGCGCGCCGGCGCGATCAACGGAGACCGCGAACGAATTCGTCGTAGCTCATCTGGTTACGACCCTCGGGCTGCACGACCTCCGGCACGAAGCGGCCATCCTCGAGCCGCGCCTTCCAGATCGTCACGCGCTTGCCGTTCAGCTCACCGCGTGCGCCGATGTGCGGGGACAGCGCGCGCACACGACGCCATGAGTCGGCTCCGTCGTCGAGGTTCAGCTCACGGTCGGCGGCGGTGATCTTCTCGGCATAGATCGCGCCCTCCTCGGGCTGCGGCTCGAACGTCGGCGACTCGATCACGTTGTTCAGCAGTCGTGCGGCAACCTCCGCCGAGCGCGAGTACACCTGCCCTGCGTCGAGGTCGCCAATCTCGAACGTCTCCGTCGCGGCAATCGGGCCCGCGTCGAGCGCCTCGACCGTCTCGTGGATCGTCACGCCCGTCTGCCCGTCGCCGGCGAGGATCGCGCGCTCGACGGGCGCTGCGCCGCGCCAACGAGGTAGCAGCGACGGGTGCACGTTCAGCCAGAGCGAGCGCTCGAGCAGGCGCGGCGGAATGTACAGCCCGTAGGCGCATACGACGACGCGGTCGACGTCCTCGGGCAGCTCCGGCTTCTCGGGCTGGTGCACCGGAATGCCGAGTTGCGCCGCGATCAGCTTCGCCGGCGGCGGGCCGAGCTTGCGGCCGCGACCCCGCGGCGCATCGGGGCGCGTGAGCAGCCACGCGATCTCGTGCTCCTCCGCGAGGCGCTCGAGGACGTCGGCGCCGAGCGGCGCCGTCGCCGCTACACCGATGCGCATTACCGGAGGACGGCGCGGGGCCGCAACGTCGCGAGCGCTTCTTTGCGGTGCTCGTCGTCGGTGCGGTCGATGATCATCACGCCGTCAAGATGGTCGAGCTCGTGTTGCACGATCCGCGAGGCATAGGGATCGAACTCGTAGCGAACCTCGTCGCCGTTCTGATCCTTGCCCTCGAGCACCACGCTGGTCGCACGTTCCACCGGTACGCGCACGCCCTGCAGCGACAGGCAGCCCTCGTCATCGGTGAGGGTCTCCTCGCCGCGCTCGACGATCACCGGGTTGATGATCGCGCGCGGGCCGTCCTCGTCTGGCTCGAACACGAACAGGCGGCGGAGCACGCCGACCTGGGTGGCTGCGAGGCCGACGCCCTGCGCTTCGTGCATCAGCACGGTCATCCGGTCGACGAGCCGCCGCAGGTCGTCGTCGAACCCCTCGACGGGGTGGGCAACCAGGCGGAGCGCCGGGTCGCCGTACTGCCGGATCTGCGCGAGCGCAAGCCGGCGCCGAGCTTCGGCCTCGGCCTTCTCGCGAGCATCCTCGTCCGGCTCGTGATCGTGCTCGTGGTCGTGCTCGTGATCGTGATGTGAATGTTCGTCGTGCGCCACAGCGGAGGCCAGTGTAGAGATTCGACCTAAGGAAACTGCTCGAGGATCCAGCGGGCATCGAGCGGCTCCCGCCGGTAGGGCCGCCCACCGACCTCGACGAAGTCCTTCGTCCGCGGGTTCATTGGGAGCCGAGCCTCGACGGGGTACCACGTGTTGTGGCGCTCGATCAGGTCGTTGACCTCGGTGAAGTTCCAGCGCTCAGCGATCCGGCGCCACTCCCCGGGGTCGTCGCGGTAGAGCTCGTAGGCCTCGGCGAGCCGGGCCCGGTGGCGCGCGGTTTCCTCGTCGATCAGGCGCGCCCGCTGCATGTAGAGCGGCGGCCCTGCGAGTGAGGCGAGATAGGTGTGAACTTGAGCGCCGAAGGCGCGAATCCGCCGCGGCAGCGCCTTCCCGATCAGCGGATTGAGCTCGTACTCGCCCGCCAGCAGGTCGCGTTCCACCGCCGACGGCGGGGTCACGTCCCGGATCCCCCATTCGCCGATGATCTCCTCCGGCCGGCGCGGCGTGGTGCGGCGCTTCTGCACACCGCAATGGTGCCTGCGCTAGAGGCTCTGCGGGTCGACGTCGACGACTGCGGTCAGCTTTGCCTTCCGCATCGCCGGGGCTGCGGCCGAGAGCAGCCGGGCGGCCTGGGAGGCGATGCGCCGCGGGTGCTCCGTCTTTGCGACGAGCTGCGCCCGGTACTTGCCACGCAGGCGGAGCAGCGCGGCAGGCCCGAGCAGCTCGGCGCCGCTGATCCCCGCCTTCAGCTCCTCGAGCGCACGCACGACCGACTCGAGCTCAGGCCCGCTCACGACGATCCGCACGAGGTGCGCATACGGCGGATAGCCCAGCGCCTTGCGCCGCTCGAGCTCCTCGGTCAGGAACCGGCCGACATCGTGGCGCGCAGCGTGCGCGATCGGCCGCGCGTCCGGCTGGAACGTCTGCACGAGCACGCGGCCCGGCGCGTCGCGGCCGCTGCGGCCCGCGAGCTGGGTGATCAGCTGGAACGTCCGTTCCTCCGCACGAAAGTCCGGCATCGCGAGCCCGGTGTCGGCGTCGATCACCGCCGCAAGCTCGACGCCGCTGAAGTGATGTCCCTTCGCAACCATCTGCGTGCCGAGCAACACGACACCGTCGGTCTCCCGAAAGCGCTGCAGCGCGAGCGCCAGTTGCTCGGGCTTCGCGACCGCGTCCGCGTCGAGACGAATCAACTCGAGCTCCGGCAGCTCACGCGCGAGCTCGCGCTCCAGCTTTTGCGTGCCTGCGCCGAGCCGCGCCAGGTCGGGCGAGCCGCACGCGGGGCAGTTCGACGGCGAGTCGGTGGTGTAGCCGCAGTGATGGCAACGCAGCGAGACGTCGCCGTGCAACACGAGCGCGACATCGCAGTTCGGGCAGCGGATCGTCGTCCCGCACGCGCGGCAGTGCAGCGCCGGCGCGATGCCGCGCCGGTTGAGGAGGAGGATCGCCTTGCCGCGGTGCTCGGCGACCTTGCGCAACTCGTTGAGGAGCGGCGCCGAGAGCGGGTAGCCCGCCTCCCGGCGCAGGTCGATCACGCGCACCGGCGGCAGGTCGGCGCCGAGGCGCCCGCCGAGGTCGAGGTGCTCGAGCGCGGCCCACGTCTCAGGCCGCGGCGTCGCAGACCCGTAAACCGCGACTGCGCCCTCGAGTGCCGCACGCTTCGCGGCGACCGTGCGCGCGTCGTAGCGCGGATCGGAGTCTTGCTTGTACGACGGGTCGTGCTCCTCGTCGACGACGATCAGCCCGAGACCGCGAACCGGCGCGAAGATCGCCGAACGCGCGCCGACGACGATCCGAGCCTCGCCGCTCGCGATCCGCTCGCGCTCGTCGCGGCGCTCCGCATCGGTCAGCCCCGAGTGGAGAATCGCGACGTTCTCGCCGAACCGCGCGCGCACACGGCCGACCGTCTGCGGCGCGAGCGCGATTTCGGGCACGAGCACGATCGCGCCGAACCCGCGCTCGAGCATCGACGCGATCGCCTGGAGATACACCTCGGTCTTCCCGGAGCCGGTCGCGCCGTAGAGGAGGTAGTTCCCCTGGCCGTTGACGATCCGTTCGACTGCAGCGATCTGTGGCGCGGACAGCTGCAATGGCTCAGCCTCCCCCGAGAGCGACTGCCGCTCGGCGGGGGGCGCCTGCTCCTTGCGACGCTTCGGCGACTCCGGCGCGACGAGCGCGAGGGCGCGCGCAGGCGTCGAGCCGTAGTAGTCGGCCAGCCACAGAGCGAGCTCGACGAGCGTCGGCGGAATCTGGCCGATCACCGCTTCGATCGGCCGCGGCTCGACACCGGGCGGCGGCGCGTCGACGATCGCGGTGACGATGCCGCGTGCACGCGCGCGGCCGAACGGCACGCGCACGATCGCCCCCACGCCGACGCTGTCGTCAACTTCGTAGGTGAACTCCCGCGCGACGGCGCGCGCCGTCACGAGTGGGTAGACCGATGCAAACGGCATCAGATCGGTTGCTCTTCGACCTGTGAGCGCTGACGCAACTGTTTGAACGACAGCGTCCGCGCCATGAGCCCGATCGCAATCAGTCCCATCAGCAGGTTCACGACGACGATCGCGATGTTCATGCCGACACTGAATGCGAGCAGCAGCGTGTGCGACACACCGCGACCGCGGAACAGGAACTCCGTCAGCCCCTGCTTCGTCCCCGCGCCGCCCGGCGTCGCCGGGAACAGCGTCGCAAGCGAGTCGACGACCTGCGCGAGCAGCGCGTTGTGAATGTTCGCGGTCACCCCGAACGCCTTCAGGAAGAAATAGAGCGAGGCGATCCGGAAGACCCACGAGATCGCCTGCGGGACGATCACGCGGCGCAGGAACCGCTGCCGGTCGTCGAGGATCGTGAACCCCTGACGCACGTGCACGCGAAATCCGTCAACACGACGACGCACCCAGAAGAACGCGATCACCGCGAGCACGAGCAGCACTGCGAGCGCAATCGCGGTGACGTTCTCGTGCCGCAGAAAGAACTTCCAGTCGACGGTCGGGATGCGCGAATAGAGCTGGTGCGTGGGGAGCACGCCCGACGCGAGCGCCCACGCGATCAGCAAGCCGGCCGTGACGAAATCGAACATCGTCTCGACGATCAGCGTCGGTGTGAGCGTCGCGTAGTTCGACCCGGGGATCCGATGCCGGACGAGATAGAGCTTGACGACGTCACCGCCGCGCGCCGGGACGATCGAGTTGACGCCGACACCCGCGATGTACGCGCCGAACGCCGACCGGAACTTCAGCCGCGACTCGGGGTACGCCGCGTTGATGATCGCGCGCCAGGCCCCGGCGCGAAACAGCAGCTTGATGACGTGACAGGCGACGGCATAGCCGAGAAACTGCCACTGCACCGCCGCAAGGTGGTGGAAGAAGACAGCGACTGCGTGAAAGAAATGGCCCACTTAGGGCCCAGAATGCCCTAGGCCCCGGCGGCTACGAGGACCCAGTCGGTCCCGAACCCGAGCAGCAGCCCGAGCAGCAACATCCAGCCGACGAGCCGCGGCATTGCCTGGCGGCGGCACACCTCGAGCAACTGGATGACGACGTAGAGGATCGAACCGCCCGCGACGGCGAAGAACGCGACCTCGAGCGCCGGGCTGACCCACGCCTGGCCGATCACGGTGCCGAGGAATGTCGGGCCGCCGCCGATCAGGCCCATCAGCCCGAGGAACCCCCAGCTCGGAACCTCCGCCTCACCGGACAGCGGGCCGACGATGCCGAAGCCCTCCGTCGCGTTGTGCAGCCCGAAGCCGATGATCAGCACGAGCGCGAGGCTGAGCTGGCCGGCGGCCGAGGACTGTCCGATGGCGAGCCCCTCGCCGAAGTTGTGCAGACCGATCCCGGTCGCGATCAGCAGAGCGAGCCGCTTGCCCGGCGTCAACGTCTCGAACCACGAGCGGCTCGTGAACTCGTCGACCGCCGCGGCGCCAGGCCCGACGAGCGGGGTGGCGCGCTTGTTCTTCAGCCAGCCGTCGTAGTAGACGAGGCCCATCATCCCGGCGGCGAAACCGACCGACAGGAGTGCTGCGTAGCCGACGAACGTCCCCCACTCCTTGGCCTGGAGGTGCGTCTCGACCGGGCCGACCCCGTGCGAGACGACGTCCCAGAAGAGGAAGATCAGGATGCCGGTGGCGACCGCGTTCAGCGAGACGCCGACGCCGACGGCCACGTTCCGCATGCGGGCCAGCGGGAGCCCGACGAAGATCGTGAAGCCGGCGATCGCGCCGAGGATGAGGGTTTGAGCGGTGCTCATACGCTCATTGTAAGGCATACCTTACGGGTGGCGTGGCTACGATCGCCGGATGGCGACGAGTCACGGGATCGACGATTACCTGGAGACGATCTACTTCCTGGCGTTCCCGATCGGGGAGTATCGACCCGCGCCGGCTGGATCGTCCCAGACGATCGCCGCGCGCGTCGCCGAGATGCTCGGCGTCTCGCGGGCATCCGCAGGGGA
Source organism: Thermoleophilia bacterium (assembly GCA_031393705.1). Classification (GTDB taxonomy): domain Bacteria; phylum Actinomycetota; class Thermoleophilia; order Gaiellales; family Gaiellaceae; genus PALSA-600. The sequence goes on along the minus strand of JANMWB010000054.1, from coordinate 1,675 downwards.
GATGCTGAAGCGGCTCGAAGCGGAAGGGCTCGTCGAGCGAGGCGAGCACAAGGAGGCGATCCTCACCCCTGCCGGCACCGAGCGCGCGCGCAAGGTCGTCCGCAAGCATCGGATCATCGAGCGGCTGCTTACCGATTTCATGGGCTACACCGCCGGGGAGGCTCACGTTCATGCCGACGAGCTCGGCGGGACGTTCACCGACGACATGGTCGAGCGGATCGACGAGAAGCTCGGGCATCCAGAGCGCTGCCCGCACGGCTGGCCGGTCGACCCCGACTTCGAGCAGACCGAGAACCGTGAGCTCCAGCCGCTGTCCGATCTCGAGCCGGGCCAGCGCGCGACCATCGTGCGCCTTGCCGAGCACGACGGCGACCTGTTGCACTGGTTCTACGACGAAGGGCTCGTCCCCGGCACGACACTCGAGCTGCGTGCTGCCGAACCGGCCGCGGGCCAGTTCCGCGTCACGGTCAACGGCGGCGAGAAGGCAATCGGCGAACGAGCCGCCGCGGGGCTGTTCGTCAAGCGCAGCTAGATCGGAAGGCTCGTCAGGTTCGGGACTGAACCTGATTCGGTGGTCAGCCGAACCAGATTCAAGCTCTTACGCGGTGGCTGCGGTAAGCCCAGCAGCGGTACGCAGCGCCGCCGCCTTATCCGTCCGCTCCCACGTGAAGTCGTGGTCGTCGCGACCGAAGTGGCCGTACGCGGCGGTCTTCTTGTAGATCGGCCGCCGTAGGTCGAGGTCGCGCAGGATCGCGGCCGGGCGCAGGTCGAAATGCTCCTTGACGAGCTCCTCGATGCGCGTCACGGGCAGGTGCTCCGTGCCGAACGTCTCGACGAGGATCGAGAACGGGTGCGCGACGCCGATCGCGTAGGCGACCTGTACCTGGCAGCGGTCCGCAAGCCCGGCGGCGACGACGTTCTTCGCCACGTACCGCGCCGCGTACGCCGCGGAGCGGTCGACTTTCGTCGGGTCCTTGCCGGAGAACGCACCGCCGCCGTGCGGTGCTGCGCCCCCGTAGGTGTCGACGATGATCTTGCGGCCGGTGAGCCCCGTGTCGCCCATCGGCCCGCCGATCACGAACTTGCCGGTCGGGTTGACGTAGACGAAGCTCGGATCGTCGAGGCTCTTCTCGTCGTAGAAATCCTTCGGAAGGATCGGCCGCAGCACCTGTTCGATCAGGTCGGGCTTGATCATCGCTTCCGGGTCGAGGCCCTCGCGATGCTGCGTCGAGATGAGCACCCGCTCGATCTCGACCGGCTTCTGGCGTCCGTCGGCATCCACTTCGTAGCGCACCGAGACCTGCGCCTTGCCGTCCGGCCGCAGGTACGGCAGCACATCGGCCTTCCGCACCTCCGAGAGCCGCTTCGTGATGCGATGCGCCAGCATGATCGGCAGCGGCATCAACTCACGCGTCTCGTTGGAGGCGTAACCGAACATCATTCCCTGATCGCCGGCGCCGACCCTGTCCAGCGGATCGTCGTCGCCCGGGTCGTGCTGTACCTCGTACGCGTTGTCGACACCCTGCGCGATGTCGGGCGACTGCTCGTCGATCGCCACGATCACGCCGCAGGTCTCCGCGTCGAAGCCGTACTTGGCGCGCGTGTAGCCGATGCCCTTCACCGTCTCGCGCACCAGGCGCGGGATGTCGATGTACTCGGTGGTCGTCATCTCGCC
>JANMWB010000021.1:0-5304 GCA_031393705.1 Thermoleophilia bacterium | reverse complement strand
CTTCAGGACGGAGACGACTTCCGCCTGTTGCTCCTCGGTGATCCCGGCCCACAACGGCAGGCAGAGATTCTCGCGCGACGCCTTCTCCGTCTCCGGGAAGTCGCCCTCGGAGTAGCCGAGGTAGCGCAGCGCGGGCTGCAGATGCAACGGCGGCTGGTAGTAGACCGCGAAGCCGATATCTGCATCCTTCAACGCCGCAGCAAGCCGGTCGCGCTCGGGAGAGCGGACGCAATACATGTGGTAGACGTGCCCCGCTTCGTCGACGGGAGTCTCGACGAGCCCGTCGAGCAGCTCGGTGTACCGCGCGGCCGCTTCACGGCGCTGCCGGTTCCAGTCGTCGATGTGCTTGAGGAAGATCCGGAGGAACGACGCCTGCATCGCATCGAGGCGCGAGTTGTAACCGATGTACACGAACTCCTTCTTCGACTCGGAGCCGTGGAAGCGCAGCATGCGGATGCGTTGCGCGAGCTCACTGTCGTTGACTGCGATCAGACCACCGTCGCCGAGCGCAAAGAGGTTCTTCGTCGGGAAGAAGCTGAACGTCGATGCGATGCTCGTCGCGATGCCGCCGGCGCCGAACGCCTGCGCCGCGTCCTCGATCACCGGCAGGCCAAAGCCGCTGAGGTCAGGCGCGGGACGTCCAAAGAGATGCACGGGCATGATCGCCTTCGTCTCCGTGGTGATCTTGCGCTCGACCTCGACAGGGTCGAGGTTCAGCGTGACGGGATCGATGTCTGCGAACACCGGGACCGCGCCGCGCCGCGCGATCGCCTCGGCCGTCGCGTAGAACGTGAAGGTCGGGCAGATCACCTCGTCGCCGGGGCCGATGCCCATCGCGTCGAGCACGAGCACGAGCGCGTCGGTGCCGTTGGCACAGCTGACCGTTTCCTGCGTCCCGAGCAGCTCTGCCGCTTCGCGCTCGAAGGCCTCTACCTCGGGGCCGAAGATGAACTTGCCGGACTCCAGGGTGCGCGCGAACGCCTCCTGAAGCTGCGGGATCAGCGGCGCGTACTGGGCTTTGACGTCAACGTGGGGGATCGACATCGGCAGAGCGCATGGTAGATGAGCGGCGTAGACGCAGCGCCCAATACGCCGCGGCAGCCATGATTCCCACCACCACGGCGATTTCCACGTATCGGAAGTCGTGATGGAGCGTCGTCCAGTTCGAGCCGAGCGCCCAGCCGGCGCCCGCCAGGGCAACGCACCACACGGTGTTGCCGACGAGCGTGAGCACGTTGTAGCGGGCGAATGGGCTCTCGAACACGCCCGCCGGGATCGAGACGAACGACCGCGCGACAGGCGTGATCCGCCCGACGAGGACCGCCCACGCATCCCAGCGCTCGAACCAGCGCTCGGCCCGCTCCAGGCGGTCCGGCGTCAGGTGGAACCACCGGCCACGACGCTCGAGAAACGCGCGACCGCCACGGTCGCCGATCCACCAGCCGAGAATCGAGCCGAGTTGGTAGCCGACCACCCCGGCGAGCACCACGGCCAGGTAGGCGGAGAAGCCCGTGCCGTGCCAGCCGAAGACGTCGAGGCGATGCGTCAGCGCGCCGGAGGCAAGCGCGCCGCCGTAGACCATCACGAGCTCGCTGGCCGCGGGGAACACCGCGTCGATCAGCATCAGGATGAAGATCGCCGCGACGCCGTAGTGGGCGAGCCAGGAGGTCACAGCTGGGGACTGTAACTAGCCGCGTCTGAACGCGAACGGAACAGCGATGTCGGAGGTGCCGACGTCACTCGTCGCGAACACGTGCGCGACGTAGACGCCACCGTAGGCTCTCGTGCCCTGCGGGAGCGTGCCGTCCCAGATGACAGAGCGGGCGCCTGTCTGCAGCGCGGCCGACGGCAGCGTGCGCACAACGACGCCGTTCTTCGTCTCGATGCGCAGGCGAATGCTTGCCGGCCGCGAGAGCGTGAAGCGGATCGTCGCCTCCCGAAACGCGAGCTTCGGCGCGTTGACCCCGCGCAGCGTCGTGTCGTAACGGAACGGACGGTCGATCGTCGAGACGCGGCCGAGGTCGTCTGTCGCGGTGACATTCCAGTGCCACGTGCCTTCCGCGTCGAACGTCGAATAGGTGAACGGGTACGAGCCGGGGTCATGCTGCACGGCAGTTTCGAGCGGGCGGGGAACGTTGTCTGGCCCGATCAGTTGTGCCGTCACCTTCGACGGGCGCACGATCTTGTACGAAAGCGACTGCATCCCCTTGCCCGGATCGCCGTTGACGAGCAAGAGCGGCGGCGGTGCGGCGTACACGCCGTAGTACTGCACGAGGAGCGCTTCCTTGACGAGCCGCTCGCCGCCGGGATCGCTCGGCCGGTTGAGGAGCTGTCCGTCGAACGCGACGGTGACCGAGCCGCCCGAGTCGACCGCGGAAGCGGTGACCGCGCCGAGACGTACGAGCGTCTGCGCGAGCTCGAAGCTTGTCAGCCCCACGCTGTAGCCGGGCTGGTTGCCGTCGACCGCGACGAGGATGATGCGGCCGTCCGCAAGCTGGCCGACACCGGCGCGCGGGTCGCGCTGGCTGATCTGGTCGTTGGTGAAGTCCTCGAGCGAGCGGAACACCGGCTTGCCGCTGCGCACGAGCACGGGGCCGCCGCCCAGGGCCGAGACCATGCCCGTCCACGCAGGCTGCAGGATCAAGCGCGTCGTCACGGGCGTCCCGACGGGCGCCTCGGTCTGCAGCGCCGCGGCGAGCGTCGCGCCTGCCGCCATCACGACCGCACCGTCGGGCGGAATCACCGTGCCGCCCCCGACCGCGGTCGCAGTCACGGGCGCGGTGAGATCGGCGTTCGGCGCCGCCGCGGGAAACGGCTGCAGCACGATTTCGGCGGCACCCGGCACGACCGGCGTCCGCGCGCCGAACGCCGGCGTGAACAGGTTCACCTGACCGGCCCTCGGCACGTCGTTGAGCCCGTTCAGCGGCCGGCGCTGGCCGGTGCCGCGCCAGGTGCCGAAGAACTTGACGCGGTCGACGTGGAGTGCGCCCGCGGAGTCGACGCCAATCGACGAGCGCGTGCTGAGCGGCGGGTGCAGCAGCAGCCCACCCTGCATGAAGATGCCGGCCGGGTGGCCGTCGGTCGCGTTGAAGAGATCGCCGTTGATGCCCGCGACCGTCGCCTGGTTCGAGACGTCCTTCTCCAGCTGCGTCACGCGCTGCTTCCCGCCGAAGACGGTGCCCTTCGCGAGCACCGGCGCGAGTTGGTAGAGGCCGCCCTGATCGCCCGGACGCGGCGCGGTGAGCACGTGGATCACGACTGCGCCGTGCGGTGTGAACTGCACGGTCTTCTCGTAGGTCACACCCGGCATCAGCGGCGTTCCCTGGGCGTGCGCGGGCGCAGCGAAAATCGCCATGAGCAGGCAGATTGCGGCGGCGCGGCGAAGCATGACCCGGCGCCGAGGGTAGCCGATGCCACGGCCTTACATGCGTCTTACGCTCAGCTTGCGCCCCGCGTACCGCCGCGAGCGAAGGTGCGGGCGTAGTCAGTCAATTAGGAGGGACTCAATGCGCAAGTTGACATTTGCCGCGGTAGTGCTCATCGCGTTGGTTGCGACGAGCTACGCGGTCGCGAACGGGATCGAGGGCGCTAAGAGTGCCAAGGCCGTCGCAGGGACATTCAGTGCGACCGGCACGAGCACGTCCACGCGGACGTGCACGACGACCGACGGTAAGACGATCGTCGTCACCGACGGCAAGTACACCGGCGTTTCGGCGGGCGACCCGGATCTCACCGGCCCGATCACGCTGCGGGCTCGCAGCGTCATCAACACGACCGACAAGGTCGGGACCGTGGACGGGCGCTTCTCGATCGACGTTGCCGGTGGTAGGAACACCGAGGCGGGCTACTCGGCCGTCTACGACAACGGCTCGATCGCCGGCCTCGCTGTCGGCAAGGCACATCAGCCGAACGGCAAGCTCATTGCGAACCTGTCGGCCACGTTCTCGGCCGCATCGGGCTTCACCGGCGCCAAGCTTGGCGGCGGCACCAGCGGCGGCTCTGCCGTCGAGGTCGGCCCGGGCTCCTGCAAGCCGTCCCACCCGACGTCCGAGAAGAGCGAAGCCCGTGGGCCCATTACGGCGCTCTCGGCAAGCTCGATCACGGTCGCGTTCGTCACCTGCGCGATCCCCGCGGACAAGTCCGCTGACGTGAACGCCAAGTTCAAGGTCGGCGACGCGGCGCAGATCCGCTGTGAAGTCGTGAGCGGTACCAACACGCTCACCTCGATCGACAAGAAACGCTAGGCAGATCAACGGGTATCGACCGCCGGTAGACCCCGGCGGTCGATACCTTTGCCTTTGTGAGCACACGCACCCACCTCGTGGAAGGGCTGATGGAGCGCTTTGCGCACATCCCGCCCGAGGCGGTGCTCAAGGAAGACCTGCTGCGCACGGGCATCGACTTCGACACCTCGGCCCTCAGCGACAACCTCGAGGGCGAGATCAAGCCGAAGTCGTACTTCATCTTCTCGTTCGACCAGAAGCCGCTGACGCAACTCGGCGAGGCCGCGCTTCGCCGGCCCCCGGAGGAAATCGCGCTGACCGGCGGCCCGTGGGACCTGCGCCGCACGATCGTCTCCGTGCGTGTGAACCCCGACTCGCCGTACCGCATCGCGCTCGACGAGACCGGGCTCAAGCTGTCGCTCGACGGCCGCGTGATCGCCGACGTCGGCCTGCCGCCGATGCCCGAGTACTACCGCCACGAGCTCGAGAACGGCAAGACGGTCATGGAGACGGCGCCGACGATCCAGTGGGGCTACCTGATCTACCTGACCGTGCTGCGCCTCTGCCAGTACTTCGGCGCGAAAGAGGAGTGCCAGTTCTGCGACATCAACCACAACTGGCGCCAGCACAAGAAGGAAGGCCGGCCGTACACGGGCGTGAAGCCGGTCGACGACGTGCTCGAGGCGCTCGCGATCATCGACCGCTACGACACGGACAAGATTTCGAAGGCGTACACGCTGACCGGCGGCTCGGTGACGAGCACCGTCGACGGGCTCGCCGAAGCCGACTTCTACGGGCGCTATGCGCAGGCAATCGAGGAGCGCTTCCCGAACCGCTGGATCGGCAAGGTCGTCGCGCAGGCGCTGCCGAAGGCCGACGTGCAGCGCTACAAGGATTACGGGATCACGATCTACCACCCGAACTACGAGGTGTGGGACAAGCGCCTGTTCGAGATCATCTCGCCCGGCAAGGAACGCTACGTCGGTCGCGAGGAGTGGCACCGGCGAATCTTCGACGCGGCTGACGTGTTCGGCGCGCGCTTCGTGATCCCGAACTTCGTCGCCGGCGTCGAGATGGCGGA
>JANMWB010000016.1:0-6442 GCA_031393705.1 Thermoleophilia bacterium | reverse complement strand
GAGCAGAACGCGACGATGGAGTGGGTCGACGGAAACCTCGGCTCGAAGCTGACGATGAAGTACCCGGCGATCTGGCTGACCGGCGAGGGCGCGCACGGCGAAGTGCTGTCGATCGCGTTCGCCGGCAAGGGCCAGCATCAGGACGCGGGCGGCAAGTGCGTGCACATCGGCAAGAACACCTCGAGCGTGATCACGTCGAAGTCGATCTCGAAGAACGGCGGGCGCGCGGGGTATCGCGGCCTGCTCGAGGTCGCCGCCGGCGCCACCGGTTCGAAGTCGAAGGTCGTCTGCGACGCGCTGATCCTCGACGACGAGTCGCGCTCCGACACCTACCCGTACATCCGCATCGACGAGAACGACGTCGACATCGGACACGAGGCCACGGTCTCGAAGATCGGCGAGGAGCAGCTCTTCTATCTGATGTCACGCGGGCTTTCCGAGTCTGAGGCGTCGGCGATGGTGGTCAGCGGCTTCGTCGAGCCGATCACGAAGGAGCTACCGCTCGAGTACGCCGTCGAGATGAACCGGCTGATCCAGCTCCAGATGGAAGGCAGTGTCGGCTAGTTGATCGTCGAGCACGTCGACTTCTGGGCGGTGCCCGTCACCGACATGGAGCGCTCCACCTCGTTCTACCGCGACACCCTCGGTCTTCCGCAAACCGCGGAGGGCGCCTTCCCTGAGTTCCGGCTGGGGGACAATGGCTTCCTCTACCTGCTGAGCCTCGAGTCGATCGGCAGCCAGTTCCGCGCGCCGCACGACGCCGGCTTCGCGCTGCGCGTGCCGGATGTCCAGGAGGCGCGCACAGAGCTCGAGGCCAAGGGCGTCGAGTTCAACGGCGACGTGCTCGATACGGGCGTCTGCCACATGGCGTTCTTCGCCGACCCGGACGGCAACCAGATGGTCTTGCACCGCCACTACGCAGCGCACGACTCGGCAGCGCGCGAGTCATGAGCACCACAATCACGCGCGACCAAGCTGCGAAGCGCTTCGCAGAGCTGCCGCTGCCGTCCACCTCGGACGAGCACTGGCGCTTTACCGACTTGCGCGGCTTCGATCCTGAGCCGGCGAACGGCGCGGCTCCTTCAGCCGGCACCGGCCCGATGCTCGATCTGGACGTCTCGGGCCGCGTGCTCGTGACTGAGAACGGGATCGAGATCGTCTCCGCACCGGAGGGCATCCGCTTCGAGCTGCTGCCACGCGACTACGAGGCGAAGCTGATCCCCGACGACGACAAGTTCGCCGTCGAGAATCTTTCGAAGTGGGAGCACGGTCTGCTCGTGCACGTGCCGAAGGGGGTCGAGCTCGACAAGCCGCTTTACGTGCAGGTCACCTCTAACGGCGGCTCGCTCTTCTGGCGGATGGTCGTGATCGCAGACGAGGGCTCGCGGTTCTCGCTGATCGAGGATCTCTCGTCTGTCGCCGAGGACACCGTCGCCTACACGAACGCGGTCGTCGAGCTGTTCGTCCACCAGGCCGCAAAGATCGAGTACGTCTCGCTGCAGAACCTCTCGAAGGAGACCTGGCACTTCGGCCGCTACAAGGCGTGGTTGGAGCGCGACAGCGAGCTCGACTGGGTGATCGGCGGCTTCGGCTCGAAGCGCGGCAAGGTGTGGATCGAGAACGACCTCGCCGGCGAGGGCGCCACGTCGCGCGTGACCGGCGCGTACTTCGCCGACGGCGACCAGCATCTCGACTTCGACACGTTCCAGGAGCACATCGCACCGAACACGGAGAGCGACTTCGCGTTCAAGGGCGCGCTGCGCGAGAACGCGACCGCTGTCTGGCGCGGAATGATCCGCGTCGAAGAAGGCGCGCAGAAGACGAACGCGTACCAGGAGAACCGGAACCTTTTGCTCTCCGACCACGCGCATGCGGACTCGATCCCGGGTCTCGAGATCATGGCGAACGACGTGCGCTGTACCCACGGCGCCACGCTCGGCAAGGTCAACCGCGAAGAGCTTTTCTACCTGATGGCCCGCGGCCTCTCACGCGAGGAAGCCGAGCGCCTGATCGTCCGCGGCTTCTTCCAGGACGTCCTGGACCGCATCGAGCTGGAGCCGGTACGCGAAGCACTGGGCGCCGCGCTCGAAGCCCGCATCCCGCAGGCCTAGCTGCGCTCCCCGTTTTGGGGGATACCTGTGGGTGAGCCCGCGAGTGACGATGGATCGTCGTCAGTCCCACCAGCGGAGGTATCCATGTCTCATTCCACCGCTGCGGCCGCACTGCTCGTGCTCGTGATCGTGTTTTTCCTGCTCCTCCGGTCCGTGATCCGGTCCTGAGCGCTTAATCGAGGAGGCCGCGCTCGGCGAGCCGCCGTTCCAGCTCGCCGAGGCGCTGCTCGACCTGCGCGAGCCGCCGCTCGAGCGACGTCGGCTGGACCGGCTCCGACGCGAATTCGTCTTCGGCCGAAGGTGGCTCCTCGTGCGGCGTCTCTGCGAGCAGGTGCGTCCAGCGCTCTTCGCGCTGGCCGGGCCGCTTCGGCAGCAGGTGCACGAGCTCCTTCTCGTCGAGCCGGGTCAGCGTCTGCGCGACGTCCTCGTTCGCCGCGAAGTGGTACAGCCGTTCGGTGCGCGTCTTCAGCTCGGCGACCGTCTGCGGGCCGCGCAGCATCAGCACGCCGAGGATCGAGACCTCCGACGGCAAGAGGTCGAGCGCCTCGCCGAACATCTGCCGGTACTTCGCGGTGCGCGATCCCGGGCCGGTCGCGAGCCGCGCCCAGCCGAGCGTCCCGAGGTGCTGCGCGGCCGCGCGCACCTCCGACTCGTCGAGCTCCAGCACCGGCTCGCGGTTCGTCGCCTGGTTGCAGGCGAGCCGCAGCGCGTTCAGCGTCAGCGGGTACTGCTCGGGCGTCGTGCGTTGCTTCTCGATCAATGAGCCGAGGACGCGGAGCTCGATCGGCGCAAGGCGATGGGTGGCGGCCACAGGCCTTAGCTTAGAACCGCGGCGGCGTTGGGTTACGCGCGAACGAGCGGCTTGTACTTGATGCGGTGCGGCTCGAGTGCCTCGGGGCCGCGGGTCTCCTTGACCCACTCGGCGTACTCGGCCCAGTCGCCTTCGAACCACGTCACCTGCGAGTCGCCCTCGAACGCGAGGATGTGTGTCGCGACGCGGTCGAGGAACCAGCGATCATGGGTGATCACGACGGCGCAGCCGGCGAAGTCGAGCAGCGCATCCTCGAGCGCGCGCAGCGTGTCGACGTCGAGGTCGTTGGTCGGCTCGTCGAGCAGCAGCACGTTGCCGCCGCTCTTTAGCATCTTCGCCAGGTGCACGCGGTTGCGCTCACCACCGGAGAGCTTGCCGACCGGCTTCTGCTGGTCGCCGCCGCGGAAGTTGAACCACGAGGTGTACTGGCGCGAGTTGATCTCCTTCTTGCCGAGCATGACGATGTCCTGACCGCCGGAGATCTCCTTCCACACGGTGCTCTTCGGATCGAGATCGGCGCGCGACTGGTCGACGTAGCCGAGTTGCACGGTGTCGCCGACACGCAGGTCGCCCGAGTCGGGCGTCTCCTGGCCGGCGATCATCCGGAACAGCGTCGTCTTGCCGGCGCCGTTCGGGCCGATCACGCCGACGATGCCCGCGGGCGGCAGTGAGAACGTCAGATTCTCGAAGAGCAGGCGGTCGCCGAAGCCCTTCGACACGTCCTTGGCTTCGATCACGAGGTCGCCGAGGCGCGGGCCGGGCGGGATGTGGATCTCGACCTGGTCGAGCCTCACGTTGTCCTCGTCGGCGAGCAGCTTCTCGTAGGCGCCGAGGCGCGCCTTCGACTTCGCGTGCCGCCCCTTCGGCGCGAGGCGAACCCACTCGAGCTCGCGCCGGAGCGTCCTCTGTCTTGCGGAAGATTGCTTCTCTTCAATAGCCAGCCGCGCCGACTTCTGCTCGAGCCAGCCGGAGTAGTTGCCCTCGTACGGGATGCCCTTGCCGCGGTCGAGCTCGAGGATCCAGCCGGCGACGTTGTCGAGGAAGTACCGGTCATGGGTGACCGCGACGACCGTTCCCTTGTAGTCGGCGAGGAAACGCTCGAGCCAGAAGACCGACTCCGCATCGAGGTGGTTCGTCGGCTCGTCGAGCAGCAGCAGATCGGGTGATGAAAGCAGCAGCCGGCAGAGTGCAACCCGCCTGCGCTCGCCGCCCGAAAGTGACGTCACGTCGCGGTCGCCCTCGGGCAGGCGCAACGCGTCCATCGCGTGATCGAGCTGGGATTCCAGCTCCCACGCGCCGCGCCGGTCGATCTGGTCTTGGACGGTTGCCTGCTCGGCGAGCAGGGCGTCGAAGTCGGCGTCAGGCTCGGAGAACTGCGCGGAGATCACGTTGAAGCGGTCGAGCAAGTCGCGCACCTCGCGCACACCGTCTTCGACGTTCTCGCGCACCGTCTTCTTCGGGTCGAGCTCGGGCTCTTGCTCGAGCAGTCCGACGGTCGCGTTCTTCGCGAGCTCCGCGGAGCCGGACGACGGCTCTTCCTTACCCGCCATGATCCGGAGCACCGTCGACTTGCCGGCGCCGTTCGCACCGAGCACGCCGATCTTCGCTCCGGGCAGGAACGAGAGAGAAATGTTCGACAGGACCTGACGTTCCGGGCCGTAGAACTTGTCGACCCGGTACATGGTGAAGATGTATTCGCTGCTCACGCCGTGCAAGGTAACAGCGCGCTGACGGTCTCCTTACGGGTCAGCCGTACGCTTCGGGGGGTGAAGAAACTCGTCGTGCTTGCTGTGCTCCTCGCGACGGCGGTGCCCGCGTCTGCGACGACCACGCGCATCCTCGCGCCGATGGACTGGTGGCCGGTCTGGTCGCCCGACGGATCGCACATCGCGTTTACCCGCGTCTACCCGAATCACATGGAGCTCTATTCGCTCGACCTTCGCACCCTGCGCTCGGTTCGGATCGGGACGAACGCCGGCCAGCTCGGACCGACGTGGTCGAGCAGTAGCGCCCAGCTCGCCTACAGCTCCGGCGGCGTGCTCTGGGTCGCGAACGCGAACGGCAGCGCCAAGCACCGCTACCTCGCGCCCACGCGTGCGTTCGCGCCGGCCTGGCAACCGGGCACCGCGAACCTCGCGTACCTGACGACGCACGGCGCTCAGAACACCGACCTCTGGGTCGCCGGGAAGCTTTGGGCGCGCAACGCGATCGGCATGTCTGCCTGGTCGCCCGACGGCAAACAGCTCGCATTCCAGCGCGACGACGGCATCTACGTCACGAGCGGCCCGGTCGCCGAGCGACGCCTCGTCTCGGTCGCCAATCCCGGAGCCTCAGCGTGGTCGAGCGACGGCAGCCGGATCGCGTACATCGCACGCGGGTCGGTCTACGTCGTCTCTGCGGCCGGCGGCGCCTCGAGCCTCAAGGTCGCCCATGTCCCGGGCAACATCCGGGTGCCCAGCTGGTCGCTGTCGGACGTTCGACTGAGCGGCGACCGCGCGTGGTCGCCCGTCGCGAACCGATTCGTGCAGCCGGGGTCAAGGCCCGGCTGCCCGGGCCACACCGTTCTGGTCGAGAGCGGCCGCGCTCTCACCGGCAGTTGCACGGTTGTCGGCACCGCACGGGCGGACGTGATCGAAGGGACACCGCTCTGGGGTGACGTGATCCTCGGTCTCGCGGGCAACGATCAGATTCACGCGAACGACGGGCACACCGATCGGGTGAACTGCGGCCCGGGCCGCGATACCGTCTGGGCCGACCGCACCGATCGGCTCACCGTCTGCGAAATCGTCCATCGCTAGCACCCGATAGCCCCTCGGTACAGTGTGGGTGTGGCCGTAACACCTGCAACCAAGCTCGATGCGCAGAAGCTGCGTGCCGATTTCGCCGTCTTCGAGGAGCTCTTCAACGGCAAGCCCGTCGCCTACCTCGACTCGGCCTCCTCGACGCAGAAGCCGCGTCAGGTGCTCGACGCGATGCGCGAGTTCTACGAGCACTCCTACGCGAACGTGCACCGCGGGGTCTACACACTCGCCGAGCGCGCGACCGCCGGGTACGAAGGTGCGCGCGAGAAGGTGCGCGCGTACATCAACGCGCCCTCGAACCGCGAAGTGATCTTCACGCGCAGCGCGACCGAGGCAATCAACCTGATCGCGTACTCGTGGGGGCTCGACAACCTCGGCCCCGGCGACGTCGTCGTGATCACCGAGCTCGAGCATCACGCGAACTTCGTGCCGTGGCAGTTCGTCGCTCAACGGACGGGCGCGCAGTTCGCGCACATCCCGATCGACGACTACGGCGAGCTGCAGCTCGACGCGCTCGACGAAATCGCGTCCCGCGGGAACGTCAAGGTCGTCGCCAACAACCTCGTCTCGAACACCCTGGGCACGATCAACCCTGTCGAGAAGCTCGCGGCATGGGCGCACGAGCAGGGCGGGATCATGGTCGTCGACGCGGCGCAGGCCGCACCGCACCGGCACATCGACGTGCAGGCACTCGGCTGCGACTTCCTCGCGTTCTCCTC
>JANMWB010000015.1:0-30525 GCA_031393705.1 Thermoleophilia bacterium | reverse complement strand
GCAGGATCTGGGCGCGGCGTGACGATGTCCTCCACCGCGTGGCGCGTGACCGGCGTTGCTGCAACGACCGAGGTCGCCGCGACCGTCGCGACCGCTGTGGCGACCTTGATCCCGCCGGTCAGAACGAGCGACTTGAGGATCGAGAGCATCGATCCCAGATCGCTCGCGCCGAGGCGCTTGGCAATACCGACTGCCTTCTTCGCAACCGGCTGGTCCTCGCTCAGCCCTGCGGCGAGCGAGCGGCGTGCCCGAAAGAGCAATGTCTCGACAGCGGCCTGCGAGAGCTCGAGCTCCTCGCCGATCTCCTTGTAGGAGAGCCCCTGCCATTCACGGAGGAGAAGCGCGCGCCGCTGCTGCTCCGGCATCGCATCGAGCGCCTCGGGGAGCCGGATCAGCTCATCCGAGTCGGCCTGGGGCGCTGGAACGTAGTCCTGCATCGCCTCGAGATCGCCTGGCGTCTCCACCTTGCGCCGGCGCGACGAGGAGCGCTGCCGGGTCAAGCAGACGTTCTGGGCGATCTTGTAGAGCCAGGCGGATTCGAACTCCGGGTCGACGCCGCGCTTGAACCCCCGGAAGGCGTTCAGGAACGTCGACTGGGTCGCGTCTTCGGCCTCCTCGCGGTTGCCCAGCTGGTGCAGGCAGTACGAGTAGATCTGGCGCGCGTAGCGCTCGTAAAGGTCGCGCGTTGCATCCGCCTCGGGAGCGGCTCTACGCGGGGTGACCTCTGTGGCACGGCCTACGGACGGGACTGCGACCAACTTGCTCTCTCCCTCTCGGTGAGAACGTCATCCGCCCATGACGCCTACACCACTTGTAGTGGCCGCAGAACAAAAAACAATAGCTATTTGGGGGATTTACAATTCTCGACCGATACGGATGAACAGGGCCTCAAACGCCAGCTGTGGCGCGAGATTCAGCTCTTCCAAGGCCCGCCACGTTTCCCGAACCGCCTCGGCAGCGTGTTCTGCGCCGACGAGGCGTTCCCTCGTTGCATCCTCCCGCAGTTCCGGCAGCTTGTCCAGGTGGATCGCGGCGCTCTCGGCACCGACCGCGACCGCCATCAGGTCGCGGTACCACGCCCCGAGCTCATCGAGCTGCGCCAGCAGTTCTTCCCGCTCGGCCCCGCGTGCCGCCCGCTTCACCCGCTGCTCCGCCTCGCGGGCGGGCAGCTCGAGCCCCGCGATGTTCGCCTCCTCGATCTCCCGCGCTTCCGTGGCGCGCTGTTGCGCATTCGCGAGCACCGTTGCCGCAGCGTCGGAGGCGTCGAAGAGCGGGTCGCGGTAGACCGCGCGTGCCTGGTCGATCAGCGCCTGGCGACGCTCCACCGACGCCGGGTCGAGCAGCCGCTCCAACCGGTCCAGGCGACCAGCGGCCACACGCGCGAGCGCGGCGCGGCTCTCCTCGTCGAGTTGCGGTGCGCGCGCGTCGACGAGCGCGCGGATCGCCTTCTCCGAGAGGCGCCGGAACGGTACGAGCTGGCAACGGGAGAGGATCGTCTCGGGCAGAGGGCCGAGGTCGTCGGCGATCAGCACGATCACCGCGTAGCTCGGCGGCTCCTCGAGATCCTTGAGCAGCGCGTCGGCAGCGTCCTCGTTCATCAGGTGCGCGCGGTGCAGGAGGTAGACACGGCGGTCCGACTCGAACGGACGCATGTGCAGGTCGCGGCGCAGCTCGCGAATCGCGTCGATGCGGATCATCTCGCCGAGCGGGTCGAGCTCGTAGAGATCGGGGTGCGCGGCGCGCGTCGTTCCGATCAGCGCACGCGCGAACGTGCGCGCCACCTCGCGCTTGCCGACACCCGGCGGCCCGTGGAAGAGGTAGGCGTGTGCCGGCCCCTCGCGCAACGCCGCATCCAGCAGCCGACCCGCCTCGGGTTGCTCGAAGTTGGGACGCTCAGAGAAGGGCGCGAACGTGCTCACGAACCTCCTCGGCGATCTCGTCGGGCGAGCGGGCGCCGTCGACGGTCACGATCCGTTCGGGGAACGAGGCCGCGAGGCCGCGAAAGCCGTCGTCGACCCGCCGCCAGAACTCATCGCCCTCGCGCTCGATCCGGTCGGGCTGTCCCGCGCCACGACGACGCGCCTCCTCGGGATCGAGCAGCACGAGGAAGGTCCGGTCCGGAAGCAGGCCACGCGTCACGAGCAGGTTCAACTCGCGCACGCGGTCCTCGCCTAGACCGCGGCCGATCCCCTGGTAGGCGACCGACGAGTCGATGTATCGGTCGCAGACGACGTCCTCGCCGCGTTCGAGCGCCGGGCGGATCGCGTGCTCGACGTGATCGGCGCGGGCAGCGGCATACAGCGCGGCCTCGGCCCAGGGGGTCATGTCGTGGCCGTGGAGGACGACATCGCGTACAGCCTCGGCGACCGGCGTACCGCCCGGCTCGCGCGTCAGGAGCACCCGCCGGCCCCCGTCACTGAGCCACTCGGCAAGCAATCCGGCCTGGGTGCTCTTGCCCGACCAGTCGACTCCTTCAAAGGTGATGAACATGGCGGTCCGTAATGTATGGCCTCGATGCGGGCAGTCGTGACAGGGGGCGCAGGCTTCATCGGGTCGAACCTGGTGGATGCACTGATCGAGCAAGGCGACGACGTCGTCGTCGTCGACAACTTCGCAACCGGCAAGCGCGAGCAGCTGAACCCGAAGGCGACGCTGGTCGAGCACGACATCCGCGAGCCATACGAGGTGGACGCCGACGTCGTCTTCCACCTCGCCGCGCAGGCCGACGTGCAGACGTCGATGAAGCGCCCCGAGTACGACGCGGCGGTGAACGTGGTCGGGACGGTGAACGTCCTGCAGGCCTCTCCGCGCGCCCAGGTGATGTTCGCGTCCTCGGGGGGCGCCGGCTACGGCGAGTGCCCGGTCCCGGCGAGCGAGCAGGCACCTTTCCTGCCGCTCTCGCCGTACGGCATCGCGAAGAAGTGCGGCGAGGAGTACCTCCTCGGCTGGAACCGCATCCACGGCACTTCGCACGTGCCACTGCGTTTTGCGAACGTCTACGGGCCGCGGCAGGACGCGGGCCTCGAAGGCGGCGTCGTCGCAATCTTCCTCGAGCGGCTCGCGCGTGGAGACGCGACGACGATCTTCGGCGACGGAACGCAGAGCCGAGACTTCGCCTACGTCGACGATGTGATCGCCGCGATGCTGGCGACCGTCGGTAAGACCGGCGGGCCGTACAACGTCGGCACCGGTGAGGGCACAACGGTCGCGCAACTGCACGCAGCATGCGCGAAGGTTTCGGGCGTCGATGCGAAGCCGCAATTCGAAGCCGCGAGGCTCGGCGACGTGCAGCGCTCGGTGCTCGACGTCGCACTGATCGAGCGCGAGCTCGGCTGGCGGGCGCAGGTCGCGCTCGCGGACGGCCTACGCCGGACCTGGGCCTGGATGCAGGAGCAGGGCACGGCGTAACGAATCAAGGCGGCCGTGGACACGCCGCTCATCGCACCCGACGCGCTCATCCGCCCCTGGCGGACCGCGACGCTCGTCGCGAGCCTCGTCGCCGCGGTCGAGCTCGTTCTACTGCTTGGTGTCGGCTTCCTCCTGCTGGCGAAGCCGCTCGCGCACGCGATGCAAAAACGTGCCGCCGCAACCGCGTTTGCGCCCGCGAAGAAGCACACCGCTTCCCCGGTCACGCACCAGCGGGCGCCGATCGCATTGCCGAAGCTCCTCCGCTCGGAGACCGGCGTCTTCGTCTTCAACGGCAACGGACGCGCGGGTGCGGCCTCGACCGAGGGAACCAAGCTCTCGAACCTCAACTACCAGGTCTCCGGCACCGGGAACGCGAAGCGCCAGGACTACGCGACGTCCGTCGTGATGTTTAAGAAGGGCTTCCAGGCCGAGGGCACGCGCCTCGCGCATGACTTGAACGTGAAGATCGTCGGCCCGCTGGACGGCCTGACGCCGTCAGCCTTGCACGGTGCGCAGCTCGCGATCGTGCTCGGCGCGAGCTAACACTTCGGCTTGCCCGAGTTCACCTGCCTGAGCGCCTCGCGGTAGGCGTCGGCGCCCTGCGACGGACGCGCCTTCGGGTCGAGCTCCGTGAACCGCTCGAGATAGTGGTAGGCAAGACGCGGGCACCGCAGGCTCACGGCGTACAGCCCGGCGTTCAGCCAGGTCTGCGCGTTCTTCGGCTGCTTGTCGACCGCTGCCTGGTACAGCGCGACCGCCTGCCTCGGATCCGGCTGCGCATCTGCCTCCCACCAGAGCGGCTCGACGAGCAACGGATCGGCCGAACGTGCTTTCTTCGCAAGGGAGATCACGTGTGCAGGTGGGCTCGCGACCAGAGCTTCGTCTGACCAGCGCTCGCCGAGCCACGGCAGGAGCAGGACGACGAACGCAAGGAGCGCCGCACCTGCGGCGACGAGCGAGCCGAACGGCGAGACGCGGCGCACGGGCAGCCCGCCGGCTAGTGCGCCCGCTGCCAGGAACGCCGGAGCGGAC
The DNA here is from genome assembly GCA_031393705.1 of Thermoleophilia bacterium. Taxonomy (GTDB): domain Bacteria; phylum Actinomycetota; class Thermoleophilia; order Gaiellales; family Gaiellaceae; genus PALSA-600. The sequence continues at coordinate 26,085 of JANMWB010000015.1, read as the reverse complement.
ACGGCGATGAAGTCCCAGTCGATGTCGACGAGCGCGTGCACGAGGTACGCCGGCAGGAGCAGCGCGAGCGCCAACTCGTGCTTGCGCCGCCCGTGCCCGCGCCAGAGAAGCGCGACGGCGGCCAGCACGAACAGCGCAAGCCCGACGATCCCCGCCTCGGTCAAGACCTGCAGCGGCAGGTTGTGGGGCTCCGTCGTGTAGTCGAGGTACGAGCTGCGGTAGCGGAGGTTCGTGACGTGGAAGCTTCCCGCCCCGGTGCCGAACAGCTTGGCGTGCTCCCAGCCGTGCACCGCTTGCCGCCACCACGTGAACCGGAAGTTCGAGCTTGTGTTCGCCAAACGGCTCCCCCCGTTGCCAGGGATCGCGCTTCCCCCCTTCACGACCGCCACCACGGCGAGGACGGCGAGCACTGCGACCCCGATCGCGACGAGCACCCGCCCCGGCACGCGCGGCAGCGGGATGCGGCGAAGCAGCGCCGCCGCGACCGCCCCGGCGAGCAGCAACGCGCCGAAGATCAACCCGTCCCGCCAGCGCACGTGCGAGGACTGGCCGTCGCCGGTCACGCCCGGCAGCGCGAAGGCGATCCCGACCACGAAAGCGGCCGGCACGGCGGCCGCGAGCAACATGCTTGCGCTCTCTACACGCTCGTCGTCGAGCACGAACCAGGCAGCGACGACGAGCACGGCCGTGATCAGCCCGCCGCGCGAATACGTGAGGAGGAGCGCAACGATCGCCGCGTAGGCGAGCAGGACGCTCTCGAGCCGGCGCCGCCAGAGCGCGAGCGGCAGCGCGAAGGCGGCGACGAGCGCGAGTTGGTTCCAGAGGCCGATCGGCCCGCGCAGCCGCCCCACCTCGGGCGGGCCGTAGTCGTAGACGACGGGCAGCACCTTGCCAAGGAGCGACCACACGAGAATTGCGCCGAAGAGCGCCATCAGCCCAAGCGCGAGCGCCCGCGTCCGGCCGGCGAGCCAGAGGCCGAGCACTGCGAGGAGGAGGTAGACGAGCGTGCGGTTCGCGTAGTCCCAGGAGCGGTCGGGTAGCGCGGACCACGAGATCGAGAGCGCGAGCCACGCCGCCAGGGCGGCGAGTGGCACGAGTAGCAGCCAGCCGGACGGCAGTCCCTGGGCCGCTATCAGGACCACGACGGCGAGGAGAAGCCCGCCGCCGAGCCACGGCAGCGAGCCGGTTCCGGGGCCGCCACCGAAAAAGAGCGCGAGGCAGGCGAAGAGCAGGGAGGTGGCGAGCGGCAGTTCGCGAATCGCCCGCATCGACCCGAAGCTACCATCCCGCTCCGGCGTCGTCCCCTGCGTTACAAATCCGTTACAGCCGGGGCTTACGCTCGTCGGGCAATCCTTACTCGTCGCCGCCAAACCGCACACGTTCTCGCCTCCGTGACATCACTCCTCAAGCTCTCCCTCTGCGCCGCGCTGGCGTCCGTCGCGCTACTCGGCGCGCTGGCTCAGCCCGCGCGCTCAGCCTCCGCCGGAACCCCGTGCTGGAAGGTGCTCCTGAACGACTGGTACGACGGCCGGATCGACGGTTCCTACGAGCGGCACTGTTACAGCGACGCACTGAAGCACCTGCCGGCGGACGTCTCGACCTACTCGAGCGCCCACGACGACATCCTGCGCGCCCTGCAGAGCGCGATCGCGAAGCAGCAGAAGGCGGGCCACAAGGTCGGCCCGAACACGCTGATCGCGGCGCCCGGCGGCCCCAAGAACGGTGGCGCTGTCGGCGGTGACGCCGGTGGCGGCGGCACCGGGACGACCGACACGACGTCGACCGGCCGCAAGCAGGGCACGGGCCTCGCCGACAAGCTGAACCCGGGGAGCCCGTCCTCCTTGCCGGTGCCGCTGCTCATCCTGGGCGGCCTGGCGCTCCTGCTCGTTGCCGCCGGTGGCGCCGGGCTGGTCGCGAAGCGCATCCAGGCGCGCCGCCAGAATCCGTAGCGGAAAAAGCGCTGCGTAGGGCCGTTTTCGCGGCTCCGTCAGGTCCCCTCCCTATGGTTCCCAAGCTCGCCCCTCGGGTCCCCGCGCCTCCGCGGCACGGGCCTTACCCGAACTAGAATTCACGTAGGAAGAAGAGGAGAAAATGGCGTCTGTAGAGCACGAAAACACCGTAAAGATCCACCCCGACGAGCTCGTCAACAGCGTCGTCGACGAGGACGCCACCCTCGCCGTGCGCCGCCTGTTCACGATCGAGGGCCGCGACCCCTACGACGAGGTCGAGTGGGAGATCCGCGATGCCCACATCCCGGGCAAGAACGGGCCGGCGTTCGAACAGAAGAACGTCGAGTTCCCGAAGTTCTGGTCGCAGACCGCGACCAACATCGTGGCGCAGAAGTACTTCCGCGGTCGCATGTCGAGCCCGGAGCGCGAGAGCTCGGTCAAGCACATGATCGGGCGCATCGTCGGCACCGTCGGCACCTGGGGCCGCGATGGCGGGTACTTCGCGAGCGAGGACGAGGCGTTGACGTTCGAGGCCGAGCTGAAGGCGATCCTCGTCAACCAGCTCGCCGCGTTCAACTCACCGGTCTGGTTCAACGTCGGCTTCGAGGAGAAGCCGCAGTGCTCTGCCTGCTTCATCCTCTCGATCGAAGACAACATGGACTCGATCCTCGATTGGATCCGTCGCGAGGGCGTCATCTTCCGCGGCGGCTCGGGCTCCGGCGTCAACCTGTCGAAGCTCCGCTCCTCCAAGGAGCAGCTGTCGAAGGGCGGCTATGCCTCCGGGCCGGTGTCGTTCATGCGCGGCGCCGATGCGTCTGCCGGCACGATCAAGTCCGGCGGCAAGACGCGCCGCGCGGCAAAGATGGTGGTGCTCGACATCGACCACCCGGACATCACCGAGTTCATCTGGTGCAAGGCGCACGAGGAAGAGAAGGCACGCGTCCTCGAGGCAGCCGGCTACGACATGTCGCTCGACTCGCCGGACTGGGCGTCGATCCAGTACCAGAACGCCAACAACTCCGTCCGCGTGTCCGATGCGTTCATGGACGCCGTCGAGGCCGACACCGACTGGAACCTGACGGCGCGCAGCGACGGCACCGTCGTCGACACGATCAAGGCACGCAAGCTGCTGCACGAGATCTCCGAGGCCGCGTGGCGCTGCGCCGATCCGGGTGTGCAGTACGACACGACGATCAACTCGTGGCACACGCTGCCGAACACGGGCCGCATCAATGCGTCGAACCCGTGCTCCGAGTACATGTCGATCGACAACTCGGCGTGCAACCTCGCGTCGCTGAACCTGATGAAGTTCCGCCGCGAAGATGGCGAGCTCGACGTCGAAGCGTTCGAGCACGCGTGCGACGTGATCTTCCTCGCACAGGAGATCATGGTCGGCAACTCGTCGTACCCGACGCCGGAGATCGAGGAGAACGCGAAGGCGTACCGCCAGCTCGGCCTCGGCTACGCGAACCTCGGTGCCCTCCTGATGGCGCGCGGGCTCGCGTACGACTCGGACGAAGGCCGCGCCTACGCGGCGGCGATCACCGCACTGATGACGGGGCGGGCATACCGCAAGTCGTCGGAGATCGCAGGCCGCATGGGCCCGTTCGCCGGCTACCGCCCGAACGCGGCGGCGATGCTCGGCGTGATCGCGAAGCATCGCGCGGCTGTCGGCAACATCGCGAACGCCGACACGGTGCCGGCCGATCTACTCGGCGCAGCGCGCAAGTCGTGGGACGAAGCGCTAGACATGGGCGAGGTCAACGGCTACCGCAACGCGCAGGCGACGGTGCTGGCACCGACCGGGACGATCAGCTTCATGATGGATTGCGACACGACGGGCGTGGAGCCGGACTTCTCGCTCGTCAAGTCGAAGAAGCTGGTCGGCGGCGGCGAGATCACCATCGTCAACAAGACGGTCGCGGGCGGTCTCGAGAAGCTCGGTTACGCGCCGAACGAGGTCGACGAGATCGTTGCGTACGTCGACGAGCGCAACACGGTCGTCGGTGCGCCGTACGTCAAGAGCGAGCACTTCCCTGTGTTCGACTGCGCGGTCGGTGAGCGCGCGATCCACTACCGCGGTCACGTGAAGATGATGGGCGCGATCCAGCCGTTCATCTCGGGTGCGATCTCGAAGACGGTCAACCTGCCGGAGACGGCGACGATCGACGATGTCGCGCAGCTCTACACCGATGCGTGGCGGCTCGGCGTGAAGGCGGTCGCGATCTACCGCGACAACTGCAAGGTCGCGCAGCCGCTCTCGGGCAAGGGCGACAAGGGCGCACAGACGACGCTCGGTTCCGCAGGGGGCGCGATGAGCGCACCGAAGCGGCGGCGCCTGCCGGACGACCGCAACGAGATCGGCCGCAAGTTCCGGGTCGGCGAGTACGAGGGGTACATCCACGTCGGCGTGTTCGACGACGGTTCGCCGGGCGACATCTTCGTGGACATCGCGAAGGACGGAACGACGTTGCAGGGCCTGATGAACTCGCTGATGATCGCGGTGTCGATGGGCCTGCAGTACGGCGTGCCCCCCGAGGTCTACGTCTCGAAGCTGTCGCACCTCCGCTTCGAGCCGTCGGGCCCGACGAACGACGCGGACATCCGCGCAGCGAAGTCGATCCCTGACTACATCTTCCGCTGGTTCGGCAAGAAGTTCCTGGACGTCGACCAGCAGGAAGAGGCCGGGATCCTCTCGATGGAAGTGCGCGCCCAGATGGCGGAGCGCTATGCGAGCGGCGAGTCGAAGCCTGTCGTCGAAACGGCGCCCGGCCAGACCGCGCTCTTCAACCCACACGAGGACGCGATCGAGTGCAACCGCTGCGGCGGACGCATGGTGCGCGCAGGCACCTGTTACACGTGCCGCGACTGCGGCACCAGCACCGGCTGCGGCTGAGCCGATCAAGCACAGCACTTCGTTTGAACGACTGAGGCCTGCGCAAGCAGGCCTCAGTCGTTCTCAGCGCCAGACTGCCTGGGAGAGCAGCGCGTCCTTGCTCCCGAGAACCCGCCGCCTCGCGACCGTTCGCCAGCCGCGCCCGGTCCAGCGGAGGAACGTCTGCGGTGCGCCCTGTTCACGCGGCGAGATGCGCGCAAACGGCACTGCGTCTTTCGGGGCCGGCGAGCCGTCGAGCAGCGTGGCGCTTCCACTCTCGGTCTTGTACGTCTCGTCGCCGCCGCAGCCGGAGAGCACGGCGGCGAGCGCAAGCACAATGAGCGTCCGACGCACGGTGGCAGTGTCCCGGCGTGCGCTCAGGACCGCAATCCCCGGATCGGTGCGACCGGCGGCCGCGTACCCTGGAGCACGTGACGCCGCCTACGATCGTCGTGCCCGGCAGCTCGGTGGCTCGCATTCGCGAACGGCTGGTTCGTGAGGCGGAGCGCGTTGCGCGCACGGTCGACGCGCGCGTGGCGGTGTTCAGCGGTGCGTCCGAGGCACGGCAGATGCGAGACATCTGGCAAGGACCCCTTGTGGAGCTCGTGCTCGAGGAGCTCGCAACCACCACCGCCGAGAATGCGGCACTCACGTTGCCACTGCTGCTGGAACGCGAGATCGACAAGGCGATCGTCGTCTGCGCGCCCGCGCATCTGATCCGCGCGCGCTGGATCTTCCGCCGTGTCTACGGCTCTCGTGGCGTGGCCGTCGCGTTCCGTCTTGCGCGCATCGTGCCGACCCCTGGGGCGATCGCGTGGGAGCTCGGGGCGTCGACCGTCGCCAGACGCCAGGTCCGCGAGCACTTGGACCGGTCATGAGCGAAACGCTCGTCTTCATTCCGGCCTGGAACGAAGAGGCGAACCTCCCAGACGTGCTCGACGCGCTGCGCGCAGAACTGCCCGATGCCGACGTGCTCGTCGTCGACGACGGCTCCATCGATCGCACCGCGGACGTCGCGCGCGAGCATGGCGCGCAGGTGCACTCGCTTGGTACCAACCTGGGCCTGCGCTTCGGCATCGCCGCGGGCTACCGCTACGCGCTCGACCACGGCTACGCCTACTGCGGACGGGTCGACGCGGACGGGCAGCACCCGGCTCGCGAGCTGAAGCGCCTTCTCGACCTTGTGCGCAGCGACGACTGCGACGTCGCAGTCGGCTCGCGCTTCGTTTCCGGCGACGGCTATGCGCCGTACCGCTACGCGCCGAGCACCTCGCGCCGGTTCGGCACGGCGATCCTGCGCAGGGCGATGGGAGCTGCGCTCGGCCAGCCGTTCGGCGACGCAACGAGTGGCCTCTATGCCGTGAATCGCAAGGCGCTGCCGTTGCTCGCGATGCCGTTCACGAGTCGCGCCCCAGAGGTCGAGGCGCTGATCCGCGTCACAGCCGCGGGCCTGCGGCTTCGCGAGGTCCCGGTGACGATGGAGGAGCGCGCGAGCGGCGAGTCGAAGTTGCGCGGGTCGAAGGCGATCAAGCTCGTGCTCACCGTCGCCGGAACATTGATCGCCGCGCGGGCAATGCGCGCGCGTCGCCGCTAGTAGAGACCTTCGCCGCGCGCATAGCGCTCGGCGCGTTCACGGTCGTACTTCTCCGCGTCGAACGCCGGATCGGCGACCGCGCGCATGATCTCGCCCGAGGTCGGCAGCTCCGAGCGGTCGACGTGATGCTCCGGGTTCCAGAGGTCGGACCGGATCAACGCCTTCGAGCACTGCGTGTAGGCCTCTTCGACTGCGACGAGGATCCCGAGCTGCGGTGTTTTGCCGTCGACGGCGCTTGGCGCGAGCAGCTCCTCGTCCCGAACGATCTGCGCGCGGCCGTTGACGCGGAACGAGTCGCCGACGCCGGGAATCAAGAAGAGCAACGCGATGCGATCGTCGGCGAGCAGGTTCGTCAGCGTGTCCGCGAGCTTGTTCCCCGGCCGGTCCGGCAGTAGCAGGGTGCGTTCGTCGAGGATGCGCACGAAACCGGCAGGGTCGCCGCGCGGCGAGACGTCGAGTCCGCCGTCCGCGCTCGCGGTCGCAACGCAGACAAACGGCGACCGCTCGATGAACTGCCGCGTGAGGTCGTTCAGCCTGTCGGCGATCTTGCTCTCGACGAGTGCGGACGGTGAGCCGATCACCTCCCGCAGCTCAGTCTCGTGCTCGATCGTTCGCCGCGTCATGAGCAGAGCCTAGCCATCTACGATCGAGTGATGGAAACGCGCGCACTCGGCTCGACAGGCGTTCAAGTCAGCCCGCTCTGTCTCGGCGCGATGATGTTCGGCGCCTGGGGCAACCCGGACCACGACGACGGGATCGCCGTCATCCACCGCGCGCTCGACGCCGGGATCAACTTCATCGACACCGCAGACGTGTACGCACGTGGCGAATCCGAGGAGATCGTCGGCAAGGCACTGAAGGGCCGCCGCGACTCGGTCGTGCTCGCGACGAAGGTGCACGGCTCGATGCACGACACCGATCCGAACATGAAGGGCAACTCGCGCCGCTGGATCATCCAGGAGGTCGAGCACAGCCTTCGTCGGCTGCAGACCGACTGGATCGACCTCTACCAGATCCACCGCTGGGATCCCGAGACCGATCACGACGAGACGCTCGGCGCGCTGACCGACCTGCAACGCGCGGGCAAGATCCGCTACCTCGGCTCGTCGACCTTCCCGCCGTCGCAGATCGCTGAAGCGCAGTGGGTCGCCGAGAAACACGGACACGCGCGCTACGTCTGCGAGCAGCCGCCGTACTCGATCCTCGCGCGTGGCGTGGAGACCGAGGTGCTGCCGACGTGCCGGCACTACGGCATGGGCGTCATTCCCTGGAGCCCGCTCGGAGGCGGCTGGCTGTCCGGCAAGTACCGGAAAGGCAGCGACATCAAGGGCCACCGCGCCGAGCGCATGCCGGCCCGCTACGACCTCTCGCTCCCCGGCAACCAGGCGAAGCTCGAGGCGGTCGAGCAGCTTGCACAGCTCGCAGAGCAGGCGGGGATCAGCATGGTGCACCTCGCGCTCGCGTTCGTGATTCGGCACCCGGCCGTAACCGCAGCGATCGTCGGTCCGCGCACACTCGAGCAGCTCGAGGGCCAGCTCGGCGCCGTCGACGTGCACCTCAGCGATGAGCTCCTCGACGCGATCGACGCGATCGTCCCGCCCGGCACCAACTTGAACGCCGCCGACGCGGGCTGGCGCCCGCCGTGGCTCGACGATCCCACTTCGCGCCGGCGCTAGCTCTTGATCGCCGCCCGCCGGTGGTGTTCGATTGCGCGAGATGGCGCAAGTTGTGCTCACACCCGCCGCGCCGGGCACGCGCCCGTGGCGCTGGGTCCTGGTGCCCGTCGTCGTCGGCGCGCTCGTCTCGTTGACCGCCGGGCTCCTCGCCCGACACCAGCCACGGTCGACCGGGTACTTCCGGCTCTTCTTCAGCGACCCCGTGCACCTGAAGGCGGGTTTCGCTACCGCCGCGGCCGTGCTCGCGTGCTTCCAGCTCCTCACGGCGGCGTGGATCTTTCGCAAGCTGCCGTGGCCGAAGCCCGCCTGGGTGAACCCGGCGCACCGCTGGACCGGCCGGCTCGCGTTCGCGTTCACGCTGCCGGTCGCCTACCACTGCATCTTCAAGCTCGGCTTCCAGCACCCGGACAACCGCGTGCTCGCGCACTCGCTCTTCGGCTGCGCGATCTACGGCGCCTTCGCAGCGAAGATCACGATCCTGCGCCTGCACCGCTTCCCGCGGTTCGTGCTCCCGGTGGCGGGCGGACTGCTGTTCGCGACACTGATCGGCGTTTGGTACACGAGCGCGCTCTGGCTCTACAACCACTCGACGAGCGCGGCGCCTGCGTACGCGGCGTCGACGCCGATTCCCGCAAAGGCTGACCCGATCGCGGGCGAGAGCGTCTTCAAGTCCGCGGGCTGCGGCAGCTGCCACACCCTCGCCGCGGCGAACGCGCACGGGCAGATCGGCCCGAGCCTCGACAAGCTGAAGCCTCCGTACGACCTCGTGCGCGTGCAGGTCGAACGGGGCGGTGGAACGATGCCGTCCTTCAGGGAGCAGCTGACAGCCGTACAAATCCGGGACGTCGCCGCGTACGTCGCGACCTACGCCGGACCGTGACGGCTCGGGCGTAAGCTGCGCTCCATGACCGAGACGATCCAGACGCGGGACAAGCGCACCCTCGAACTGCACGAGGCAGGCGACCCCGCGGGGTACCCGGTGGTCTTCCACCACGGCACGCCATCGGCGGGGCTCCTCTACGAGACACACGCGGCTCTCGCGCGCGAACAGGGAATTCGCCTGATCGGCTACGACCGTCCGGGCTACGCCAGCTCTACGCGCGCGAAGAACCGTCGCGTCGCGGACTGCGTTGCAGACGTCACAGAGATCGCCGACACCTTGCGCCTCACCAGCTTCGCCAGCTGGGGGATCTCGGGCGGCGGCCCGCACGCGCTCGCCTGTGCCGCCCTTTGCGACGATCGGCTGAAGGCCGTGGCGAGCCTCGCAGCCGTCGCGCCCTACGGCGCGGACGGGCTCGACTGGCTCGCCGGGATGGGCGAGGACAACCACGTCGAGTTCGGCGCGGCGCTCGACGGCGAGGAAGCACTCCGCGCCTACTGCGAAGCCGCGACCGAGGAGATGCTCGCCGCGCAGCCCGAGGAACTCGTCCAGGTGCTCGACTCGCTGCTTGGAGCAGAGGACAAGTCGGTGCTCACCGGGCGCTTCGCCGAGTACATGCTCGAGTGCGACCACCACGGCCTGAAGCACGGGGTCGACGGCTGGATCGACGACGACTTCGCCTTTCGCGAGCCGTGGGGCTTCGCGGTCGAGGATATTTCGAGGCCGGTGCTGCTGCTGCACGGCGAGGACGACCGCTTCGTGCCCGTGTCGCACGGCTACTGGCTCGCCGCCCGCATTCCGGGTGTCGAGGCGAGGATCGATGCGACCGATGGGCACCTGACGCTGTTCGAACGGCGAATGCGCGAGGTCAACGCCTGGCTGCTGTCACACAGCTGAACGTCGCGCTCAACGCGGGGTTGCGCAAAGGGATCCTCGCGGCCGCAGACAGCTCGCGCGTGCAGCGCCTCGTGCGCCGTCACGGCATGCGCTTCGGCGCCGGCCGCTTCGTCGCCGGCGAGACGCTCGACGAGTGCATCGCCGTGCTGCGCCGCCTCAACGATCAAGGCCTGCACGCGAACACGACGCTGCTCGGCGAAGGGGTGCGGGAGCCGACGCAGACGGAAGCGGTGGTCGCCGCCTACCGCACAGTGATCGAACGCATCGAATCGGAAGGCCTGCGCGCGAACGTTGCGCTGAAGCTCACGCACCTCGGCCTCGAGATCGACGAGGAGCTTGTCTACGCGAACATCGTGCGCTTGCTCGAGCTCGGCAGCTTCATCCGGATCGACATGGAGCAGTCGCAGTTCGTCGACGCCACTTTGCGCATCTACCGCAGGCTCCGTCAGGACGGCTTCGCGAACGTCGGCACCGTTCTGCAGGCGTACCTCTATCGGACACCTGACGATCTCGAGAGCCTGCTGCCTCTTGCCCCGAATCTGCGTCTCGTCAAGGGCGCGTACCTCGAGCCTGCGCAGATCGCTTATCCCCGCAAGGCCGACGTCGACGCCGTCTACGGGAGGTTGCTCGAGCGAATGCTCCAAGCCGACGGTCACACCGCCGTCGCTACGCATGACGAACGGCTGATCCAGCACACGATCGCGTTCGCCAACGCGCACGGGATCGCAAACGACCGCTTCGAGTTCCAGATGCTCTACGGGGTGCGGCCGCAGTTGCAACTCGACCTCGTGCGCCGCGGCTACAAGGTGCTCGTCGCGACACCGTACGGCCCCGAGTGGTACCCGTACCTGATGCGCCGTCTCGGTGAGCGGCCCGCGAACCTCCTGTTCTTTTTGAAGAACACGCTCCGCGGGTAGACAACGTCGCGTGACACTGATCGAGCAGGTGACGATCTCGGGCTATCGCGGGGCGCGTGACGTCGCGCTGCAGCCCGGCTCGACCTGCGTGCTCGTCGGAGAGTCCTCGTCGGGGAAGTCAACCGTGCTCTCGGCGATCTGGACGCTACTCGAGGCGGCGGCGCCGATGCCAACGGGCGAGGACGTCTCACGCGGGCACGCGCGTGTCCACATCGAGGCGGTCGTTGGCGAGCGCACGCTGTTCCTCGATGCGCGACCTCCGGCCACGATCAACCTGAACCGGGAAGGAGCTCCGCCGGCGCTCTTCTTCCCGGCAAACCTTCGGCCGACGACGCTGCTCGCACCGGCCGACCATCCTGCCAAGCGCGCGATCGGGGTCGTGCGCGCGACCGAGACGAATCCTGACGGCGGGCTCTCGCTCGTGCGCTCGATCGCTGCGCTCGACGAGGCGCGGGTACGCGGTCTCGTGATCCTGATCGAGGAGCCCGAGCTCTACCTCAGCCCGCCCGCACAACGGCACCTGCACCGGCTGCTCCGCAAGCTGTCCGCGCGCGGTCGTAACCAGATTCTCTACTCGACGCACTCTCCTGTCTTCCTCGGCGTCGACCGGCTCGACGAGCTCGTTCTCGTCCGCCACGACGAACGCACGGGCACGAAGCTGCTGCAACCGGAGGCGCTCTCGCAGAAGCGCGCCTTGCGCATGAGCGCCGAGATCGATGCAGAGCGCGCGGAGATCTTCCTCTCACGCGCGGTGCTGTTCGTCGAGGGCCGCACGGAGAAGCTCTCGTTCCCGTTTGTCTTCGAGGCGCTCGGTTACGACGCCGACCAGGAGGCGATCGCGATCATCGACTGCGCAGGGAAAGGAAACATGCCGCTGTTCGCCGAGATCTGCAACGCATGCGGGATCCCGTACCTCGTCGTGCACGACCGTGATGCGCCGCGCGGCGACCAGCCCGCCGAGGCCGAGCGGATCGCAAACGACACGATCGTCCGCGTCGCAGGGAGGCGGCGCTCGATCGTGCTCATTCCGGACTTCGAGGGTGTCACCGGCCTCAAGGCGCGGCGCGGCAAGCCGGCCGCCGCGCTGAAGCGGTTCAAGGGCGGCAACGGCGATGTCCCGGGACCGTTGCGCGAAGCGGTCGAGCGCGTCGTCGCAGCGGCGCGGCGCGCGCCACGATCTAGAGGCTCGATGTGAAACGCACGCGCACTCGCGGCTGGTGGCTCAGACGCGGCGCATCTCGCCCGGGTCGGGCTTGAACGTAGACACCGCTATGCACGGCTCTTTCAGAAATGCGTGCCCGACCAGTGCGAGCTGTTATGTCTGAGCCATCCCCGCAAGCACGCAGTTCCACATCAAGCCTCTCCGCGGCGCCTGAGGAGGCGCAGGGCGAGGGCGGGCAGCCGGCGGCGCGCCGTGCGCAACGCCTCGTGCAGCGCCGGAGTCGCGTCGTCGTGCAGCCCGGCGCCGTGGCCGCAGAGGATCCGCTCCGGCGCGACGCCTGCGAGCGCACGCGGGGGGAATGGGCGCAGGAGCGGATGTAGACCGATGCGCTCCCCCGGCGCGCAGAAGTAGACCACCGTCCCGAGCGCGTCGGCGCAGACGAGCGTGCGCGCCGTCGGCTCCCACAGCGCCACCTCGCGCCACCAGCGCCGCCGCCGTACGCTCACCGTCTCGAACGGCGCGGCGCCAACGGTCTCCCAGGCGCGAAGGTGCGGCACGCCGAGGCGCTCCGCCCACGCCGCACAGCCACGCTCATGGCGGTCGAGCAACTGCAGCACGCCCGCAGGCTCACCGAGCGCGCGCACACGTTCTTCGAGGTCGGGCGTGTCGACCGGGTCGATCAGCCAGACGCGGCCCACGACGACCAGCGCATGCGAGGTCCGGCGCATGAACTCGTCCTGAGTCCAGCCGAAGCCGCCCTCCCACTCGTCAACCGGTTGGAACGTCACGCGGCCCCATGATCGCATCACCGTCTAGTCTCGTAGGCGTGTCGACCTACGACCGTGTGAAGGATTTGCCGCTGCGCATCGACGGCTACGAGCTCGAACCGCTCGAGCAAGAGGTCGCGCGCGGGTTCACCCTGCGGCGCACCGCCGTCGTGCTCCGCGGCGGCGGCGAGGAGGGCCGCGGCGAGGAGGTCGACTACAACCCCACCATCCAGCAGGAGTTCCAGGCGCGGCGCGGGGAGCTCCCGGTCGCAGGCGAGCACACGCTCGACTCGTTCTCGCTGCTGCAGTCCGGGCAGACCGAGTACCGCCGCTGGGGGCTGGAGTCCGCTGCGCTCGACCTCGCGCTCCGGCAAGCCGGGAAGAGCCTCGGCGAGACGATCGGCAGAACACCGCAGCCCGTGCGCTTCGTCGTCTCGACACGGATTGCGAACGTCGCGGGCTGGCGCGCGCTCTATCCCGAGCTGCGGTTCAAGCTCGACCCGGATCGCGACTGGACCGACGAGGTGCTCGAACAGGTGGCAGGTGTCGTCGACACGGCCGACTTCAAGGGCATCTACCGAGGCGACTTCGGCATGCCGCCGGACGCCGAGCTGTACACGCGCGTCGCGGACGCCTTCCCCGACGCGTGGCTGGAAGACCCGGCGCTCGTCAGTGATACCTCACGCGTGCTCGAACCGCACCGCGACCGCATCACGTGGGACGCGGGAATCCACGAGTGGAGCGACGTCGAGGCGCTCCCGTTCCGGCCGCGCCGCCTGAACTCGAAGCCGTCGCGCTTCGGATCGGTGAAACGGCTGCTCGACTTCTACGACGCGTGCGAGCGCGAGGGAATCTCGCTCTATGGCGGCGGCCAGTTCGAGCTCGGGCCCGGGCGCGCGCAGATCCAACTGCTCGCGTCGCTCTTCCACCCCGACGCGCCGAACGATGTTGCGCCGTCCGGCTACAACGCGACAGAGCCCGTCGCCGGCCTGCCCGTGAGCCCGCTCGAGCTCACGCCGCAGGCGGGCTTCCGAAGCTGAGCGCCTTCGCAGCGAGGCGGCCGACCGACTCGTCGCCTGCCTCGCCGATCGAGTACCACGCGGCGCCGTCACACGGTTCGCCGCTGCCAACCACGAGATAGCGGACGTCGAGGTGAAAGTGCGCGGGCTCGCCCGGCCGCGCGGGGATCTCGTGGATGTCGAGGTCGAACGGCCGCGGCGCGGCCGGGTGGAGCGCAACCTCGAGCGCGGTTTCCTCGTGTGCCTCGCGCAGCGCCGCAGCCTGTAGTGAAATGTCGGACTGCTCGACGTGCCCGCCGGGCTGGAGCAATCGATCGAGCTTGACGTGCTGCACGAGACACGTACGCGCGCAGCTCTCGTCGACGACAAACGCGGAGGCCGTGAAGTGGGCGCTCGGCTCAGTGCGCGACAGCGGCTCGGCCAGCTCCTGCGCGAGACGGACCATCGTGCAGCGATCCGCCTCTTCGCGCTCGTCGGAGGAGACGTGCAGCTGCAACAACTGCACGAGCACCGCCCGCCGCGTCATTCGTACTGGAGCGCTTCGAGCACGTTGAGCCGCGCGGCTCGACGGGCTGGGAAGATCGCCGCCAGGATCCCGACGACGATCGTCATGACCGCAAAGACGATCAGCGATGCGAGCGGCAATGAGAACTGGATGAAGTCGACCCGCGCGACGAGCAGCGCGCCGAGCACGATTCCGAGCACGATCCCGAGCACCCCGCCGATCGCTGCGGTGATCACACTCTCGTGGCGGATCATGCGGCGCACCTGGCGACGCGTCATGCCGATCGCGCGCAGCATCCCGATCTCACGCGTGCGCTCGAACACCGTCAGCACCAGCGTGTTCACGATCCCGAAGATGCTGACGATCACCGACAGGGCGAGCAGCACGTAAAGGATGTTGAGGATCGAGTTGAGCCCGCTGGTCTGGTTGTCGACGAACTTCTGTCGCGTCGCCACCTTGGCGTTTGGGTACGGCGCCAGCACTGCCTCCAGCTCTTTCAGGCTCTCCGGCGTCTCCCCGCCGCGCGCGCGGACGAAGGAGTAGAGGTTGCGCGGGCTCTCGTTGTAGCGATCCCATGTCGCCTGCGAGATCGTCACCTTCCCGAACGGCGAGCCGCCGGGCGGGGGATCGAAGATGGCCTTGATCCTGAATGTCTTCTGCTTACCGTTCGCGAACGTCAGCTTGATCGGCGAGCCGGTGTGCAGGTTGTGCGTCTTCGCGTAGTCCTTGTCGGTGAACGCGCCGTCGTCACCGAGCTCCGCCATCGTCCGGTCGGAGCCCTGCACCCAGTCGAGGGTGAACATCGTCGCAGCGGGCGGGTTGACGGCGGTCGCGAAGAACGCCTTGCCAAACGCGCCGGCGTCGCCGGTGCGCACGTTGCCGACCGCGTCGACGACCGGGCTCTTGGCCGCCGCCTCCGCGGCTGCGGGCGGGATCGGCGTGAAGTTGTTCTGGGCGGTGATCGCGTAGTCGGCGTTCTTCCAGATCTTGTTCACGGCACCGCGGAAGCTCGTGGTGATCCCCGCCGCGAGCACGGCGACCAGCGTGACGAGCGCGAGGCCGATCATCAGCGCTGCCGCGGTCGATGCGGTGCGCTGCGGGTTGCGCCGGGCGTTGTCGCGCGCCAGGAAGCCTGCTGCGCCGCCGATGCGGGTCGCAGGCCAGCCGAGCACCGAGACCAGCGGCTGGACGAGGCGCACCGAGAGCAGCGCAACGCCGATGAAGATCAGCAGTGCACCGAGTCCCATGTATACGAGGATGCCCTTGGTGCCGAGGTGCGGCCCGAAGAGGCCGTACGCCAGAGCAGCAAAGCCGAGCAGCGTCGTCAGCGCCGAACCAACGGTCCGGAAGCGCGCGAACCGCGACTCCGGCAGCGTGGCGCCCTCACGCACGGCCGCGATCGGTGGCACCCGCGTCGCGCGAAGCGCGGGGCGCAGGCTTGCCACGAGCGTGACCAGGATCCCTGCGACGAGCGCGATCACGACTGTCGAGGCGCCAAAAATGATGCCGCTGTTCGGCAACGTGAAGCCGACGACATCGAACAGCTTGAACAGCCCCTTGGCGAGGCCCAGCCCCGCGAACAGCCCCGTGACGGACGCGAGCACGCCCATGACGAGCGCCTCGACGACGATCGAGGTCAGCACCTGGCGTCTGCTGGCGCCAAGCGTGCGCAGCGTCGCGAGCTCGCGCGTGCGTTGCGCGATCGTGATCGAGAGTGAGTTCGCGATCACGAAACTGCCGACGAAGAGCGCGATGCCCCCGAAGGCGAGGAGGAAGCCGCGCAGGAACGTGATGAACGAGTTCGTCTGCTTCGCGTCTTCGCGCGCCTGGTCCGACCCGAGTCGTACCTGTGCCGTGGGCGGCAGGATTGCGCGCACCTCTTTGAGGACCTGCTGCGCGGTCACGGTCGGCTTGGCGGAGATTGCGATCTCGTCGATTCGGCCCTGCTTGTCGAAGAGCTGCTGCGCGGTGGACAAGTCGAAGCCCGCGAGTGTCGCACCGCCGAGCTGAGCCGCCGAGCCGAACGTGACGATCCCGGAGACCTTCAGGTGTCGGACCGGCCCTTCTGCCTGGACGCCGATCGTGTCCCCGACGGCGAAGTGCTTCTTCTTGGCGACGTTCTCGTCGATCACGATCTGGTTGCCATGCGGCCAGGCGCCGCTGACGAGCTTGAGCGGGTTGAAGGGCGAGTCGCCGTTCTCGATGCTGAAGCCCAGGTTGGGCGCGCCGCCGAAGACGATCGCCTTGTTCTTTCTGTCGACGAGCTGCGTCGCCGCGCTCTTCACACCGCCATCGGCGAGCGCGACGTCGGGGAGCGCTCGCACCTTGGCCAAAACCGACTGCGGAATCGTCGGCGCGAAGGTGCCCTGACCCTCGGTGATGCGGAACGGCGACTTGCCGGAGACGACGACGTCCGAGCCCTTGCGCACGTCGGTGAAGATGAAGTTGAACGCCTTGTCGATCGAGTCGGTCAGCACCAGCGTGCCGCTGACCATCGCGACGCCAAGCACCACGGCGAACGCCGTGAGCGCCGTCCGCAGCTTGCGTCCGAGCAGGCCGGCGAGCGCGACGCGGATCATGCGCTGACGCGGGACATCGCGGCGAGGATGTCCGCCGAAGAACTGCGTGGCAGCTCCTCGACAATCACACCGTCCGCCAGAAACAGCACGCGGTCCGCGATCGTCGCGGCATTCGCGTCATGGGTGACCATCACCATCGTCTGATTGAGCTCCTCGGCGGATGACCGCAACAGCTCGAGGATCTCGCCGCCGGTCTTCGAGTCGAGATTGCCCGTCGGCTCGTCCGCGAACACGACGCTCGGCTGCGAGACGAGCGCGCGTGCGATCGCGACGCGCTGCTGCTGGCCGCCGGACAGCTCGGAGGGCCGGTGTGAGCGGCGGTCCGTGAGGCCGACACGCTTGAGCAGATTCTCGAAGAACGCCGGATCGGCCTTCTCTCCTGCAATCGTGAGCGGCAGCCGGATGTTCTCTTCGGCGTCGAGCATCGGGAGCAGATTGAAGAACTGGAACACGAAGCCGATGTGCTCGCGCCGGAGCTTCGTGACCTCGCTGTCCGAGAGCGAGCCGACGTCCTGCCCGGCGATCGTCACGGTGCCGGTCGTCGGCGTGTCGAGCGCAGCGAGCAGATGCATCAGCGTCGACTTCCCCGAGCCGGACGGTCCCATGACGGCGACGAGCTCGCCGGGCTTCACAGCGAGTGTCACGCCACCCAGGGCGTCTACGGCTGCTTCGCCCTCTCCGTAGCGGCGGGTGACCTCGGTCGCGGTGACGACGTTTCCGTTGGAGCTCATGTCGCCGAGGCTACCCGCAGCGCGCGGCGCACCGCAATCAGGGAAGACCCTGGTCCGACCCTAACGCTACGCAGTGAAAGGTGCCAGCTCCGGGATGATGTCGTCGCCGTAGGCCTTGAGCGTCTCTTCCTGCCCGTGCGTCATCAGGTAGATGTTGAACTGGTCGACGCCGATGCTTTCGAGCTCCTTGAGCTTTGCCTTGATCTGGTCGCCCGATCCGATCACGCAGAAGCGGTCGCAGATCTCGTCGGTGACGAACTCGCCGTGCTTGGCGCCGACGCGCGAGTGCTCGTTGTAGTCGTAGAACTTCCGCGCCTGCACGTAGTCGGTCAGCGCCTGCGGCACCGAACTTCCGTCGGTGCCGTAGCGGTCGATCAAATCCTGCACGTGGTTCGAGACCATCGCCGGGAACCAGCGCACCTGCTCGCGCGCGTCCTGGAGGTCGTCAGTGACGTGACTCGGTGCGCTCACGATGCATTTCAGCGCTGCTGGATCACGACCAGCTTCCTTCGCCGCAGCGCGGGCCGTGTCCATGATCCACTGGATGATGTCGGGATCGGCAAGCTGGATGATGATCCCGTCGCCCTGCCGGCCACCGACCGCAAGCGCCTTGGGGCCGTAGCCCGCGACGTGCATCTCGATCTCCGGCAGTTCCGGCCGCACCCATTTGAGCTGCAGCTCCTTGTCGTTCCAGCTGACCTCCTTGCCGTTCATGAACGGCTTGATCATCTTCAGCGCCTCTTCGAACTCGGCGACCTTCACCGGCTTCTGCCCGATGTAGCGCCGCGCAGAGTCTCCGCGACCGATGCCCATGATCATCCGTCCGTCGGAGATGTCGTGCAGCGTCGCGTACGCGCTCGCAAGCACGGTCGGCTCGCGCGTGCCGGGATTCGTGACCATGTGGCCGAGCTTGATCTTCGAGGTCCGGTCGGCGACAAGCGCCATCACCGGGAACGACTCCTGCCACAGAACGTGCGAGTCGTAGGTCCACGCATATTCAAATCCCTGCTGCTCGGCGAGCTGGATGAGCTCGATCATCCGGGTGTAGGGCGGATCGGGAAGAACGGTGACGCCGAAGCTCAGAGCCATGGGCCCTCCTGTTCGCGGGGCGGGACCCAAGCCTAGTCCGTCAGAATCACAGCGTGAAGATCATTTGCATCGGCAGGAACTACGCGGAGCACGCGGCCGAGCTCGGCGACGAGCCGCCGACGGAGCCCCTCATCTTCGGGAAGTTCGAGAACACCCTGATCGGCCCCGGCGAGGCGATCGTCCTGCCGCCGGAGGCAACCCACGTCGACTCCGAAGCGGAGCTCGCGGTAGAAATTGGCCGCCGCGGCCACCGGATCTCCGCCGACGATGCGCTCGACCACGTCCGCGGCTACCGCGTCGCGAACGACGTCTCGGCACGGAACATCCAGTACGCCGAGAGCCAGTGGACGCGGGCAAAGGGCTTCGACACGTTCTGCCCGCTCTCCACCGAGCTCGTGCCGGTATCGGAGCTCGGCACCGGCAGCGGTCTGCGTGTCGTGCAGCGCCTCAACGGTGCCGTGCTGCAGGACGGCAATACGAACGACTTGATCTTCGATGTGCCGTTCCTCGTCGCGTTCGTCTCGCGCGTGTTCACGCTGGAGCCCGGCGACCTGATCCTCACAGGCACCCCGTCCGGGATCGGCTGGGCGCGCGAGCCGAAGATCTCGATGAAGGACGGCGACGTCGTCGAGGTGGAAGTCGAGGGGATCGGGATCGTGTCGAACCCGGTCGTCGCCGGCTGAGGTCGCTGCTGCTGCTCCAGTGCAATCGCACGCGCCGCGGTTCTGCAACAGGTGTCTGACACCTGAACGGGCGCAAGCTACCGCCTGGGCGAAGAGGTGTCAGACACCAGTCAGCCAGGCGAGCGTCTTCGACGCGAGCTTGTCGAGCGCTTGCACGCTCAGCTCGAGATGCTCGGGCTTCGTGTCTTCGAGCTTCGTGTGCGACAGGCCGCGCAGGCTCTGCACGAAGACCATCACTGTTGGGATACCGGCGCGCGAGACCTCGGCGGCGTCGTGCAGCGGTCCCGACGGCAGCTTGTGCGATGTGCCGGAAACCTCTCGGACCGCTTCGTCGGCGAAGCCGATCAGCATCTCGTCGAACAGGATGGGCTCGATGTTCCAGATCCGCTCCCACTCGACGTCGATGTTCTCCTCGGCTGCAAAGCGATCCGCGGCCTCGCGCGCCATCGAGAGCATCCGCGCGAGCGAATCCGCGTTGAGATGACGCTGGTCGAGCAGCTGCTCCGCCGTCTCGACGACCGAGGTGACGATGCCGGGCTTCGTGATCACGCCGCCTGAGGTGCAGACCGCACCGCCGCCGACCTCGGCGGCGATCTCACGGATGTAGAGCGCGAGCTTGGCCGCGCCGGCGAGTGCGTCGCGGCGCTTGTCCATCGGCGTCGAACCGGCGTGCGCCGCCTGCCCGCGCCACGTGAACCGCGAGCGCTCGACGCCGAACGTGCCGAGCACGACACCGAGCGGGATATCCATCGACTCGAGCACCGGACCCTGCTCGATGTGCAGCTCGAGATACGCGGCCGCGTTCTCGAGTTGCGAGCGAGCACCGAGCGCGCCGTCGAGGTCGACGCCGTGCTCCTTCAGCGCGTCGGGCAGCGCTATTCCGTCGCGGTCATTGAGCGAACGCAGCTCGTCCTGGTCCTTCATCGACCCGGCCGCGGCCGACGACCCGAAGAGCGAGCGTCCGAAGCGCGCGCCCTCCTCGTCCGCCCACGAGACGAGGCGCACCGTCACGGGCGGACGGCCTTCCTCGGCGATCCGGCGCAGCACCTCGACGCCCGCCAGCACATTCAGGCAGCCGTCGAGCCACCCGCCGTTCGGGACGGAGTCCATGTGCCCGCCGAGGATCAGCGCGCGGTCGGAATCGCCGTGCAGCGTGAACCACTGGTTGCCGGCCTCGTCGATCTCCTCCTCGGCGCCCGTGCCCTCGACCTTTGAGCGCAGAAAGTCGCGCGCCTGCTCCCAAGTGTCTGTCCAGGCGACGCGTTGCTCCCCGTTCTCGTCGCCGGTGAGCGCGCGCAGCTCCTGGAGCTCGGCGACGGTGCGTGCAGGGTCGAGCGGCACGCGCGCGACTCTACAACCAGCGTCCCACTGTGGTAATCACTTAGGACATGGACGACGTCGCGACCCCGGCCACTCCCGTCACGCTTTCCGGAGGTGTGGCACGGCGACTCGGCACCGGCGTCCTCGTCCTCGCCGCGTTGGTCGGGCTCTGGGAGGGCTACAAGTGGCTGTGGCAGACGGCCGGCTGGACCTGGCCATTCGCAGTCGACGACGTGACGATGCCGCACCTCTACAAGGTCGTCGAGGCGTTCTGGCAGCCGACGACGACCGGCGGCCCGCCGCTGATCCGCTCGCTCCTCAGCGCAACGTGGTTCACCGGCAAGGAGGCGCTCGCGGGCTTCCTGCTCGGCGCGCTGATCGGGTTTCTGATCGCAGTCGTCCTGTCGCAGTCGCGCCTCCTCGAGCGCGGCTTGGTGCCCTACATCGTCGCGTCGCAGACCGTGCCGATCCTCGCGATCGCCCCGATGGTCGTGGTCGGGCTCGGATCGAAAGGTGTGGCGGGCTGGAAGGCCGTGGCAATCCTCGCGGCGTACCTGACGTTCTTCCCGGTCTCCATCAACACGCTGCGCGGTCTCCACTCGGTCGACCCGCGCGCCGTGCAGTTGATGCACTCGTACGCAGCAAGCCGCTGGCGCGTGCTGTGGCAACTACGCGTGCCGGCGTCCGTGCCCTACATCTTCACGGCACTGAAGATCTCCGCCACCGCGAGTGTGATCGGCGCGATCATCGGCGAGGCGCCCGCGTCGATTCAGAACGGCCTCGGTGGTGCGATCGTCAACTTCAACCAGTACTACTCACTCGAGCCGACGTTTCTCTGGGCGACCAACGTCGTCTGCGCCGCGCTCGGCATCGTCTTCTTTGTCGCCATCGCTCTCACCGAGCGGCTCGTCCTGCGGGGCGCCCCGGAGAACATCGCGTGAGCCAGATCGCAGACACCGTCGTCTCGATCACCGACGTCTCAAAGTCGTTCAGCACCGGCGTGACGGCGTTGCAGGGCATCTCGCTCGACATCCGCCAGGGTGAGTTCGTCTCGCTGATTGGCCCGTCCGGTTGCGGCAAGTCGACGCTCTTGCGGATCATCGGCGACCTCGTGCAGCCGAGCTCCGGCTCAGTGGTCGTCAACGGGAAGCCCGCGCATCAGGCGCGCCTGGACCACGACTACGGGATCGTCTTCCAGGACGCAGTGCTCTACGACTGGCGCAACGTCGCACGCAACGTCTCGCTTCCGCTCGAGATGCTCGGCTGGGATCGCGCGAAGCGACGCGAACGGGTCAAGGAGATGCTCGAGCTCGTCGAGCTGACCGGTTTCGAGTCGAACCGTCCTTGGCAGCTGTCGGGAGGCATGCAGCAGCGCGTCTCGATCGCGCGCGCTTTGTCATTCGACCCCGCGCTACTCCTGATGGACGAGCCGTTTGGCGCCCTGGACGAGATGACGCGCGAACGGTTGAACATGGAACTGCTGCAGATCTGGGAGAAGGCGCGCAGCACCGTCGTCTTCGTCACTCACTCCATCCCGGAGGCTGTGTATCTGTCGACGCGGGTCGTCGTCATGTCGGCTCGGCCCGGGCAGATCGCCGGCGTGGTCGAGGTCGATCTGCCGCAGCCACGCACCGCGGAGACACGCGAGGATCCGCGCTTCTTCGAGCACGTGACCGCGGTGCGCGAGGTGCTCGCAGGCGGCGGACAGATGTCTGCAAAGACGCCGGAGCTCTTCTGACCAGCACCGTGATCGAGCCGATCCCGGCCGGGATGGGCGCGGTCGTCGGCCGGCGGCTCCGCGACTGGCTGCCGGCGCTCGGCGTCTTCCTGCTCGGAATCGCGCTGTGGCAAGGCCTGACCACGGCGTTGAACGTGCAGACGTTTCTGCTTCCGAAGCCGTCCGACATCGCGACGGCGTTCTGGGACAACCGCACGGAGCTGTGGCACGCGGGGCTCTACACGCTCAAGGAAGCGGTCGGCGGCTTTGCGATCGGCGGTGGGCTCGGGATCATCGCGGCGCTGGTGCTCGCGCGCTTCCGCCGGGTCGGGGCGGCGCTGATGCCGTTCGCGATCGCCGCCAATGCGGTGCCGATCATCGCGTTCGCACCGATCACGAACAACTGGTTTGGACTATTGAATCCGATCTCGAAGATGTCGATCGCGGCAGTGCTGTGCTTCTTCCCGACCATGGTCAACACGTTGCGCGGCCTCACCTCAGTGCATCCTTCGTCGATCGAGTTGATGCGCTCTTACGCGGGCGGAGAGCTCGCGATGTTCCGGCGGGTGCGCATCCCGAGCGCGCTCCCGTTCATGTTCACCGGCCTGAAGGTGGCAGCGGTGCTCTCGATGATCGGCGCAATCGTCGGCGAGTACTTCGGCGGGCCTACGAATGCGCTTGGCGTCAGCATCCTCAACGACTCACAGCTCTTCAACTTCCCGCGAGCGTGGGCCGGGATCTTGCTCGCAAGCGCCTTTGGGATCGGCCTCTACGGCTGCGTGGCGCTGGCCGAGCACTTCACGACCGGCTGGCATCCGTCGGCGCGCGCCTTTAACTCTGACTGAGGAACGTAGAGAATGGATCCGCGGCCACCAGAGGTCGCGCCAACTCGAAAGGGGACTTGCATGACGAGGAAGCACTGGGTGGTAGGACTGCTCACGCTCGCCTGTATCGGCACGGCGATCGGGGCCGTTGCGGCGAGCGCAGCGCCGAAGCAGCAAAAGTTGACGAACGTGACGCTGCAGCTGAAGTGGGTGACGCAGGCGCAGTTCGCCGGCTACTACGCGGCGCTCGACAAGGGCTACTACAAGGCCGCCGGGCTCAACGTCAACATCAAGATCGGCGGGCCGAGCATTACTCCGGAGCTGGTCGTCAAGGGCAAGCAGGCTGACTTCGGTATCGACTGGCTGCCGAACCTGTTCGCCACGCGTGAGCAGAAGAGCGGCCTCGTCTCCGTTGCGCAGGTCTTCGCCCGCTCGGGGATGACCGAGCTGACGTGGAAGAAGAGCGGCATCACGTCGATCGCGAAGATGCGCGGCAAGAAGGTCGGCGTCTGGTGCTGCGGCAACCAGCCGGAGCTCTTCGCCGCTCTGACGAAGAACGGGATCAACCCTGCGAAGACATCGGATGTGACGATCGTCAACCAGCCGTTCGACATGAGCCTGTTTCTCAAGAATCAGGTCGACGCGGCGGCGGCGATGACCTACAACGAGCTCGCGCAGGTGCTGGAGACGAAGAATCCGGCGACCGGCAAGCTCTACCAGCAGTCGGATCTCAACATCTTCAAGATGGCGAGCCCGCAGGTTGGGACCGGCATGCTCGAGGACAACGTGTTCGTCCGCGGTGACTGGCTGAAGGATGCAGCGAATCAGGCAACGACGGTCAAGTTCCTCAAGGCCTCATTCCAGGGCTGGATCTACTGCCGCGACCACCAGGCCGACTGCGTGAACATCACGCTGAAGCACGGGTCGCTGCTCCCCAAGGGCCACCAGACCTGGCAGCTGAACGAGATCAACAAGCTGATCTGGCCGAACGGTTCCGGAATCGGGCACGTCTCGGCGGCCCAGATCGCCCAGACGGCGAAGATCGCGAAGACCTACGGCGTGACCAAGAAGCTGCCGGTGGGCGCGACGACCTACCAGTACGCAGACCAGGCGCTCAACCAACTGAAGGCTGCGGGCGTCGACATCTACGGGGCCAAGTGGCGCCCGAAGACGATCACGCTGACGGAGGGCGGCAAGTAGCCCGACGCGTCACGGAAACGGTCGCGGAGGCCGCCCTGCAGGGCGGCCTCCGTCGTTCTACAGTTGCTCCGTAACCGAGGCGAAGGAGAGCTGCATGTCTGTGCTGATCAAGGGTGGCCGCGTGATCACCGCGGCGGACGACTACGTCGCCGACATCTTCATCGAGGGTGAGCGCATCTCCCTGATCGGCGAGTCGCTGGACGTCGCGGCGGACAAGGTGATCGACGCGAGCGGCAAGTACGTCCTGCCGGGCGCGGTCGACCCGCACACGCATCTCGAGATGCCGTGGCGCGGCGAGACGACGATCGACGACTTTCAGTCCGGCCACACCGCTGCCGCATTCGGCGGCACGACGACTCACGTCGACTTCTGCATCCAGGGCAAGGGTCAGACCTTCGGCGACGCGCTCGCGGCGTGGCACGCCAAGCGTGAGGGCAAGGCGCTGATCGACAACGGCTTCCACATCGCCGTCACCGACCTGCGCGAAGGCGGAACACTCGAGGAGCTCGCTCGCCTGCCGGAGGAGCACGGCGTCACGTCGTA
Source organism: Thermoleophilia bacterium (assembly GCA_031393705.1). Classification (GTDB taxonomy): domain Bacteria; phylum Actinomycetota; class Thermoleophilia; order Gaiellales; family Gaiellaceae; genus PALSA-600. The sequence goes on along the minus strand of JANMWB010000015.1, from coordinate 1,158 downwards.
CAAGCTCTTCATGGCCTACAAGGACTCGCTGATGGTCGACGACGAGACGCTCTTCAAGACGATGCAGGTCGCGGCCAAGACCGGCGCGCTCGTGATGGTGCATGCAGAGAACGGCGACGCGATCGAGGTGCTGATGAACGAGGCGGTCGCCGCCGGGAACGTCTCACCGAAATACCACGCGCTTACGCGACCGCCCGAGCTCGAAGGCGAGGCGACGAACCGCGCGATCCAGCTTGCGCGCGTCGCGGGCTCGCCGCTGTACGTCGTGCACGTGTCGTGCAAGGAATCGGTCGAGCCGATCGCGCTGGCTCGCGACAAGGGCTGGAACGTCTGGGGCGAGACATGCACGCAGTACTTCTTCATCGACCAGTCGTTTCTCGACCGGCCCGACTTCGAGGGCGCGAAGTACGTCTACACGCCGCCGCCACGCGACAAAGCGAACCAGGACGTGCTCTGGAACGCGGTCCGCACGGACGTGCTGCAGGCGATCTCGACCGACCACTGCGCGTACCTCTTCAAGGGCCAGAAGGACGTCGGGCTCGAAGACTTCCGGCAGATCCCGAACGGCAGCCCGGGGCTCGAGAACCGGTTGCAGATGATCCACCAGTTCGGCGTGCGCGAAGGGCGCATCTCGCTGAACCGGATGGTCGAGCTGCTCTGCACGAACCCGTCGAAGCTGTTCGGGCTGTACCCGCGCAAGGGAACCCTCGCCGTCGGCTCCGACGCCGACGTGGTCATCTTCGACCCGGAGAAGAAGGTGACGATCTCCGCGGCGACGCACCACTCGAAGTCGGACTACAACCTGTACGAGGGAACGCAGGTGCAGGGCTCACCCGAGGTGGTGCTGCTCCGCGGACACGTGCTCGTCGAGAACGACCAGCTGGTCGCCAAGCCGGGCCTCGGCCAGTTCATCAAGCGTGCCAAGTTCGGCGAAGAGCTTCGAAACCCCGAGCTGAAGCCCGCCGCGCTCGCCACGGCCTAGAGAAACACGGGAGGGCGGCGTGCGCCGCCCTCCCGTTTGTTCGGTCAGTCGACGGTCGCGGGCGCGACCACCGTGTCCTTGGCGAGGATCGGCCGCAGGAGGTAGTAGAGGCCGCCGCCGACGACGAACGCGGTCAACCACGAGAGATCCGTGTCGTTGGTCGCCTTCGCGATCGG
>JANMWB010000014.1:0-32124 GCA_031393705.1 Thermoleophilia bacterium | reverse complement strand
GCGTGGCGCAACGACCTCGAGCTGCTCGTCGGACGCGACCTGCTGGCGGCCCCGGTCACCTCGTCGACGCGAACGGCGCAGGTCTACCTCCCCGGCGGCTCGTGGGTCGATCTGTTCCGGGGCGAGACAAAGCAGGGCGGCCGGACCGTCGCCCGCCCGACGCCCCTGTCCGAGCTCCCGCTCTACCTGCGCGCGGGCGCGACGATCCCGTTCGCTCTCCGCGCGTTCCTGTGGGCGAAGCCGTGGCCGCTCAACGCACTCTCGATGCCCGGCCGCGCTGGCTGGCTCTCGACGGCCTCCGACGTGACGCTCACCGGCGTGCCCCGCGAGACCGAGCTCCTGCTCTCGCGGCAGTCGCCGCCCGCGCACGTGTCGGTCGACGGCGAGGACGTGCCTCGCTTCCCGACCGTCGCGGCGTTGCGCGCCGCGCGCACCGGCTGGGTCTGGAACACCGCGCCCTGGAACACCGCGCCGTTCCCAGGCGCGCTCGTGAAGGTCGTGCCGCACGCAGGCACGGCTCGCATCCGCGCCTCGTCGTGACAGTCAGTGGCCCCGGGTGGAATCGAACCACCGCACGGAGCTTCGAAGGCTCCCGCTCTGTCCGCTGAGCTACGGGGCCGAACGGTCAGAGCCTAGCGGGCGCCCCGGCAAGCCGAGGTCGCGCGCAACGATTCCGAGAGGGTGGCGAACGGGACTCGAACCCGCGACCACCGGGACCACAACCCGGGGCTCTACCAACTGAGCTACCGCCACCGTGCGGCGCTCATCGTATCGGCGCTCACGCGTTGCCGAACGGTGACTCACCGCTAGACATGCGCCCGGGAGGATTCGAACCTCCGACCAACGGCTTAGAAGGCCGTCGCTCTGTCCACTGAGCTACGGGCGCGTGCCCGAAGGGTACTCGGGGCTTGGGTTGGGCTTACCTAGCGCCGGAAGCCGAAATCCGTGGTGATGATCGTGACTTCGAGGCCCTTGAACGTGCCAGGCGCGGTAGCGAAGTGCACTGCAGAGATCCCGATCTGGCGCCAGCGCGCGTTGAGGATGTTCGCTCTGTGCTCGGGCGAGTTCATCCAGAGCTGCATCGCACCGGCCGAATCGACCTGCGGTGACGACCACAGGAGGTTCTCGCCCACCGACCAGTAGTGGTAGCCGTTCGAGCCGTACCAGTGACCGATCCGCTTCCAGAACGAGGTGCCGTCGTGCGAGGTGTGCTCGAAGTACCCGTCCGCGCCCATCTCCTTCGAGTGCTGGGCCGCGGACGCCGTAAGGCGCGCGTTGATCGTCACCGGCTGCAGGCCGTGCTGCCGGCGAATCGCGTTCACTCCGGAGAGGACACCGCTCTCGAGGCTCGAGAGCGCGGCCCGGTTGCCGGCCTTGCCCGACTGCGCCGCGGGTGCGGCAAACGCGCCGAGCAGCGAAACCACACCCACTGCGACGACGATCTTGACCCCCCGGACATCCATGCAGAGAGCATCGGCAGTCACGCCTCCCTAGACATCGGCCAGACGGGGCATCTTCCCGAACCACAAGTCCTATATTTACAAGTGATAAAGACCCACTCGAGCACCTAGCCCGGTGGCGCGCCGGCGGGCGCCGGCGCAGGCTGCTGCACGGATGTGTGCCGATAGGCCAGCTGGTCACGAATCAGCACCTGTAGCGATCCCGCGACGGGGATCGCTGCGAGCGCCCCGAGGATCCCTGCCAGCTCCGCCCCAACCAGGACGGAAACAAGCACGGCGAGCGCCGAGAGCTGCACCGTCCGCCCGTAGATCACCGGCTGCAGGAAGTGGTTCTCGACCTGCTGGTAGACGATCACGAAGATCACGACCACCACGCCCGCGGGGATCGAGTGCAGGAACGCGACCAGTGAGACGACGACGCCGGCGACCGTCGCGCCCGCAAGCGGGATCAGGTCGAGCACGGCAACGAGCAGACCGAGTGCGACCGCGTACGGCACACCCATGATCAGCAGCACGATCGTCGCCGACGCACCTGCGATCAAGCTGATCAGGATGTTGCCGGTGACGTAGCCACCGACGGTCTTGTAGATGTCGTCGCCGATCCGCCGCACCCGCGCCTGCGACCCGTCGGCGAACAGCGAGTAGACGCGCTCCATCCAGGCTCCGCCTTCGAGCAGCATGAAGAACGTCAGGAAGACGATCGTCACCGTCGCGGCGATCAGGCTGATGACGCTCTTCGTTACGCTGAGCGCTGCGCCCGACAGGCCGAGCAGCTTCTTCGCACCACCGTTCTGCACCTGCTCGCGGACCTTTTCGACAACGTGGTACTTCGTCTCGAGGAAACCGAGCCGCCCGCGCCCATGGGTCAAGTCATGGACGTAGTTCGGGAGCGCCTGGACGAACCCGTTCACCTCGTCGATCAGTCTCGGCAGGAAGGACGCGCCGACGGCGGCGATCACGATCAGCACGATCAGATAGGCGATGGCGATCGCAGGCCCCCGAGCGAGGCTCGACCGGCGCTGAATCCAGCTGACGAGCGGGTTCAGCGCCAGCGCAAGAAACAACGAGATCACGACCCACGACAGGACGTGCCGCGCAATCCAGACGACCGCCAGGGTGATCGCGACGCAGAGCACGATCAGCAGAACCCGCAGGACCGTGCGGGTACGGAAGTCGACCACGCGGTCAGGCGTCACGGTTGTCAGCATCCCCAACCCGTCGGACGTTGTTACGGTTGCACGGTGACGCTGCGCGCCTCCCCGGTGATCGAGCACGCCTCGCTGCCGAAGGGCGGCACGGTGACCGTGTGGGTCGGCGTGCCGGACGATCCCTACTTCGACGACAAGAAGAACCTGACGACGGTCGACATCCAACTGCACGAGGGGAACGCCGTCATCGCGTCGCTCTCCACCGTGCTCGACCCGGACCAGGACAGCGAGGCCCGCCAGCTCGCGCGCGAAGTGAAGGCCGCGATCGAAGCCGGCGAGATCGGACTGCACGCATCCGAGCTCGAGCCGTTCGCCGACCGCCTCCGCTAACTAGAGGAGCTCGCGGTCGATCCAGTCGAGCGCGACGGCGAGTTGCCGTCGCTGCAGGTCGCGCACCGTCGGCGCCGTCGCGGGCGGAGGCAGCCCGACGACCGCCGCCCACACGCCGGCGACAAAGGCGGCGAGCGCGCCCGCGTCGGGCAGGACGTCCCACGGCGGCGGCCCACCTTCGACGCTCACGCTCGGCAACCACGCAGCGACGTCGACCGCCGGGTTCGCGAGCGACGTCCAGTTCCAGTCGACGAGCACTGCGCGACCAGCGCGGAAGCACATGTTGTCGCTGCGAACGTCGAGGTGGCAGACGCAGTCGCCGTCCACCGGAGCAGAGTCGACCGCGGCGACGATCACCGGCAGCGCACGGTCGAGCCATGCCTCGTCGCGCAAGCCGACCGAGAGGAACGGCGCCGGGTCGGACTCGACGACGCGCCAGCGGTCGAAGAGGTCGGCAAACGAGTCGCGAACGGTCGGCGTGTTCGGCGGGGGAATCGCGTTAGACAGCTCCTCGAGCGCCTCGAGGACGGCCGCCACGCGAGCCGCGTCCCACCGCGGTGCCCAATCCGCATCGCTCAAGTCCTCGATCGCAAGCACGGGACGGACGCCGTCGTCGTCCCACCCCGCGAGCGCGGGGATGAAGCTGCCGGAGAGCGCCGCGTACACCTCGTGCTCGCGGCGGAGCCAGGCCGCCATGTTCGGATCCTCCGCCGACTTCACGAAGACGCACCGACCGTCGGCCAGCGTCACCGCAAACCGGTCCGCCGTTGAGTAGCCGCCGGGCCGCTGCTCGTAGCGCACGGGCCGCGAGCCGAGTGCGCCCTCGATGCGCTCGTCGAGCTCCTTCACTCCGGCTCCACTTCGACCATGTCTGAACCCTGCCGAACCGGGCGGCTACCCTGTGCTGCGCGCGCCCGTGGTGAAACGGTTATCACGAGAGATTTCCAATCTCTGGTTGTCGGTTCGATTCCGACCGGGCGCTTTTACCGTCTGACGGCCGCGCTATCGTTGTCAGTAATGAAAACTGAGGCGCGCAACGAGGCACGGAGCATGCGTCTTGAGGGTTCGTCGGTCAGGGAAATCGAGCAACGGCTGGGTGTCGCGCGATCGAGCGTCAGTCGCTGGGTCTCGGACATCGAGCTCACATCGGAGCAACTGGCCGATCTCGAGCGCAGGTCGGGGGCAGGCGCTCTGGCCGGGTCTGCGGTCAACGCTCAACGCGCGCGTACGCGGCGACGCGAGTGGCAAGAGGAGGGCCGCCGCCGAGCCCGCGCAGGGAACGCCTCGTACGTCGGCGGCTGCATGCTCTATTGGGGCGAAGGGTCGAAAGGCCGTTCGAGCGTCGAGCTCACGAACTCCGACGTCCCGCTCGTCCGCGTTTTCGCCGACTTCCTGCGAGAGCACTTCGACGTCCCGGACGAGTCGATGCGGCTCCGTTGCAACCTCTTCTCCGATCACGTCGCTCATCGGTGCGCGATCGAACGTCACTGGCTCGGCGCACTGCAACTACCGGAGGCATCGCTCCTCGACTCATTCGTCAACCGCTACTCCAAGTCGTCGCAGAAGAAACGGACGAACTCGCTTCCTTATGGCACTGCGAGGCTGGCGGTCCACGGCACCAGGATTCTGCAAACGATCTACGGGTCGATTCAAGAACTCGGAGACTTCGACCGGCCCGAGTGGCTCCACTGACCACCTAGTCTGGCCGCGTGCTCCTCGCCCACACGCACTCCGTGTACGCGTGGCAAGCGGACGTCGACACGACGGTCGTCATCCCGGCGCTCTCGCTGCTCTACCTCTACGCCGTCGGGCGCTTCGGCGCATCGCGCCGGCAGGTCGGGTGCTACGCCGCAGCGATGCTGCTCCTCGCAGTCGCGTTCTGGACGCCGCTGCACCACCTCGGCCTGCACTACCTGCTCACCGCGCACCTGCTCCAGAACGTGATCCTCGCCGAGTGGGCGCCGCTCCTCGCGGTGCTCGGCGTCTCGGCTCCTATGGCGGCGGCGCTCGCCCACCGGCGCACCTGGCGCCTCCTGACACACCCAGCCGTCGCGCTCCCGTTGTGGCTCGTCGACTACTTCACGTGGCACATCCCGTTCGTCTACGAAGCGGCGCTCAGACAGCAGACGTGGCTGATCCACGTCGAACATGGGTGCTACTTCGCGACGGGGATCCTCGTCTGGTGGCCGCTCGTGCAGGAGGTGCCGAGACGACTCGCCTCGGGCGCACGCGCCGCGTACGCGTTCGCGGCATTTCTCTTCGCCTCACCGCTCGGTCTGCTGCTCGCGCTGCTGCCGAAGCCCGCCTACGACTTCTACGTCGACGCGCGACCGCGCGTCTGGGGCCTCTCGGCGCTCACCGACCAACAGATCGCGGGCGTCACGATGGCGAGCGAGCAAGCCATCGTGCTCTTCGTCGTCTTCATTTACTGGTTCCGACGGTTCCTCGCCGAGGAAGGCGCTACTTGAGGCAGTCGTGGATGTTGTTCTCGTCGTCCGCCGAGGGGTGAAGCTGCCAGAGCATGACGGCGTTGCTGTCTGTCCGCAGGATGTCCTCGATACCGACGTTCTTCGCGTGGAAGCGCCGATAGGCGTCGGCGAGATTGCTCGCCTCGTCCGCGCTCTGACCGAAGAGGATCGTCACAGCGTCGTCCGCCAGGCGAACCCGGAAAGCACCTCCCGACGCGGTTGACGCCACGAAGTCGTCGCCGAGCGGCGGGAAGCGGTGAATTGCCAGCTTGGTCTCGATGCACTGCTTCGTCGCAGCCAGCGTGTGCAGGCTCGTGCTCGTCGAGCCGCCGCCACATCCCGCGGCGACGAAGGCCACCAGCGCAATCAGAGCAATGGGCTTCACGGCGCGTCAGTCTACGGATCCGTCCGGTCGCCTCCCACATCAAGCCTCCCGCTATCGTCCTGGCCGTGTCGGCAGCAGATGAGCGCCTCCAGGCGTACGCGCGGCTCGCCGTCCAGGTGGGCCTGAACCTCCAGCCCGGGCAGACCCTCGGCATCAACGCCCTGATCGAGCACGCACCGCTCGCACGTGCGATGACGCGGGAGGCGTATGCCGCCGGCGCGCGCTACGTCGACGTCCTCTACTCGGACCAGCACGTCCGCCGGGCGCACATCGAGCAGGCCGGCGAAGAGCAGCTTGGCTTCTCACCGCCCTGGCTCGTCCGCCGACTCAAGGAGTTCGGCGAGATCGGCGGCGCGCTCTGCGCGATCACCGGCAACCCCGAGCCCGATCTCTTCGGAGATCTCGACGGCGAGCGCGTCGGCAAGGCGCGCATGCGAGAGGTCGCCGAGGCGTCGCTCGAGCTGACAGACGGCCTCTGCAACTGGACGATCGTCGCCTACCCGAACGCAGGGTGGGCGAATACCGTCCTCGGCGAACCGGACGTCGAGCGGCTCTGGGAGGCAGTCGGACACGCGGTCCGGCTCGACCAGCGCGACCCGGTCGCCGCCTGGCGCGAGCACATCGACCGGCTGCAGGAGCGCGCACGCTCCCTGAACGAGCGCCGCTTCGATCACCTGCGTTACCGCGGGCCTGGCACCGACCTGACGATCGGGCTCCACCCTGACTCGGACTGGCAGGCAGCTCTCGACGAATCGAACGGGATCAAGCACGTCGCGAACATGCCGACCGAGGAGGTCTTCACGACCCCCGACTGGCGTCGCACCGAGGGCACGGTGCGCTCGACGCTGCCGCTGCAGATGCAGGGCAACATCGTGCGCGACCTCGAGGTGCGCTTCGAGGGCGGACGGGCCGTCGAGGTGACGGCATCGGCCGGCGAAGAATTCATGCGGACGCACATCGCGACCGACGAGGGCGCCGCGCGCCTCGGTGAGGTCGCGCTGGTCGACGGGCACTCGGCTGTCGGTGACACCGGTCTCGTCTTCTTCGACACGCTGTTCGACGAGAACGCCTCATCACACATCGCGCTCGGCGCCGCGATCGTGCAGGCCCTCCCGTGGGCGCACGATCTTGCCCCCGAGGATCGGGTCGAGCGCGGCGTCAACCACTCGTCGATCCATACGGACTTCATGATCGGCTCGAACGAGCTCGAGGTCGACGGCGTGACCGCGGACGGCGAAGCCGTGCCGATCTTGCGCAACGGCGACTGGCAGCTGTAGCGCCTCTCAGAGAATCGGGACGGTCGGATTCGAACCGACGGCTTCTGCCTCCCAAAGGCAGCGCTCTACCAGGCTGAGCTACGTCCCGTCTTGTTCAGTGTATTGGCCGGTCACGTCGTCGACGGCGATCGCGATCAGCTGAGCGTCGGCGAGCTCCCACCCTCGTCGAATCAACGCGCGTTTTTCCTCATCCGACCACCGCGGCTGGTTGCGCAGTCCCGGCTCGAGCCCCGCCCCTTCAGTCGTGCCGTCGACGACGATCCGGGGAATGAGCCGTTCCTTGCGGAACGGGAAGTTCGCTGCGGCGAAGCGCGCTGCGACCGCTTCGTGCAGTCCGGGCTCGTCGACCAGGCCGAGCACGTCGTGCCACAACGAGCGCAGCTCGCGCAGCGACTCGTCGGTCGCTTCGGCGATGCGCTCCTCGGCCTCCGTGTTGCGCCGGATCGTGACGCGCGCGAGCCGCACGATCATCTCCGCGAGATGCGCAGGCTCGCCGCGCGTCGCACGAGCCTCGGCCTCGTCGATCTCCGCGATCAGCGCGCGCACCGGGGGGATCTTGCGAAACCGCAGCAGTCGCTTGCGCAAGGGTTGCAGCGCGCCGACGCCGAGCCTCGGGTACTGCGCGAAGTAGCGAAACGCGACGATCAGCTCCACCGCGTCGTGGTTGTACGCGTGCGTGAGCGGAAAGTTGCGCACCCAGGCTCCATCCGTGGCGACCCGGTCGCCGACGCGGAGCGGCATGACAAGCGCCGACACCGCGGCCGAGGCGAGCACCGCCTGCGCGAGCTCGGCCGGGGGCGTCGTCCACGCGGAGTAGACGAGCTCGAACCCGTCGTCGGGCGGCGCGTTCTCGCTGAGATCGGTTGCGACGACGACGAGCTCGACAGGAGCAGTCGCCAGTTGTTCCGCCATCCGTGTCAGGCCGCCGAACCAGATGTCGATCGTCTGCGGCAGCGCGTAGTCGTGCAGCCCGAGGAACGGCAATCGCCAGAGGCGGTTCGGCCGGAACGTCTGCTCCGGCTGCAGCGACATCAGGAACCGCTCGAGGTCGTCCAGCCGGTCGAGCGCCGCCAGCGAACCGCTGAGTGCGCCGGACGAAGTCCCGAAGATCGCTGCGATGCGCGGCCAGAGCACGCTCTGCCGCAGACGCTGGAGGAAGCCGAGCTCCATCATCACGCCATTCACGCCGCCGCCCGAGAGAACGACACCGACATCTCGCCGCGCTTCCACGGTCACAAGGTACGTTCGCCGGTCGATGAGCGAAGCCCCTTTCCCGGTCGAGCCCGCCCGGCGCCGGCGCCCGCGCCTCGGGTACCTGATGGCGGCCGCCGCCGCAGTCCTCTGGGGCATCAACGGCGGGATCTCGAAGACGATCCTCTCGACGGGGCTCTCTTCCGAGCGGCTCGCCCAGGTGCGGTCGCTCGGTGCCGCGCTCGCGCTCGTCGCGATCCTCGCGGTGATCGCCCCGGGGCGTCTGCGGCTGACGCGCCGCGAACTGCCGTACATCGTCACGTTCGGGATCGCCGGGCTCGCGTTCGTCCAGTGGTTCTACTTCCTTGCGATTCACCGGCTCGCGATCGGCGTCGCGCTGCTGATCGAGTACCTCGCGCCGCTCCTCGTCGCTCTCTGGGCGCGCTTCTTCTACAAGGAAACGGTGCGGGCTCGCATCTGGGTTGCGCTCGGGCTCGCGCTGACCGGACTGGCGCTGATCGTCAACGTGTTCGGCGGCGGCACATCACTCTCGACGGCCGGCGTGCTGTTCGCACTCGCCGGCGCCTTCGCCTACACCACGTACGTCCTACTCGCCGAGCACGTCGTCGGTAACCGCGACCCGGTGTCGCTGCTCGCCTGGGGCTTCTTGTTTGCGTCGCTCTTCTGGGCGGTGCTCGACCCGTGGTGGTCGTTCCCGGGCCACCTCTTGACCGAGACGACCTCCCTGCACGGGAACCTCCACGCCTGGCACCTGCCGGTCTGGGTGCTCGCGCTGCTGATGATCGTGGTCGGCACCGTGGCGCCGTTCTTCCTCCTGATCAGCGCACTCCGTCACCTGCCTGCGACCCGGGTCGGGATCGTCGCAATGCTCGAGCCGGTGGTCGGCGCCGTCGTCGGCTGGGCGTGGCTCTCGGAGTCCCTGGGCGGTGTCCAGTTGATCGGCGCCGGGGTCGTCCTGGCCGCGATCGGGTTGGCCCAGACCGCACGATGATGAGGCAGGTTTACCCACTTTCACAGGGCAAGAACCCCCCGTATGGGTGTAGTTTGAAAGAGGTATGAATGACAGTTTTAGCTGGTGATCAAACGCCTGCTCCCGGTGCTCGCCGGACTCGTGCTCGTCCTGCCCGCCACCGCCCTCGCCGGATCGACCCGCGCTGAATCGTCGCTGCTCGACGAGATGAATCGCGTTCGGGCCGAGCACGGCGTCGGCCGGCTCACAGCCGACACGCACCTGCAGCGCGCGGCACGCTCCCACAGCGGCGAGATGATCGCCTCGAACGTCTTCGAGCACGGCGCATTCGGCAGCCGGATGCTCCAGTTCAACGTCACCGGCACGCTCGCGGGCGAGAACCTCGCCTGGGGCACCGGCGTGCGCGGGACCGCGCAGGGGATCGTTGCCGCCTGGCTCGCGAGCCCGGAGCACCGGGTGAACCTGCTCCGGCCGTCGTTCACCCGCGTGGGCATCAGTGACCTGGTCGGAGCTTTCCGCGGACACCGCGGCGCGCACGTCGTCACCGCCGACTTCGCGGGCTAGTAGACGACGAGAACTAGTCGCGTTCCAAGAGCGCGCGCAACTCGGTGAGCTTCTCGCGCCGGACGTCGTCACGCTCGCCCCGGCTCACGCGGGCGAGCAGGCTGCGCACGAGCGGCGCCAGCTCGACCGGGTTGAACGGCTTCGTGACGTAGTCGACCCCGCCGAGATCGATGCCGCGTGCGCGGTCGCGCAATTCGGCGCGAGCGGTGAGGAACACAATCGGGATGTTCTTCGTGCTCTCGTCGTCGAGCAGCTCTTCTGCGACACGCCAGCCATCGAGCCCCGGCATCATCACGTCCAGGAGGATCACGTCGGGCGTCTCGGCGCGCGCCGTCGCGAGACCGCTCGGTCCGTCTGCCGCCTCGAGCACCTCCATTCCCTCGGCCTCGAGGTTGACCCGGCAGAGCAGCCGGATCGGCGCTTCGTCATCGATCACGAGAACACGTGTAGCCACCGTGCGGTTATCCCTTCTTCGTCGGTTTTCACTCGCGGCCCGCCAGAGGCAGTTCGAACGCGAACCGGGATCCTCGTCCTTCCTCGGAGTCGACCCACATCCTGCCGCCCATCTCGCGCACGAGACCCTGCGCAATGAAGAGCCCGAGGCCGGTGCCCTGCGCTCCGCCGGCCTTGTAGAACTTCGAGAAGATGCGCTCGCGTTCCGACGGGGGAATGCCGACTCCCTCGTCCGCAACGGCGACCTCGACGGCTTCGTCGATGCGACGCGCCGAGACCGTGACAGTGCCGCCGTCCGGCGAGTACTTCACCGCGTTGGAGACGAGCTGGTCGAGCACCTGGCGCAGTTTGTCGGGATCCGCCTGCGCGGCGACACCTTCGACGTCGACTTCAGCGACGAAGCGCTGGCCGTTCGCGCCGATGGATGCACTCGTCACCACGTCACTCACGACCGAAGCGACGTCGGTCGGCACCAGGCTGACGGTCAGATCACCCGTGTCCAGCCGCGCGACGTTCAGCAGCGCGTCGACAATCGCCGTCAGCCGCTCGGACTCGCGCGCGATGAACTCGAGGAAGGTTCGCCTCTCCACCTCACCGAAGGCGACGTCCTCGCGCAGCAGCGTCTGCGCGAAGCCGTAGATCGACGTGAGCGGCGTGCGCAGCTCGACCGAGACGGTCGAGACGAAGTCGGATTTCATCTGCTCGACGAGGTGCTCGGCCGAGATGTCGCGGAACGCGAAGATTCGGCCCGCGACGGCGCCCGTCGGATCGCGCATCACCGCCTCCGAGAGCGAGAGCCAAACGTCCCGGTCGCCCCGCGGGATCGCGATCAGCCGGTTCGTGCCACCGGTGTCGGATTCGAGATCGCGCTGGAGCACCTGCGCCGGCGTTCGCGCGACGGCCTCGGAAGCGGGCACGCCGGTGATCTCCTCGGCCGCGCGGTTCCACAGCACTACGTGCCCCTCACGGTCGACGGCGACGATCCCGTCGGCGATGTTCGCGAGAATCGCGACGCTCTGCTCCCGCTCGACCGCGACGCGCTGGTAGAGCTCTGCGTTCGAGAGCGCGATCGACGCGTTGGCAGCCAGCGCCACGAGCGCCTGTACCTCCTCCTCCCGCCACGCGCGCGGCTCGGCCGCGTAGACGGAGAGGACGCCGTGTAGCGCTCCCTCACGACCCGCGAGCGGCACTCCGAGGTACGCGCGGTGGCCAAACGCGAGCAGCACGTCCGACTCGGCGAGCCCGTCCTTCGCCGCCGCGTCTTCGTACGCAACCGGCGCACGCGACTGCACGACATCCCCGGCGACCCAACCGGTCGACGGCGAGCGCTCCCCCAGGGCGAGCTCGGCACCTGCGCCGACTGCAGCAGTGACGACGAGCTCATCGCCTTCGAGCGCAGCGAGCGCCGCCGTGTCGACGTCGAGCAGGCTCACCGCCTCACCCACGACCGCTTCGAGCACCGCGACGGGATCGAGCTCGGTCGCGAGCAGACTGCCGGTCCGCGCGAGCTGCTGTGACAGCGAGCGGGCAGAGCGCTCGGCGTCGAACAAGCGGCTCCGGTCGAGCGCACCCCGCGCCGCACCCGCGACCTGCTGCGCGAGCTCGAGATCTTCGCGGACGAACGCGCGCTCCTCGAGGAAGAACACGAGCACGAGGCCGCCGTCACCGGGAACCGGGATCGCAAGCAGCGACGCAAACGGGCCGTCACGCCACGCCTGGTCGAAGCGCTCGTCCTCGTCGATGGCGCTCGCAGCCAGCACCTGACCGTCGGCCGCCGCCTCGCTGAGCGCCCGCGGCAGCTCGAGCGCACGCACCGCGTCGGGCAGCGCGTGACCGCCGACGAGCGCCAGGCCGGAGGCCGAGTGCACCAGCACGCCGGCGAAATCGCCGCCAAGCGCCTCGGCTGCGGCGAGCGCCGCTGCGTCGTAGGTCTCGGCGAGCGAGAGCGGCTCGCCGAGCAGCGACGCAATTTGGTAGAAGCCGCGCTGGACCCGAGCCTGCCGCGTGCGCTCCGCATAGCTTTCTGCGTTCCGTAGCGCGAGCGAGGCGAGGGACGCGAAGGCCTCGAGCAGCTCGACGTCGGAGTCGGAGAACGTCCGGTCGCCGTCGCGGATCCCGATGCCCAGCACGCCGCGCGTCTCGCCGGCCCACACCATCGGCGCGACCAGCGCCCGCGAGAAGCCCCGGTAGGCCTCGTGCGGCACGGGCGCGACGATCGCCTCATAGTCGTCCGCGGACACCGGCCGCGCCTCGGTAAGCGCCGCGCCGGCGACGCCGAGCTCCGGTGTGAACTCGAACCCGACCAATTCGGGGTCGAACCCGTGCACCGCTGCGCACCGGAGCACGTTGCGCTCGTTGTCGAGCAGATAGCAGTCGGCCGCGTCGGCCCCGAGTAGCTTCGTGACTTCCTCGACAAGGCGCTGCAGAACCGTGTCGATCTCGAGCTCGCTCGTCACGACTTGCGCGGCGTGCAACAGCGCGGCCTGCTGCTGGAGACGGCGCTCGTTCTCCGACAGCAGTCGCGCGATCTGCAACGCGGACCCGATCTCGTGCTCGACCGTGTCGACGAGGAACTGCTCACCCGGCGTGAGCGGCGCCGCCCGTTCCGGCTTCACGACCCCGCTGGTGATCTCGATCGAATCGAGGTGCAGGGCTCGCGTGAGCTCGTCCCGGGCGACGCGCACGACCTCAGACGGATCGAGTTCCGCACGAATGTGCCGGACGATGTCCGCGATGCGCTGCTCGCGCTCGAGCGCATCCGAGAGCGCGGACGCCGACCGCAGCCGGTCGAGCGCAAGCGCGGCCTCGGAGGCGAGCGCCTGCAGGAGCGCAAGCTCCTCGGTCGAGAACGCGCGCTTGCCATCCGTGGAGGCGAGGGCCAGCACACCGATCACCCGCTCCTCGGCGATCATCGGGATCCACGCGCCGCTCTGCGCTCCGACCCGTTGCACAAGTCGCGGGCTGACGAGCGTCGAGCTCGCCACGTCGTAGACCGTCACCGGCGAGGCATCGAACACCGCACTCGCGATGCCCGAGGGCTCGCTGCGCAGGTCGACGCTCGTCGAAGCCCACCAATCCGCGGCTTCACCGTTCAGCTCGGCGTACACGCCGTTGCCGTGATCGTTGTCGCCGGTCACGGCCGCGACGCCCGAGAACCCGACGCCGAGCAGCGAGGTGACCTGGCGGACGAGCGGGCGCGCGACTCCGACCAGGTCGTGCGCGCGGCTGAGCGCATTCGAAAGCTCGGCGACCGCACCCAGTTCACGGTCGCGGGCCGAGACCCGCTCCTCCGCCTCCTTCGTCCGGCCGATCCCACCAACGACGAAGGCGCGGTCGCGCCAACGGGCGAGCAGGAGCAGCGCCGGCAGGAGCGCGAGCAGCACGGCGGCGAAGGAGAGCCAGATGTGGCCGCCGAAGGGTCGTCGCTCGCGGAGGACGAGCACGCCGAAGATCCCGGCGGCCATCGCGAACCCTGGGAAGACGAGCACAATCGCCCAGTCGAGCGGGTGGGCCTGGGCGCGGTCGCGCCAGTGGAGTGGCAGCACCGCTCCGGTCATCGCCGCATATGCGGCGGCAAGCAGAAGCAACGGCAGGCCGTTGAAGAGGACAGCTTCGGTTGCCTGGCTCACCCTGGGGGCCAAATGGTACGCCGACGGATCAATACGCGCCCACCTTGTAAAGATGGGCCTTCTGGCCCATTTCTTCCGGCGGCCTCCCGCGTTAGCGTGGACGGCACTGGGCGATGCGAACCGTGGCGCGCGTTCCTGGCCATAGCCGCGGTTAGCAATCACGAGAGGCCCGCTGCGACGACCCCCCGAAGCAGCGGGCTTCTTCGTTTCTGGGACTCACCGACCGCGGCTTCGCCGCTCGCCCCGCTGGCGTCTAAGAGCCCCAAGGCTACGATGAGTTTGTGGTCAGAAAGGTCCTTCTCGCATCACCCCGCGGCTACTGCGCCGGGGTCGAGCGCGCCGTCGACACGGTCGAGAAGGCCCTCGAGCTCTACGGCCCGCCTGTCTACGTCCGCAAGCAGATCGTCCACAACCTGCACGTCGTCCGCGATCTCGAGGCCCGCGGCGCGGTCTTCGTCGATGAGGAGACCGAGGTGCCGGAAGGCGCGACGGTCGTCTTCTCCGCGCACGGGGTCGCGCCATCGGTGCACGCGAACGCGGCCGCGCGGCAGCTGAACACGATCGATGCGACCTGCCCGCTCGTCACCAAGGTGCACGTGCAGGCCCGCCGCTACGCCGCCGCCGGCTACACCGTCCTCCTGATCGGCCACGAAGGCCACGAGGAGGTCGTCGGGACGATGGGCGAAGCGCCCGACTCGATCGTGCTCGTCGAGTCTGTCGCCGACGCCGACGCACTCGAGTTTCCGGAGGGAACGCGGCTCGCCTACGTCACGCAGACGACGCTGTCGGTCGACGAGACGGGCGAGATCATCTCCGCGCTTCGCCGCCGCTTCCCCGACATTTACGCACCGAAGAAGGAAGACATCTGTTACGCGACCTCCAACCGCCAGTGGGCGGTCAAGGAGATGCTCGCCGAGATCCAGCTGCTGCTCGTGATCGGGTCGCGCAACTCGTCCAACTCGAACCGGCTCGTCGAGGTGGCGCGCGCGAACGGCGTCGCATCGCATCTGATCGACGACGAGACCGAGATCGATGAAGCGTGGATCGACGGCGTCGAGGTCGTCGGTGTCACGTCCGGTGCGTCCGCACCGGAGAAGCTCGTCGAACGCGTCTGCGACTGGTTCCGCGCGCATGGCACGACGGAGATCGAGCCGTACCGGCTCGTGGACGAAGACGTCGAGTTCCGTCTGCCGGTTGAGCTCCGCCGCGAGCTCGCGCTCGCCGACGCGCAGCGCTAGGACTGGACCGGCGGCGGCGCCGAGCCGGCGTCTGTCGGGCAGGTGTCGCCCTTGTAGTCGCGGTAGCGCCACGCCGGCAGGATCCACGCCCACTTGCCGTGATCGGCCACCACGTGAACGGTGTGCGTCACGTTGAAGTCGCCGGCGAAGCCGAGCCGGATCGCAACCGCCTTGCTGTCGACGAACCTGCCGTCGCCGATCCCGATCGACTCGTCTTTCACGCTCAACACCTTCACCGTGCGCGGCACGGCGATCACCGGGTTGCGAATCTCACAGCCGATGTACTCACTCGACGGCGCGACCTGCTTGTCGGCGGAGTGCAGGTCGCCCCACACGGCCGAGTACTTGTTGTGCACGATCAGGCCCACGACCTTCGTCGCGAAGGCGCCCGGGTCGGCCTTCGGCTGCTTCGACGTCGCGCTGCAGCCCGCGACGAGTGCTCCCGCGAGCAGGAGCAGGACGAGCCGGGTCACGCCTTCTCGATCCGCAGCTCGCCGAGCTCGACGGAGACGGCGAGTGTCTCGGACGCAAGCCGCTCCGAGTAGCGGTCGAGCAGGTCCGCGTCGGGGATCCAGAGCCTGATGCGGTCCGTGATCTCGAGGCCGGTCTCCTTGCGCAGCACGTTCACTTCGTGGACGCGGTCGAGCAGGCGCGCTTCCAGCAACAGCTCGTCGTCGAGAGCGGTGTCGAGCGCCACGGTGACACCGTCCTCGCTCGCGACCGCCCAGCCCTCGCGACCCACGCGCTCGACGAGCACTTCGTCAGGCTCGAGCACGTGGCCGTCGACCTTGAAGCGACCTCCTTCGAGTTCCTCGAACGCGCCGCGCTGGAGCTGCTCGGACACGTCGCGCAGCCTCGCGCCCAACTTCGGTCCGAGCACGGGCAGATTCGGCTTCACGCGTAGCTCCGATGCCTCGACTTCGCCGAACTCGACCCCCTTGACGCGCAGCTCTTCCGCGATCTCGTCGGTGTGCGCTTGCGCGCGCTCCGATGCGCCTGCGACGACGAGCCGGCGCAGAGGCTGCCGCAGCTTGAGCTGCGACGCGGAGCGCGCTTGGCGGCCGAGCTCGACGACGCGCCTGACCTCGGCGATCTCCGCCAGGAGTTCGCGGTCGGGCTCCACAGGGTCGGGCCACGGCGCAAGGTGCACGGAGCTCGGCCCGTCGGGCACGAGGTTGCTCCAGAGGTGCTCGGCGAGGAACGGCATCACCGGCGAGATAACGCGCAGCGATTGCACGAGCGCGTACCAGAGCGTCCTGAACGCGGCCTCGTCGAATGCGTAGAAGCGGCGGCGCGAGCGGCGGATGTACCAGTTGGAGACGTCGTCGACGAACGAGTCGAACGCGCGGATCACGTCGACGGTCAGCGTCGCCTCGTACGCCTCGGTCGCTTCGACGACGAGCTGCTTCGTGCGCTCGATCAACCACTGGTCCAACGGGCGCAGATCGACGTCCGGCTCCAAACGGTCCCACGACGGCGTGAACCCCTCGATGTTCCCGTAGTCGACGAGGAACTTCACGGAGTTCCAGAACGTGAGCAACTTGCGCTTGATCTCGTGCGCGGGGCCGAAGCCGAAGAGCAGGTTGCGGTCCGGCGGCTGAGCGGCGAACTGCCAGCGCATCACGTCTGCGCCCATCTGATCGAACGCATCCTCAGCCTTGATCATGTTCCCCCACGAGCCGTGCATCTCGCGCCCGTGCTCGTCCAGCATCTTCTCGTAGCCGAGCACGCGCTTGTACGACGACGTGCCGACAAGCACGACCGACATGAAGAACTGCGAGTAGAACCACAGACGAATCTGCTCACGCATCTCGGAGACCCAGTGCGCCGGGAACCACTTCTCCCAGTACGCGTGATCCGGAAGATCGGCTTTCGTCAAACCACGCGCAGCGCCGGTCGCGTACCCCTCCGGGATCCACTCCGGGTTCTCCCAGCCGAGCGTCGAGAACGGGACGATGCCGGCGTCGAGCCAGACATCGCCGACCTCGGGGACGCGCGTCACGACCTCGTCGCACGCCTCACAGCGGATCGGCACACGGTCGACCCACGGCCGCCGCAGCTCCTCGATCTGCTCGAAGCCTTCGGTCGCGCGCTCACCGAGCTCGGCCTTCGACCCGACGACATTCAGATGGCCGCACGAGCACGGGTAGAACGGCAGCGGGAGGCCGTAGTAGCGGCGGCGCGAGATGTTCCAGTCGCCCATGTTGTGCAGCCAGTCGTCCATGCGCTTGCCCATGTACTCGGGCACCCACTCGACCTTCGCGTTCTCCTCGAGCAGCTTCGGCCTGATCTCGTCGACGCCGATGAACCAGTCGTCGGAGAGCCGGAAGATCAGCGGCGTGTCGCAGCGCCAGCAGTGCGGATAGGCGTGCGTGTAGAGCCCGGCCGCGACGAGGAAGCCGGTCTCGCCCAGCCTGCCGATGATCTGGTCCGCGGACTCGCCGGTCGATAGGCCGTGCAGCCAGCCGTAGTCGTCGTAGAACCGGCCCGACTCGTCGACGGGCGTCAGCACCGCGAGGTCGTGCACCTTCGAGAGCTCGAAGTCCTCGCCACCGCAGCCGGGAGCGATGTGGACGATCCCGGAGCCCTGGTCCATCGTCACGTCCTCCCACGGGATCACGCGGTGCTCGACCGACGCGCCCGGACCGAGGTCGTCGAACGGCCCGCGGTAGCGCCAGCCGACAAGCGCCGACCCCTGCAGCTTCTCGACGAACGTGTCGTCGGGGAAGAGCTTCACCGCGACCCACTCGCCGTTCTCGCGCCGGCCGTACTCCTCGTCCGGATGCACAGCGGCGGCGACGTTCGCGGGCAGCGTCCACGGGGTCGTCGTCCAGACGACCACGAACTCGCCTTCGCGGTCGAGCAGCGGGAAGCGCACGAAGAGTGACGGGTCGGCGCGATCCTGGTAGACGCCCGACTGGCTCAGCTCGTGCTGGGAGAGCGACGTACCGCAGCGTGGGCACCACTCGGTCGAGCGGTGGCCCATGTAGAGCCAGCCACGCTCGTTGACGATCTTCAGGAACTTCCAGATGTACTCGATGTTCGTGTCGCTGAAGGTGAAGTAGTCGTTGCCCCAGTCCATCCACTGGCCAAGGCGTTTCGATCCTCGCTCCAACTCTTCGGCCGACCGCACGACGACCTCGCGGCACTTGCGCGCGAAATTCTCGAGGCCGTACTCCTCGATCTCGGGCTTCGAGTTCAGGCCGAGCTCCCGCTCGACGCCGACCTCGATCCAGAGCCCCTGACAGTCGTACCCGTTCTGGAAGCGCTGATCGAACCCGCGCAGGGCCTTGTAGCGCTGGAAGACGTCCTTGAGCGTGCGGCCCCAGGCAGTGTGGACGGCGAGCGACTTGTTCGCTGTCACAGGCCCGTCGATGAACGACCAGTGAGGGCCGCCGCGGTTCAGCTCGCGAAGCTGCTCGAAGGTCTGATCCCGCTCCCAGACGTCCAGGATCTCCAGCTCCAGAGCCGGATGATCGGGTTTGTCCGGTAGCGGGGTAAACATGCGAGCGATCGTAGCGACCGGGAAGAATCACGCCCGGCTCCGCGTTGGAAGGAATGCAAGGACTACACGAAAGGAATCAATTGTCATCTACTGCAACGACCGAGACGTTCGAAGCCGAAGTTCTGAAGTCCGACGGCAAGGTGATCGTCGACTTCTGGGCCGAGTGGTGTGGCCCGTGCCACGCCGTCTCCCCGGTGCTCGACCGGATCGCCGACGAGCACGGCGTGAAGATCGTCAAGGTCAACATCGACGAGCAGCAGGACCTCGCGCAGCGCTACGGCGTCGCGTCGATCCCGTTCATGGTGTTGTTCGAAAACGGCGAGCCGCAGGCGTCTGCAATCGGCGCCATGCCGAAAGGCTCGCTCGAGAAGGCTCTGGGTCTGGCGGCGGTGGAGGCCTAGGCCTCCCCGCTTGCTAGCTCTCTGTCGAGCGAACTACGCCGAGGCTTCGTCGAGGAAGCTCAGAAACGCGAGGTGCTTGGCGAGGTAGTTCTCGATTGCCTGCACGCCGCTTTCGGCCCACTCCTCGATCCAGGTGTCGGAGAGGTCCTCGTCGATTCGGTGGAGCGGGCCGCGGTCGTCCATCGTTCGAGATGATTGTCCCTCAGGCGGACGTACGCATGAGCCGGACGGCCCATCTTTAGGAACGGGCATGCCCAGGTATAGGGCGTGAATGGCCGGATTCCTGATCGTCAATCCCAACTCCGGGAGCGGCAACGCAACCGACGAGCTTCTCCAGGCGGCGCAGTCGCGTGGCATCCACGTGCACGTGCTCGAGGAAGGCGACGACGTGCCCGACCTCGCGCGAAGGGCCGATGCGGATGCGCTCGGGATCGCGGGCGGCGACGGTTCGCTCGCCCTCGTCGCCGAGGTCGCGCTGGAACGCGGCCTGCCGTTCGTGTGCATCCCATTTGGAACGCGCAACCACTTCGCACGTGACATCGGTCTCGACCGCGACGATCCGATCGGTGCGCTCGACGCATTCGTGCACCGCGAAGAGCGCGCGATCGACGTGGGCCGCGCCAACGGGCGGCTCTTCCTGAACAACGTTTCGCTCGGCATCTACGCAAAGCTCGTTCATCGACGGGAACGCCATCGGCGCCGCAGCAACGCGTTCGCGCGCTTGCGTGCGTTCGCGATCCTCGCGCAGCATCGGCACCCGCTCGGCATCACGGTCGACAGCCAATCGATCGAGGCTCGCGTGGTGCTCGTCTCGAACAACGAGTACAAGCTCGACTTCGTTTCGCTCGGCGAGCGGGATCGCCTCGACGCGGGCCGGTTGGGTCTCTACGTGCCGACCGGGCTCCTCCGCGGCGGCTGGATCGAGCGCCAAGCGGAGACGTTCACGATCGATGCAAGGGCCGGGCGGCTCGACGCCGCGGTCGACGGCGAGCCCGAGGTGCTCGAGACTCCGATCGAGTTCACGATCGAGGCCCGCGCTCTACGCGTCTTGCTGCCGCGCCGCCCAGGCGCGTAGGACTTTGTCCTGGCCTGGGAACGCCATCTCGTCCGGCAGCGCGTCGAGGGCGAACCAGCGCAGCTCGTCGACATCGTCGGCGGCGACCGGGTCGCCCTCGCCGCGCACGATCCACGTGACGGAGAACACATGGCGACCGTCGTACGGTTCGACGTCGATGCGCATCAGCTCGACCGGTTCGATCTCGAGCCCGGTCTCCTCGAGGAACTCGCGCTTCAGACCGTCGACCGGAGCTTCCGTCTCGTGCAGGAAGCCGCCCGGGAGATCCCAGTGACCGCGACGCGGCTCGCGGCCGCGACGTGCCAGCAGCACGCACCCGTCGCGCTCGAGGATGCCCTGGACGCCCGGAATCGCGTTCGCCCAGTAACGCTCGCCGCACGCCGCGCACGCGAGATGATCCTCGGCGATCTCGAGCTCCCCGCCGCAGCGAGGACAGAAGCGCCAGTTGTCGAGTACACCCATGAGGTGCACATGATGGAGAATCGCTAGATGCGCGTCGTCCTCTTGCACTCCGCACTCGGCGATTCACGGCTGTGGAAGCGCCAAGTCGCAGCACTCGAACGCGAGCATCACGTGATCGCACCCGACCTGCCGGGTTGGGGCGAGAACCCGCTGCCGACCGAGCCGTTCTCGTTCGTCGAGTTCACGGCGCAGTTCCTGCCGGGTGTTCTGATCGGCAACTCGTTCGGCGGCGCGGTCGCGTTGCGGACGGCGCTCGCATACCCCGACCAGGTGGAGCGCCTCGTGCTCGTGGGCGCGGGTCTGCCCGTCTGGGACTGGACCGAGGAGATGCGCGGCTACTTCGAGGCGGAGGAGCGGGCGATCGAGTCGGGCGACCTGGACGCAGCGACCGAGGTGAACATGGAGTTCTGGGTGAAGCCGGAGCACCGCGACGAGGTTCGGCCGCAGCAGCGCCGCGCGCTCGAGCTGCAGACGGCGCATGAGGAGCCGGAGCTGATCTGGCCGGAGCTGGGGTCGCTCTCGAAACTCACGATGCCGACGCTCGTGATCGTCGGCACTGACGACCATGCCGACTTCCACGCGATCGCAGAGCACCTGGCGGACGGGATCTCGAACGCCGACCTGGCGATCGTCCCGGGCGCCGGCCACCTCGTCGGGATCGAACAGCCCGAAGAGCTGAACGCCCTCCTGCTCGAGTTCCTGTCCGAATAGGACATGTCCCGGGGCCAGTCCCGGGGACATGTCTGCTTGGGACGAAGTGACGTAGAGGTACCTCTACATCACTTGGCCGAGTTCAGACAGGACCGCGTCGGACAGGCGCGGCCATGCGTCGGCCGCCCAGTCGCCGAAAGCGAGATCCGTCAGGCACGCGAGTGCGATGCCCGCCTCCGGGTCGACCCAGAGGAACGTGCCGCTGCGGCCGAAATGGCCGTATGTCCCCGGCGCGTTCTGCGCGCCGGTCCAGTGCGGCGACTTGGCGTCGCGCAACTCAAGGCCGAGACCCCAGTCGTTCGGCTCCTGCCGGCCGAATCCGGGAACGACGCCGACGAGACCGGGGAACTGAACGGTGCGCGCCTCGTCGAGCGTCTCTTGCGCGATGCGCGCCGGCTGCTGCAGCTCGTGCGCGACTGCCACCAGGTCGTTGAGCGTTCCCTCGACGCCGGAGCCCGCCGAGCCTTCGAGCACCACGCCCGTCCCCTGCCACACCGACGCGAAGTACTCCGGGAACGGCATCTCGGAGCGCTCCTCGACCTGCGCGGCCGCCACCTCGAAGCCGTAGTTGGAATAGATGCGCCGCGTCCCCGGTCGCGCGATCGGCGCGCCACGCTCGAACGGCAGCCCGGAGGCGTGCGCAAGGAGGTGGCGGACGGTCGACCCGGGCGGGCCGGCGGGCTCGTCGAGGTCGAGGATTCCCTCCTCGGCGGCGACGAGCATCGCAACCGTCGTTGCGAGCTTGCTCACCGACGCCCAGGGGAATCTGCGTGCCGGATCCCCGTGGCTCGCGTCGATCACACCGGTCACGGCGACGGCTACGTTCTCGCAGGGCCACCCGTCGACCTGGCGCAGTGCGTCCACGGCGGCGAGACTACCCACGTGGAGCGTCAGCGCATCTCATCAGGGGCGGCACTCGAGGAGCAGTACGGCTACTCGCGGGCCGTGCGCGTCGGCAATCACGTCTGGGTCGCCGGGACCGCACCGATCATGCCCGGCGATGCCGACCCGCCGGGGACGCCGTACGAGCAGGCGCAGGTCTGCCTGCGGATCGTCGAGCGCGCGCTCGGGGACGCGGGTGCATCCCTCGATGACGTCGTGCGGACGCGCATCTACGTCACCGACGCAGCGCACGCCGCCGAGGCAGGCCGCGCCCACGGCGAGGCGTTCGCGACGGCGCGTCCCGCGTTGACCGGGATCGTCACCGCACTACTCGACCCACGCTGGCTTGTTGAGATCGAAGCCGAGGCGGTGATACTGGGGCGATGAGCAAGCAGATCTTTCCCGCGTCGATCACCGGCAAGGGCGCCGAGGGCCTCGGCGGGGCGCAGGCCAGCGTGCTCGATCATTCCTTCGGGAAGAGCGACCCGTACACGCTCGGCGTGGAAGAGGAGTACATGCTGCTCGACCCGGAGACCTGGGATCTCGTGCAGCACATCGACTCGGTGCTCGCGGCGGTTGCAAACGCCGGCGAGTACGAGGACCGCATTCACGCCGAGCTGATGCAGTCGGTGCTCGAGGTGACGACGCCGGTCTGCCGTACCGCTGGTGATGTGTACCGAGCCCTCGCGCAGCTGCGCGGCCACGTCGCCGAGATCGCGCGCTCGGAGGGCTGCAGGTTCGGCTCCGCCGGGACACATCCGTTCAGCCTCTTCGAGCGGCAGCGGATCACCGCGCGCGACCGCTACCGCCAGCTCGTCGACCAGCTGCAGTACATCGCGCGGCGCGAGCTGATCTTCGGCATGCATATGCACGTCGCGGTCGACGATCCCGAGAAGGTGATCCAGGTAATGAACGGGCTGCTGCTGCACCTGCCGCAGATGCTCGCGCTGTCGGCGAACTCGCCGTTCTGGCGCGGCGAGCCGACCGGCCTCTCGTCGAGCCGCCAGATGGTGTTCGCCGCGTTCCCGCGCTCAGGCCCGCCGCCGCGCTTCAAGGATTACGCCGATTACGCAGAGGTCGTCGGCCAGCTCGAGCGCACGGGATGCATCGCCGACTACACACACATCTGGTGGGACATCCGTCCCCACCCGCGGCTCGGGACGATCGAGATGCGGGTCTGCGACGCGGTGACGCGTCTCGAAGACGTCGTCGCGATCGCGGCGTTCTTTCAGGCGATCGTGAAGATGTACTGCGAGGTGCACGAGTCCGGCAAAGAGGTCCCGAGCTGGCACCGCATGCTCACGACCGAGAACAAATGGCTCGCGGCTCGCTACGGGCTCGAAGCGCCGATCATGGACCTCGCCACAGGCCGCCGAAACCGCGTGCCGGTCGCACAGCTGATCCGCCGAACCCTGCGGGATGTCGAACCGCACGCCCGCGAGCTCGGCTCCGAGCGTGAGCTCGAGGGCATCCGCGACATCCTCTCGCGCGGCAACGGCGCAGATCGCCAGCTCCGTGTCTGGAACGCGAACCGCGACATCGTCGAAGTCGTGCGCGAGGTCTCGATCGCGACCGAGGCCACGGCCGAGCGCACGCCCGCCTAGAGCGCCGGTAGCGCGGTGACCTGCTCGCCCTTGCCGACGACCCACAACGTCGTGCCGTCAGGCGCATACCCCAGCGCGACCGCTGCGTGCGGGACGCCGTTGACGACGGCGCGGCGCGCCAGCGAGACGTAGAAGAGCTTGCCGGCGACGCCGAGTGCGATCTGCGAGCCGTCCGGCGAGATCGCTGAGACCGAAGCGGTCGGGCCGTTGTCGTACACCGACGTCCTCTTGAAGCGGAACGCCATGCGTACCTTCCGCGTGCCGACGTCGATGCCGACGACGCGCCCGTAGCCGGGGTTGACGGCCCAGAGCGTTTTCCCGTTCGGCGACAGTTCCATCGCCCAGGTCACCGTCGAGTTGAAGTCACCGGTTCCCGGCAGATCGATGCACCGCGCCGCCGACGTCTTCAGGTCGAGCTGGTGCACCATCGCACCGCCGTTGCCGCCGACGTAGAGCGTGAACAAGTACCGCCCGTCCGCCGAGGCGACGCGATCCCACGCGAGGCCCCAGATCGTCGAGGAAGCCTTTGGATCCTTCAAGGGCTTCGCGCCGAGCTCGCCCGTCGCGAGGTCGTACAGCCAGATCTCGTAACCGCTGTTGAGGTACTTCAGGAGATAGAGCTTGTTGCCGCTCAACGCGTCGAAGCCCCAGTTCTTCGTCGAAAGCGTCAACGTCTGCTCGCCTGACTGCGACACGACCGCGAACGTCGATTCCTGTTTCGAGATGTTGACGAGCACGGCCCGGTTGCCGTCCTGCGAGAGCCCGACGAGCGAGAACGGGCCTGCCGCCTGGATCGTGGCGCTGCCGGTCTCCTTGCCGCTGATCGCGTCGTGCCAGACGAGCTGCTGGGACTGAGGCTGCTCGACGAGCGTGCGGCCGTTGAGCATCCCCTGCGGGAGCCGCCACTTCACCTCACCGGTGCGGAGATCGACGATCTGGGCGACACCGTGGGCACCGCCGGGGCGCGCAGCGAGGTAGCCGTTCCCGACAGGAACGCCGCTCGCGGCGCAGTCGAGCGGGCTGCAGCCGGCGCCGGGGGCGGCGCCCGGAAGGGCGGCCGCGAGGACCAGGAAGCCGATGAGCGCGAGTCGCTTCATGTCGATCAATACGTCTCCTGGACCGCCAGAGGTCCCGGAGCCGTATGGACCTTATGCCCTTCTTGCGTCGTAGAGTCGATGGGTGGCAGAGCGCGCCTGGATCAGGGGTGCCCAGCAGGGGTCTGTCGCCGACCTCGAGCGGCTCTTTCGCGAGCATTGGCCTCGCGCCTACCGCGCTGCCCATCTCGTCACCGGTGACGCCGCAGCCGCAGAGGACATCGCGCAGGAGGCATTCCTGGCCGCTGTGCGCAACCTCGAACGCTTCGACCGCCGACGCCCCTTCGGCCCCTGGCTCCACCGCATCGTCGTCAACCGCGCGATCGACTGGACGCGCGCGCGCAAACTGCGTGCCGAGGTCGAGCTCGGGGACTATCTCCCTGCGACACCGGCGCGCGAGCGCGACGGCAACGCGCTCGCCCGAATCGCCGAGCTCCCGGCGGAGCACCGGGCGGTCGTCGTCCTCCGCTACGTCCTCGAGTACACGCCGGGCGAGATCGCCGAGCTGCTCGACCTGCCGCGTGGCACCGTCAACTCGCGCCTGCGCCGCGGCCTCGACCGCATGAAGGAGGACGCGGAATGAGAGACGCCGAGCGGCGCGCCTGGGCTGTCGTCAAGCAGGCCTACGACGAGCGGTCGCCCGCGCCGCGGCGTAAGCGCCGCCCGTTCGTGCCTGCACTCGTCGCCGCCGCCGTGGTCGTCGTCGCAGCGATCACGACGCCGCCGGGTCACGCTGTCTTTCAGAAGGTGCGCGAAGCGGTCGGCGTGCAGCACGCCGAGCCGGCGCTCTTCTCGCTCCCCAGCAAGGGACGACTGCTCGTCGTCTCGGCCGAGCACGGCGGCGTCTGGCTGATCCACGACAACGGTCTCAAGCGGCGCATCGGGTCGTACACCGACGCGCAGTGGTCACCGCATGGGCTCTACGTGATCGCGACGACGCCGAACCAGCTCGTTGCGCTCAACGTCAACGACGGGATCCGCTGGACGTTGCCCCGTCGCGCATCCTGGCCCCGCTGGGAAGGCACGCGCCTCGACACGCGGATCGCCTACCTGACACCCGCCGGTTTGCGTGTGGTCGCCGGCGACGGGACGGGCGACCATTTGCTCGACCGGTACGCGCAGGACGTTCCGCCGGCGTGGGATCCCCTTCGCTTGCACACCGTCGCGTTCTTCTCCGGCGGAGCGATCATGTTGCGCAATGCGGACTCGGGGCGCCTCGTCTGGCGCGCGCCGATCTCCGTCCTCCCGAGCGACCTCGTCTGGTCGACGGACGGGCGCTACCTCGCGGTGACGTCGAGCCACAAGGTGATCGTGCTCACGGGGCAGGGACGCGTGCACCGCACGGTGGCGACCCTCGGCGAAGGCTTCGTCGACGCTGCGTTTCAGCCAGGCTCGCACCAGCTTGCGCTTTCAATCCGCGCGACGACCGGAAGCTCGGTGCGGCTCGTCGACGTCGACCGGCCCGGTCATGCCCACACAGTGTTCTCCGGGCCGGGCACGTTCGGCGACTTCGTCTGGTCCCCCGACGGCCGCTGGCTCCTGCTCACGTGGCCGACGGCAGACCAGTGGCTCTTCCTCCACGGCTCGCGGGTGCATGCGGTCGGCAACATCAAGGAGCAGTTCCCGCGCAGCGATCACCTGGGGCCGGTGCTGCAACTCGATCAGCGGTGGTGCTGTTAGAGGCTCTAGGTAGGCTCGGCAAATGCTGCAGGCTGGCGAACGCGTCCCCGAGGTGTCGGTCTTTCTCGGCCCGAACGAACCTGTGACGATGGCGGAACTGCTCGAGGACGGGCCGAAGCTGCTCGTCTTCTATCTGTTCGACTGGTCCGCCACCTGAACGAACGAAATGGAGCTCCTGCGTGACAGGAGAGCGGCATTCGAAGCAGCGGGGGTGCAGCCCGTCGGGATCTCACGCGACTCGCCGTGGTGCCACATCGCGTGGCGGCAGGCGCTCGACCTGAACTTCGGGCTGCTCTCGGACTTCAACGGCGAGGCCGTGCGCGGCTTCGGCATCGGCTTCGAGTTCCGCGGCTTCCATGATGTCGCCCAGCGCACGGCGTTCTTGATCGACGGGAGCGGAATAGTGCGGAACGCCTGGTACTACGAGACGGGCGACGTGCCCGACGTCGAGGAGTGGCTTGCGGCGTGCACGGCGTTGCGTAGCTAGGTCAGAAACTCAGCAACCTGGTTCGGCTGACACCGAATCAGGTTGCATGTGATCCGGACCCCGATCACATACCCATCGAGTGGTAACCGGCGTCGACGTAGAGCGTCGTGCCG
The DNA here is from genome assembly GCA_031393705.1 of Thermoleophilia bacterium. Lineage (GTDB taxonomy): Bacteria > Actinomycetota > Thermoleophilia > Gaiellales > Gaiellaceae > PALSA-600. Next base: position 4,916 of record JANMWB010000014.1, on the reverse strand, counting down.
GTGACGTTTTTCGCGTCGTCCGAGAGCAAGTAGGCCGCCGCCGCGCCGACGTCGTCCGCGTCGATGTGCCGGTGAAGAGGCGCGCGCTCCTCAAACATCGACTCCATCGTCGTGAAGCCTGCGATCGAGCGCGCGGCCAGCGTGCGCACCGGACCTGCCGAGACGGCGTTGACGCGGATGTTCTTCTCGCCGAGATCCCAGGCGAGGTATTTGACGGACGAGTCGAGCGTCGCCTTGGCGACGCCCATCACGTTGTAATGCGGCACGGCCCGCTCGCCGCCGAGGTAGGTCATCGTCACGATCGAGCCGCCCCCGGCGGCCGTCATCAGCGGTTCCGCAGCGCGCGCGGTCGCGACAAGCGAGTACGCGCTGATGTCGATCGCCATCCAAAACCGGTCGCGGGGCGTATCGGTGAAACGGCCCTCCAGATCTTCGGCCGCCGCGAACGCCACCGAGTGCACCAGGATGTCCAACTTCCCGTCGAACACCTCAGACACCTCCGCGAACACACGCGCGATCGCAGCATCGTCGCGGACGTCGAGTTCCGTAACGAGCGGGCTCGCGACGGAGTCCGCAAGATCGCGGACGTTCTTCTCGATGCGCTCGCCCTGGAAGGTGAAGGCGAGCTTCGCCCCGCCGTCGGCGAGTCGCTTCGCGATCGCCCAGGCGATTGAACGCTTGTTGGCGACCCCGAGGATCAGGGCGTTCTTTCCCTCGAACACGGGGGCGACTTTAACCGCGGATCGGCTAAGGTGCGGAACCTTGCGTCGCCCCTTGATGCTGACGGCGGTTATCGGGCTCGTGGCGGCGACCTCGGCCTCTGCCGCACTGACCCCGATACGCCGCGATGCGCGCGAAGCAGCGCTCCCCCGCGTCCGGGCCGGCGTGCTCCAGATGCCGGGCGCAGGCCAGCGCGGCTGGACACGCGTAATCGTCCGCCTCTCGGCGCCGCCGCTCGCCGCGTGGACCTCCAACCGCTCGCTCTCCTCCGCGTCTCGGGCCCAGCACCTGAACGTCAACAGCGCAAGCTCCCGGACGTACCTTGCGAAGCTCGCGAAGCTGCAGGACGCCGCCGCAGCGCAGGTGCGCGCTGCAATCCCGAGTGCCCAGTTCGAGGAGCGCTTCTCGATCTTGCTCGACGGCATCACCGTCCGGCTCCCCGCGAAGTCGCTGCCGAAGCTGCTCGGCGTCGGCGCCGTGACGAAGATCTATCCGAACCTCTCCTTTTACTCGACGATGGACCGCGGCCCGTCGGTGATCAAGGCGACCGACCTGCAGGCCGCGACCGGCGACAAGGGCCAGGGCATCAAGATCGCGGTCGTCGACACGGGCGTCGATTCGACGAGCCCGTTCCTCAACCCGACCGGCTTCTCCTATCCCGCCGGCTTCCCGCGCGGCGACACGAAGCTGACGACACCGAAGGTGATCGTCGCGCGTTCGTTCCCCGGCCCGGTGCGGGACGAGCTCAGCGCGACCGCCTTCGACAAGTCGGAGCCGCACGGCACGCACGTCTCCGGCATCGCAGCCGGCGATGAGGGCACCAACGCGCCCGCAGGCCCGGACCATCCGGCCGTCGCCAACCTTGCTGGCGTGGCACCGAAGGCCTGGATCGGCAACTACCGCGTCTTCACCGTGCCGACGCCGCTTGGCCACCAGGCGAACACCCCCGAGATCGTGAGCGCGTTCGAGTCCGCCGTCGCCGACGGGATGAACGTCATCAACTTCTCGGGCGGCGGACCGCAAACCGATCCCGCAAACGACGCGATGTACGAAACGATCCACAACGTCGCGCTCGCAGGGGTCGTGCCCGTGATTGCCGCCGGTAACGACCGCGAGGACTTCGGGCTCGGAACGACCGGCTCGCCGGGCACCGCCCCGGATGCGATCGCCGTCGCCGCAACGTCGAACAACCATGTGTTCGCACCTGCGCTCGGCGTCGTCAACGGGCCGCCGTCGCTCGGCGCGATCCCACTGCAGAGCGCGGGCGGCGCAAAGCTGCCGGGCGCATGGTCGACGCTCGACCAGACGGTCGTCGACATCAGCTCGATCATGGGCACCGACGGCAAGCCGGTCGAACCGCACCTCTGCGGCTCGGCCGCCGACCCGAACACGTCGCTCGGCACGCTGCCGAAAGGCTCGGCGACCGGCAAGATCCTGCTCGCGAATCGCGGCACGTGCACCTTCATCTCGAAGGCAGAGCGCGCATCCCTCGGCGGCGCGATCGGCCTGATCCTGATCGACAACCGCTTCGGCGAGGCGAATCCGATCCCGGTTCGCCTGCCGGTCGCGGGCGGGATGATCTCCGACCTCGACGGCGCGCAACTCCGCGCCTACCTCGCAGCGAACGGTGGCCAGGCGCCGATCCGCGTGACGACCGGGATCCAGGAGATCCCGACGAACCGCGGTGGGATCATCACGAGCTTCTCCTCCGCCGGCCCGACCGACTTCGGACACATGCTGAAGCCGGACATCTCGGCGCCGGGCCTCGACGTGCTGTCCTCGACGCCACCCGCGACCACAGGGTCGACGTTCTCCGTCTTCGCAGGGACCTCAATGGCGACGCCGCACATCGCGGGCGCCGCAGCCTTGTTGCTGCAGCTGCATCCGGGTTGGACGCCCTACCAGGTGAAGTCGGCGCTGATGGCGACCGCGGGACCCGCGTGGGGCGACACCGCCCGCACCCAGGAAGCGCCGGTCCTGCTCGGCGGCGCGGGGCTCGCGAACCTGGTCGCCGCAAACGACCCGAAGATCTTTACCGACCCACAGTCGCTTTCGTTCCAGCGCATCGACGTGTCGCCGGGTGCGCAGCGCAAGTCGATGCTGCTCACGGTGTCCGACGCGGGCGGCGGCGCGGGCAACTGGACGGTCTCGCTCGCGCCGCAGTCGCAGACGACCGGGGTGCAGATCGACGTTCCGGGCACGGTCTCACTCGCCTCCGGCGCCGACGTGGCGATTCCCGTCGTCGTGCGCGCCGCGGCCGACGCGGGAACCGGCGACAACTACGGCTTCGTCGTCCTTTCGGGGAACGGCGTGCAGCGTCGCGTGCCATACGCGTTCATCCTCGAGCGCCCCGCGCTCCGCAATGCGCCGTTCGTTGCACTGAAGAAGCTGCAGACAGGCGATACCGCGACCGGCACGAGCCTCGTCTCGTCGTACTGCTGCCCGGCCGCACCGTTCGGGCCGCCGCCCACCTACACCGGCGCAACAATGAACGAGGACGGCTCCGAGCATCTGTACTCCGTCGACATCACCGAGCCGATCGTGAACTTCGGCGTCTCGGTGCTCGCGGCGACACCCGGGGCGCTCATCGATCCGTTCGTCCTCGGTTCGAAGAACGAAAACGACGTGCAGGGCTACGCCGGCATCCCGACCGACGTGAACGCGCTGACCTACGACGCGAACATCGATGTCGGCGCCGCGGGCGTGCAGTTCCCGCTCCTGCAGCGCTTCTACGTCGCAGTCGACTCGCGCGCCGACTCGTTCACCAACAAGTCGCAAAAGGGCAAGTACCTCCTGAACGCATGGATCAACGACCTGACACCGCCGTCCGTGCGCGTGCTGACGACCCGCATCACGGCGGGCCGGCCGCTGATCGTCGCGCAAGCCGTGGACACGGGCTCCGGCGTCGACCCCCTCTCGCTCGTGATCAACTACTCGGGCGCACTGGTCGGCGCCTCCGCGTATGACCCGTCCAGCGGGCTGATCGTCTTCGGCATCCCGACCGCGGCGCCGAAATTCAAGACCGGCAAGACGAACATGATCATGATGGCCTCCGACTACCAAGAGGCAAAGAACATCAACACGGTCGGCAACAGCATCTACCCGAACACGCGGTTCAAGCGTTCCAAGCTGACCGTCGTGAACGGCCCGACCGTGACCTGGCTCGAGCCGCCCGCGCACGTGTGCGCGTTCAAGAACGATCGCCTCGTTGTGGTCGCCGACTCGACGAAGAAGGTCAAGCAAGTCGCGTTCACCGACAACGGCAAGCGCATCGGCGTCGACAAGGCCGGAAACGGCGTGTACGCGATCTCGTGGAAGACGGCGAAGCTCAAGCGGGGCGCACACAAGCTCCTCGCCACGGTGACGGACGCCGCCGGCCACAAGGCCGCCGCCGGCCGGGTGCTCAAAGTCTGCAAGTAGCCGTCGTCACCGGCGCTTCCTCCGGAATCGGGGCGGAGCTGGTGCGCGCGCTGCGAGCGCGCGGAACACTTGTGGTGGGTCTCTCCCGCCGGCCGTCCGAAGCCGACGAGCACGAGGAGTGCGACGTGGCCGATCGCGCGGCGGTCGAGGCCGTCGCGGTGCGCGTGCTCGAACGGCATCCGCGCATCGACCTCCTCGTGAACAACGCGGGTGTCGGTGCGCGCGGCAACTATCTCGATGCCCCTCCCGACGTGATCGAGCACGTGATCCGCGTCAATTATCTCGGCTCCGTCTGGTCGACGCTTGCGTTTCTGCCCGGGCTCGGGCGCGGCTCGCACGTTGTGAACCTCGTCTCGGTCGCAGGCACCGTTGCGGTAGGCCCGTACTCGGCGTCGAAGCACGCGCAGCTCGCGTTCTCACGCTCGATCGCAGTCGAACTCGGGCCACGCGGCATCTCGGTCCACACCGTGAACCCCGGCTTCGTCGAGACCGAAGGCTTCCCGCAGCGCACGCGCTTCGGGCCGCTCGCCTCGCGGATCGTGGTCGACCCGCCCTTTGTCGTGAAACGCCTGCTCGAGGCTGTCGACAAGGACAAGCGCGAGATCTTCGTGCCGCGCTGGTACCGCGTCGCTGCCTGGGCGCAGGCGCTCGCACCGGGGCTCGTCGCCCGCGTCCGGTCGAGGCGCGGCCCCGGCCACGGTCACTAACGGCGCAAGAGGTACCAGCCGACCACGGCCTCGTAGCCGCTCGGCGCGAGGCTGCGTGCGTGCTCGCGC
>JANMWB010000002.1:0-12074 GCA_031393705.1 Thermoleophilia bacterium | reverse complement strand
CTCTTGCCCGAGCAGGCCGAAGCCTGTCCGAGATCGAGGTTCTCGACATCGAAGAACGTTCGCTGTTGAGTTTTCAAAGACCAGTGCCGTGTCTGAAAGACGGCGTAAAAAAGACCTCCGACTCGCGCCAGGAGGCCTCCGAGGGTGCGAATCGTAGCTTAAACGAGTCGGGCCGGGAGGCTCCTATGGTCGAGTAACAGGGGCTTTCCTACGCGCGTCCGATCGGACGGCCCGGGAAGTATAGCGCCCTGGCCTACCCTGTCAACGAGCGTCGGTCAGGCGTGCGAACTTGCGCTTGCCAACCTGGAGCAGCGCGCCCGCCAGGGCCTGACGCGGCAGGTCGACGCCCGCCGCCGGCTCACCGTTCACCTTGACCCCGCCTTGCTGGATCAGACGGCGCGCCTCGGAGGTCGAGGCGACGCCGAGCCCCTCGACGAGCAGGGCCGGCAGATGCACCGGATCGCCCTCCGGGAGTGCCAATTCGGGCACGTCCTCGGGCGCCCCGCCCTCGCGGACGACACGCGTGAAGTGGTCTTCCGCCGCCTTGGCGGCCTCGTCGCCGTGCGAGCGCCGGACGAGGAACCGCGCGAGCTCTAGCTTGGCCTCGAGCGGGTCAGCCTCGAGCGGGTCTCCCTGAGGCGGCGGCTGCTCCAGGAGCAGCTCGTACCACTGCGGCAGCTGGTCGTCGGAGATCCGCATCGTCCGCCCGAACATCTCCTCCGGTGCCACGGTCAGCGGAATGTTGTTGCCGACCGACGAGCTCATCTTCGTTCCGTCCCAGGAAAGAAGCAGCGGCGTCGTCAGGATCACCTGCGGCTCGAGGCCGTAATGCGGCATCACTTCTCGACCGGCGAGGAGGTTGTAGAGCTGGTCGGTTCCGCCGAGCTCGACGTCAGCGTCGATCGCGACCGAGTCATACGCTTGCATCAGGGGGTACAAGAGCTCCGAGATCGAGATCGGCTCCTGCCCCTTGAAGCGCTTCTCGAAGTCGTCCCGCTCGAGGATCCGCGCCACCGTGATCGTCCGCGCGAGGCCCACCACGTCCGCGTAGCTGAGCTTCGAGAGCCATTCGCCGTTGTATCGAACCTCCGTGCGGTCGGGATCGAGGATCACCATCGCCTGGTCGAGATAGGTCTTGGCGTTGCGATCGATCTCCTCGTCGCTCAGGATCGGCCGTTCTGCCGAGCGGCCGGACGGATCGCCGATCCGGGTGGTGTAGTCGCCGATGATCAGGACGCCGGTGTGCCCCTCGTCCTGGAACGCCCGCATCCGCTGGAGCGGGATTGCTCGGCCGATATGGATGTCCGGCGAGGTGACGTCGATCCCGAGCTTCACACGGAGGGGCCGGCCCAGCTTCAGCTTCTGCTCGAGGCCGCCGGCCGGGAGCACATTGACCGCATTCCGTGTCAGATCGTCCAGGGCCATCGGGGGGCTAGACTACCCCGGTTCTGGCGCCCTTCCGGAGAAACGCGCGCCGACCCAAGCGTCGGCGGATCCGCAAGCTCAGACTCCTCGCCCTCCTTGCCGTCCTCGGGCTGCTCGGAACGGCGGCGTTCACCTTCGGTCTGCTGACCGCGGTCGCCGCCCAGATCCCGAAGCTCGATCCGAAGACGCAACGCTCGCAGGCGAACACGTACGTCTACGCGTCGAACGGCGTCACCGTGCTTTCGATCCTGCGCGGCTCGCAGGCGCGGATCATCGTCAAGTCGAACGCCATCTCGCCGTGGCTGAAGCACTCGATCGTCGCCGTCGAGGACCGACGCTTCTACGAGCACCGGGGAATCGACCTGCGCGGCATGGGCCGCGCGCTCTGGACCGACATCTCGAGTCGCGGCACCGTCCAGGGCGGCTCGACGATCACACAGCAGTTCGTGAAGAACGCGTACCTGACGAGTCAGAAGACCATCGGCCGCAAGCTGTTCGAAGCGGCGCTCGCCTGGCAGCTCGAGCAGCGGTGGTCCAAGGACAAGATCCTCACCGCCTACCTCAACACCGTCTACTTCGGGAACGGCGCCTACGGCGTCGAGCAGGCGGCGCGCATCTACTTCCACCATCCGGCCGCGCAGATGCGACCGTCGGAGGCGGCGCTCCTCGCGGGGATCCCCGAGGACCCGAGCCTCTGGGACCCGGTTGCGCATCCGAAGACGGCGAAGGCGCGCCGCAACTTCGTGCTGCGCCAGCTCTACCGGCAGGGCTACATCACGCTCAGCCAGTACGGCGACGGCAAGGACGATCCGATGCCCGACCCGGCGCAGGTCAACCTCCCGTCGACGCAAGGCCACGCCGCACCGTACTTCGCGAACTACGTGAAGGACCAGCTCGTCAAGCAGTACGGCCCGAGGAAGACGTTCGGCGGCGGCCTGCGCGTGCGGACGACGCTCGACGTCGACCTCCAGACAGCCGCGCGTGAGGCGATCGCCTCGGTACTGCCCGGGTCGGTACGGACGACGCCCTACGGTCCGACCGCCGCGCTGGTCGTGCTCGACGCGCAGAAGGGCTCGGTGCTGGCGATGATCGGCGGCGCGAATTACCACCGGAGTCAGTTCAACCTCGCGACGCAAGGCGAGCGCCAGCCCGGCTCCTCCTTCAAGCCGTTCGTGCTCGCAACCGCGCTCAAGGAAGGCATCTCCCCCTCGAGCATCCTCACCTCGTCGAAGCACGTGACGATCAACGCCGACGGCCGCCTCTGGCAGGTGAACAACTTCGAAGGCGAAGCGCTCGGCCCGATCGACCTCTCGAAGGCGATCGCGTACTCGGACAACTCGGTGTTCTCGCAACTGACCGCGCTCGTCGGGCCGCGCGCGGTCGCGAGCACGGCGAAAGACCTCGGCATCCCGAACCTGAAGGGCTACTTCGCGATCGGCCTCGGCGCCGAGCCCGCCACGCCGCTCGACATGGCCCGCGCCTATACCGCGTTCGCCGACGGGGGCAATCGCATCGACGGCTCGATCTTCGGCAACACGCCGCGCGCGATCGACTGCCTGGCCAACACGAAGAACGTGTGCGTCGAGCAGAACCTCCCGGTGAACAAGCCGGTGCTCTCGAGCACGCAGGCCGAGACGATCGACCAGCTGCTGCAGGGCGTCGTGCAGTACGGCACCGGGAAGGCGGCTGCGATTCCCGGCTGGCAGGTCGCCGGCAAGACCGGCACGACCGAGAACTACGGCGACGCGTGGTTCGTCGGCTACACCCCTCAGCTCGTCGTGGCGGTGTGGGTCGGCTATCCGAACCAGCTCGTGCCGATGCTGTCGGAGTTCCACGGGCACCCGGTCGCCGGCGGCACGTTCCCCGCCCTGATCTGGAAGTCGTTCATGACGAAGGCGATCGCGCTCAAGCACCTGACGCCACAGGGCTTCACGTACCCGCCGTCGCAATACGCCGCGCCGGTGACGGTCGTCAACCGCGGCGGGCTGCTGATGCGGGACAACGGTGTCTGCAAGAACTCCTACCAGATGGAGTTCTACGGCGGCACCGGTCCGTCGCACGTCGCGACGTGCAAGCCGAATGAGGTGGAGATCCCCGACGTCGTCGGCTACCTGCTCGTGAACGCGAAGTCACGCCTCGACGGGCAGCCGCTGACGCCGGCCGTCGTCTACCGCCCGGCGAAACCCGGCGAGCGGCTCGGCGTCGTCGTCGGCCAGTTCCCTCGCCAGGGAACGGCATCGGCATACGACAAGATCACGATCATCCTCCCGAAATCGCTGCACGGTGCGATCCCGAAACTTGTCGGGCTCAAGCTCGCGCGCGCGGAGGCGAAGCTTACGCGGCTGAAGCTCCATGTGAAGATCAAGGGCGGGAACACCGGCAAGGTCGTCGCGCAGTCACTGCGTCCCGGGACCGCTGCGGCACCCGGACTGACGCTCACACTGACCGTCAAGGCCTGAACGGGCGACTGACGAAACGCGACCCGGCAAGGCCGTAGCGCCACGGCAACTCGACGGCCTTCGCGATCCCGATCCGCGGGCCGGTGACGAGCTCCACGCCGACGGTGCGCGCCGTCAGTTGGAACGGTGGCTGCTCAAGGGACAGTCCGTCGTGCTCGCGTGTCACGCCAAGCGCCTGACAGAGCCGGCCGGGGCCTGAGCAGAGGAGGCGCACGTCGTCCACCCCGCGCCGCTCGCGCATCACGTCGAGCCCCTGTGTCGGCTCGAGCGCGCGGATCAGCACCGCGCTCGCCTCGCCGACGCCGCCGCACACGAAATTCAGGCACCAGTGGATGCCATAGGAGCGGTAGACGTAGGCGTGGCCGCCCGCCAGGAACATCGCGCCGTTGCGGGCCGTGCGTCGGTTCCCGAAGGCGTGCGACGCCGCATCCGTCGGATCGTAGGCCTCGACCTCGACGATCGTTCCACCGACACCGTCGACGAGGAACCGCGCGCCGATCAGCTCCGGTGCGACTTCGTGAACGTTGCGCTGGAGGTTCAGGAGAGCGCGCTGCGGAGCGCGTCGACGACACGCTCCTGGTCGGAACGCTCGAGGCGCGCGTGGAACGGGAGCGCCATCGTGCGGGCGCTGCAGTCCTCACTCACCGGGAGCATCCCCTCGGAGAAGCCATAGCGCTCGCGCATGTACGACTGCAGATGGATCGACGGCAGGTACGGCGCGGTTGCGATACCTGCGCGTGCGAGTCGCGCCATCACGGCGTCGCGGTCGACCTCGCTGGGAAGCTTCACGACGTAGACGAACCACGAGCGTGTGTGGTCCTCGTCATCTGGCAGCGGGGTCTCGACGTCGATGCCGGCGAGCAGGTCGTTGTAGCGCTCGGCGACCTCACGGCGAGCCTCGAGGATGCGATCGAGCTTCTCGAGCTGCCCAATACCGAGGGCGGCCGAGAGATCGTCGAGTCGATAGTTGTAACCGAGGCGCCCGTGCTGCAGCCAGCTCGACGTTTCGAGCCGCCCCTGGTTGCGCAGCGAGACCAGCAACTCGTGCTCGTCCTCGGCATGCGTCGTGACCGCGCCGCCCTCGCCCGTCGTCATCTGCTTGTTCGGATAGAACGCCCACACCGCCGGGTGCCCGTGCGAGCCGAGCTTCTGGCCCTTGTAGGTCGCGCCCAGCGCCTCGCATGCGTCTTCGATCATCGCGATGCCGTTGTCCTCGCAGAGGGGCAACAGCCGGTCGTACTCGGCGGGGTACCCGAAGATGTCGACGGCGACGATCGCCTTCGTGCGTGGCGTGATCGCGGCGGCGACCGCGTCGGGATCGAGGTTGAACGTCAGCGGGTCGATGTCGGCGAAGACCGGCGTCGCACCCTCGTAGATCGCACAGTTCGCGGACGCGACGAACGAGTACGGCGACGTGATCACTTCGTCGCCGGGACCGACGCCCGCGAGGCGCATGCAGAGGTGCAGGCCGGCGGTGCCGGAGGAGACCGCGGCGCAGTGCGGCGCGTCGACCACGTCTGCAAACAGCGACTCGAAGCGCGGCCCGGTCGGGCCGAGCGAGAGCCAGCCCGAGCGCAGCACCTCGAGCACGAGCTCCTCGTCGCGCTCGTCGATCCACGGAGCGCTGAGATTGATCCTGTCGGTGGCGATGTCCGTCAACTGCGCGCGAGTTGTGGCACCGGGTCGAGCCAGTGCGACCAGCGCTCGCTCTTCCCGCGCACGGTGTCGAGGTAGGCCTTCTGAATCGCCAGCGTGATCTCGCCCACGCCGATCTCGTGGTCGTCGACCGAGCGGAGCGGTGTCACCTCAGCGGCGGTGCCGGTCATGAACACCTCGTCCGCGAGGTAGAGGTCGGAACGGATGAGCGCCTTCTCGAGCACGGTGTGACCGAGGTCCTGGGCGATCTGCGTGACCGTGTCGCGCGTGATCCCCGGCAGGATCCCCGAGGCGAGGTCGGGTGTGTAGATGACGCCGTCGCGCACGACGAAGATGTTCTCGCCGGAGCCATCGGCGACCGTCCCTTCGGGTGTGAGCAAAATCGCCTCGTCGTAGCCGGCGTTGTTCGCCTCGGTGACGGCGAGCATCGAGTTCAGATAGACGCCGGTCGCCTTCGCGACGTGTGGGACGACGTTCGGCGGGATCCGCTGCCAGGAGGAGATCTTCGCGCGGATGCCGTTCGTCAGGCCCTCGTCGCCGAGGTACGAGCCCCACGGCCAACTCATCAGCACCGTCTCGACGGGGTTGCCGCGTGCGGCGACGCCCAGCTGGCCGTAGCCGTAGAACGCGATCGGGCGGATGTAGCACTCGTCGAGACCGTTCGCGCCGAGCAGCTCGTTCGTCGCGTCCTTCAGCTCGTCGACCGAGTACGGGATCTGCATGTGGAGCAGGCGCGCCGAGTTGTGCAGACGCTGCATGTGCTCACCGAGCCGGAAGACGGCCGGCCCTTTCGGGGTGTCGTAGCAGCGGATCCCCTCGAAAACGCCCGAGCCGTAATGCAGGCCGTGCACGCCCACGTGGACCTTGGCATCGGCCCAGTCGACGAGCTCCCCGTTCATCCAGATCTTTTCGGTCTCCTGCACGACGCGCTCCTTTGGTTGCCCCTGCGGGTCGTGCGGATTCTACCCGTGTGTTACGAGGTCTACTGATTTCGCGCCGGACAGCCTCAGAAGCTCCGCCGGGCGCAGCGAGGCCATGTGCGAGCTCGAACCGGCGCCGATCCAGACCTCCTCGTAGCCGAAGAACGACCCGTCCATCAGGGTCTGCGTGATCGCGCGCTGAGGGAACGGCGCCACGCCGCCGGGCTCGAAGCCGGTCGCGTGGACGACCTCGTCCGGCGTCGCGACCCGGACCTCGCGCGCCCCGACGGCGGCGCGCACGGCATCCTCGTCGGCCCGGCGGTCGCCCGGCACGAGCGCGAGGACGTAGGCGCCGTCGCAAACGAGGACGAGCGACTTCACGATCTGCCCCAGCTCGCACCCGACCGCTAGGGCGGCCTCGCGCGCCGTCGGGGTGCCCTCCGCGAACTCCTCGATCCGCGCGTCGACCGCTGCACCACGCAGAAAGGCAGAAACGCGCTCCACGGGCTCGGGCCAGTCGGTCATGCATGACCGATTGTGCCCGTCGGGCAACCATCTAACTCTGGATGACGTACGCCTCGTCCATCCCCTCCCGGAGCTGCGCCATCAGCTCCGGCGGGGCGGGCGAGTCGATCGAGATCGCCATCAACGCCTTGCCGCCTTCGCGGTTGCGCGAGACGGTCATGTTCGCGATGTTCACGCTGGCGGCGCCGAAGAGGTTGCCGATGCGGCCGATCACGCCCGGGACGTCGTCGTAGAGGAGCAGGGCCATGCGCGGGGCGAGCTCCATGTCGAGCTCGAAGCCGAGCGCAGAGACCAGCCAGTGCCGGTCGTCGGTGCCGATCGTCGTGCCTGCGACGCGCACATCGTCCGCGGAAACGGCGACCAGGTTCGTGAAGTCGCGTGACGAGCGGCGCTTCTCCTCGACCACCTCGATGCCGCGGTCGGCGGCGACGACGGGGGCGTTAACGTAGTTGACCGGCTGGTCGGTGTGACCCTGAAAGGCACCGTTCAGTGCGGCGACCGTGAGTAGGCGCGTGTCGTTCTCCGCGAGTGCGCCGTAGACCTCGATCGCAATTCTCCGGACGTCACCGCCCGCCAGTTCCATCGCCAGGCGACCGAGCTTCGCGGCGAGCGGAATGAAGGGGCCGAGTACCTCCAGATCCTCGGCACCGACCGTCGGGATGTTGACGGCGTTCGTGACGAGACCACCTTCGAGCGCCGCAGCGACCTGTTCAGCGACGATCACGCCGGCCCGGTCTTGCGCTTCCTCCGTCGAGGCGGCAAGGTGCGGCGTGACGACGATGTTCGGTGCGCTCAGCAGCGGGCCGTCGTAGGGCTCCTTCGAGAAGACGTCGATCGCGGCGCCGCCGAGCTTCCCCGACTCCAGCGCCGCGACGACCGCCGCTTCGTCGACGAGCTCGCCGCGCGCGGCGTTGACGAGGCGGGCGCCGTCGCGCATGCGCCCGATCGCGTCCGCGTCGATCGAGTGACGCGTCTCGTCGTTCAGCGGCAGGTGCAGGGTCAGGAAGTCGGCGCGCTCCAGCACCTCGTCGAACGTGGCGCTCTCGACGCCAAGCTCGCGGAAGCGTTCGGCCGAGACGAATGGGTCGTACGCGACGACCTTCATCTGTAGGCCGAGGGCGCGCCGGGCGACCTGGCGGCCGATCCGGCCGAAGCCGAGGACGCCGAGCACCTTGTCAGCGAGCTCGACGCCGCCCCACTTCGAGCGCTCCCAGCGACCGGCGACGAGCGCGGCGTGCGCCTGCGGGATGTTGCGGGCCAGCGCGAGCAACAGCCCGACTGCGTGCTCGGCGGCGGAGACGACGTTCGACTCGGGCGCGTTCGCGACGACGATCCCGCGCCTGGTCGCAGCATCGACATCGACATTGTCGACGCCCACCCCCGCACGCCCGATCACCTTCAGGTTGGTCGCGCGCTCGATGATGTCGGCGGTCACCTTCGTCGCCGAGCGGACGATCAGCGCGTCGTAGTCGCCGACGATCTCTTCGAGGGGCGAGTCCGTGTCGATGACGACGTCGAACTTCGCACGCAGCAGCTCGATCCCGGCGTCCGCGATCGTTTCGCGGACGAGGACCTTCACGCGGTGACGGGGGTCTCGAACGCCTCGAAGGCACGCGCGACGGCGACTCCGCGCTCGATCTCCGCCCCGAGCTCCGTCAGCGAGAGCTCGATCGCGGCGAGCGCGGTCGCGATGTCGAACACGTCGAACCAGCCGATGTGGCCGATCCGGAAGATCTTCCCTTTCAGGTGCGCCTGCCCGGGTGCGAGCGTCACACCGTGCCGGTCGCGGAGATGGAGCAGCAACTCGTCGGAGTCGATGCCCTCCGGCGCGCGGATCGCGGTGACGACCGCTGCGCCGTCGTCGTCGGGTGAAAAGAGCTCGAGCCCCATCGCCTTCACGCCGGCGCGCGCGGCGCGGCCGAGGCGCACGTGGCGCTCGAACGCGGCCTCGAGGCCGTCGTCGAGGATCAGCCCGAGCGCGACATCGAGGCTGCGGATGATCGAGACGGCGGGCGTGAACGCGGCGTCGAGCACGTCCTGCGCTTTCTTGTTCGCGCGCCAGTCGAAGTAGAAGGTGCGCGGCGCCTTCGCCTTCGCGAGCACACGCTCGGGCACCGACGCCATCGCGAGCCCGGGTGGGCTCATCAGCGCTTTCTGGGAGCCCGAGATGACGACGTCGATCCCCCACGCGTCGGTCTCGAGCGGCACTGCGCCGAGCGATGAGATCGCATCGACGACGAGCGTCACGTCGCCGACCGCTTCGCGGATGCCGCGCACGTCGGCGACGACGCCGGTCGACGTGTCGGACTGTTGGCAGAAGACGAGCTCCGCGCCAGACTCGCGGACCGCTGCGCCGACCTCGTCGGGATCCGGCGACTCACCCCACTCGTACCGAATCGCATGCACGTCGAGCCCGTAGCGCTCGCAGATCGCGACCCAGCGCTCGCCGAAGGATCCGTGGCTCACGACTGCAACGCGCTGACCGGCCTCGGTCAGGTTTGCAACCGCGGACTCCATGGCCCCGGTTCCCGACGCCGTGAAGAGCAGCACGTCGGACTCGGTGCGGTAGACGTCCTTCAGGCGACTCAGCGTTCGCGCATAGATGTCGCGGAAGTCCGGCCCACGGTGGTGGACCATCGGCTCCGCAGACGCAGCCAGCACCTCGGGCGGAACGGGTGTCGGGCCGGGCGTGAAGAGGTAGCGCTTCTCCAAGTCCGACACCATACCCTGTCCGGCGGCGGCATTACTTCACAAGTTGAAGTGAGGTGGTAGTTGAGAGCTACCGGTGGCCGTCAAACGAGAGGATCTGCTGGTAGGTCGGGCGGTTCGTCCAGCGCATCGTCGTCGTGAGGATGCCGGGGGCAAAGTGGATCCGCTCGGCGGTCGCGTCCGAGCGCCAGCCGGTCGGATCGGCTCCTTGCGCGGCCGCGAGCGCGTTGCCCGCCGCGTCGAGCGCCGCCCAGAGGCCCTTCGAGCACGCAGCCGCGTCACCCGCGCCGCAGTAGCGATTGGCGAACTGCCCACGCAGATCCTGTTCGACGTAGCCGTACCAGCCGTCGATGTAAGCGGAGCCGCTCGAGTTCGGTGTGTCGTCTCTGCCCATCAGCGAGGCGAGCTGGTCGGTAAGCGTCCCGAGGACAGGAGCAAGCACCCCGTCTGCGAGCTTCGACCACGCCGCATCGAGGATCGCCGCGCCAGGGTCGTCGATCTTGCCGTCGCCGTTGAGATCGAGGCGTGACGCGCCCTTCTGCAGCCACGTGTTGACGAGCGTGCGCATTTGCTCGTCGCGCGCGCTCGGCGCTGCGGTCAGAGTGAGCTTCGCGTTGATGTCGGGCCAGACGGTGACCGCGCGCAGGTCCTGCGTGGCCGACTTGTTCATCGTGTTCACGACGTCGAGCACGGTGTTCTTCCCGGCCTTCAGGTTGCGCGAGAGGAGCAGCGAGCGGTGAATCGACCCGTACGCGAAGTTGTCGTCGGCGGCCGCGAAGCCTGGTGCAGGCTTGTTGTTCCAGTTGACGAGCTCGCCGCTCGGCGGATCGATCGCCTGCGGATGCGCGGCCGGCGCGAGGAAGCCCGTCCAGTCGTAGGCGCCGGTCCCAACCGTCGGGAAGCCCGGGTCGACCCCGGCGGCGCGGATCGGGAGTCGGCCGGACGACACGAAGGCGATGTGCTTGGAGTCGACGTAGAAGCCGTTGAACGACATCTCGAACCTCGACAGGTCGTGCGTGAACTGCTGCGCCGACTTGAGACGCCCGGTCGAGAGGTCGTAGACGTCGAGTGCCGCCTTCAGCTCCCGGCCGCGGGTCGAGCGCATCTGCGCGAGCGCAACACGCTTGCCGCCGACGTTGCCGTAGCCGGTCACCGGGCCGTGCACCGTCTCCCAGAACGAGACAGCCGTGTCGCCGGTGAACGGGTCGTGAAGCACTCCGGCGTCGAAGTGCGTCATCGCAGTGCACGCGCCCTTGTAGAGGTAGTGGTGGTCGTCGCCGCAGAGTGTCTCGGCGAACGTGTCGATGTTGTCGGACTGCGACGAGGTGAACGACCAGCCGTAATCCGGCCCGCGCCCGATCAGCACGTTCGGGATCCCCGACAGCGACCCGCCGCGCACGGAGACGCCGCCGCCTTCCATGTCGACTTCCCAGAAGAACTCCGGATAGAAGTAGCCGAGCTGCGGCCCGGCGACCATGAACGGGTGCCCGGTTGCGGAGCGCTTCGCGGAGATGAGCACCGCGTTCGACATCGAGCTGAGTGGCGCCGGCGCTTGCGCGCTCGCATCGTCGACGACTGCGTTGCCGGCGCCCGGCGCCCCTGCGGTCTGTGGGCCGTAGGGGAACCCCTTCGCGAGCGTCGTCGGCGCGGCCGCGTCGTTCTGCCGGCGCAGATCGTTGAACACGGAGAGACCCTTCGCCGCACCGAGCTTCGACTGCAGCGCCGAGAAGAACTCGGAGCGGCGCGTCTCGTCGCCGCCGCCCGCTCCGAAGCGCGCGCCGAGGAGACAGGTTGTCGCGACGACGTCGACGCGCGTCCAGGGCGCGAACGCCAGGCTCGACGCCTTGCGCTGCGCGTTGATGCCCGCCACGTAGGCGTCAATGTCCGCGAGCTCGGCCTTCCCCCTCGCGCCGGCGCTCGTCAGCCAGGAGATCTGCTTGGCGAGGAAGTCCTCAGCCTGCTGGCTCGGCTTGAACTGCTTGCCCGAGAGCGCAACCGCGAACGCGTTGAAGCCTGGTGCATCGAGGCACGCGAGCCGGCCCGGATAGCGGGCGAGCTCCATCAGCAGCCCGCGATCCTCGGCGACCGCCCAGCCCGTCCCGTAAAAGACGTCCGACTCGGTCTTGCCGAACACGTGCGGCACATCGAAGGAGTCGCGCTTGATCGTCACGCCGCGCCCGGGCCGCTCGATGCGCACCGCCTTCTCCTTGCCGGTCCAGAGCGGTTCGGCCTTGAAGTCCTTCGCCACGTCCTTCGCCGTCACCTTGTCGAACAGCGGCGTGAGCGCGTCGTAGAGCACGGCCTGATCGGTCGAGTGCGCGGTGAAGTTCGCGCCGCCGAAGTTGCCCGGCGGCAGGATGTCGCGCGCGACGACCGCGTA
>JANMWB010000274.1:0-6226 GCA_031393705.1 Thermoleophilia bacterium | reverse complement strand
ACGATTTACAGGGGAGGGCGTGTTGAAGAAATCATCTGTGCGGTTGTCGTTCGCGCTTGCGGTGTGCGCGGCAGTCGCTCTGGCGTCCATCGCTTCATCGGCGAACGCCGCTAGCGGTGTGACCCAGGTCTCACTCGCTGGAACAGGCGCTCCTGA
Source organism: Thermoleophilia bacterium (assembly GCA_031393705.1). Classification (GTDB taxonomy): domain Bacteria; phylum Actinomycetota; class Thermoleophilia; order Gaiellales; family Gaiellaceae; genus PALSA-600. The sequence continues at coordinate 6,070 of JANMWB010000274.1, read as the reverse complement.
AACGGGCGCTTACACACCGTCTGGAAGCGGTGACGTGACGCAGGCGGAGTTCGCGGGCGAGCTCGATAGCGCAGCGGGCCCGAGTCCCTATTCCGGAACCATTGTCAACCGCAGCTTGTCCAGAGGCGTGGGCACTGGTCCTTCGATTACGGGTGGCAAGAAGGCCAAGTCGAATCCCCAGTTCAACACCGGCTTCGAAGGTCTCAACCTCTACCAGCAGCGCTTTGCGCGTGGTGGGAATCAGTTCACGGTCGAGCCGCCGGACCAAGCACTCTGTGCCGGTAACGGCTACGTGGTCGAGGCAGTCAACGACGTCATCAACGTCTACACGACCTCGGGTCAATCAGCGCTTCCCGACAACACCGCCGCGAACATCGTGGCCGGCTTCCCGAGAAACGTGAACCATGCCGTCGATCTGAACTCGTTCTTCGGTTATAACCCCGCTATCAATCGGTCGACCGGTGTGCGTGCTCAGTTCGTTACCGATCCGAGTTGCCTCTACGACGCAGCGACCCAGCGGTTCTTCGTCGTGGTCCTAACGTTGGAGACGCGTCCCAACGGGTCGTTCACGCTTGTCAACCACCTCGACACTGCTGTCAGTCAGACGTCGAACCCGACGGGGCGGTGGAACATCTATCGCACCGACGTCACGAACGACGGTACGAATACGGGTGGCGTCAACCCAGGGCCGTACCTCGGCGACTACCCGCACATCGGGGCAGACGCGAACGGTTTCTACATCACGACCAACGCGTACCCCTGGTGCTCGACCTGCAACGGCTTCGGTGGCGCGCAGATCTATGCGTTCTCGAAGGCACAACTCGCCGCTGGCGCCGCGAGCGTGACGATGCAGCACATCGACACGTCAGGCATGGTCAACGCCCCGAGCGACGCGGGTGCGACCCAGCCTGGATTCACCGTCTGGCCGGCCCAGTCGCCGGGAACCGACTTCAATACGGATAACGGCGGCACCGAGTACTTCCTGAGCTCCAACGCTGCCGATGAGGCCACGCACCCGGTCGCAGGGACCGGCGGCAATTACACGTCGAGCCAGCTCGTCGCGTGGACGCTTCGGAACACGGCTTCGCTGAACTTGGCCACGCCGGCGCTCGTGCTGACCAACAAGGTCCTGGCCGTGAATCCGTACGCCATCCCGCCGAAGCAGCATCAGCCGGGCTCCGGGACGCTCGCCACGACGGCGACGCCGCAGGGCTACTGCATCAACGACGTCGTCACGCTCCTCTTCAACGGGAGGACGGGCTGTTGGCGGCTGCTCGTCGGGCCGCCGCCTCATGCCGAGGTCATCTCGACGCCCGACTCGAATGACACGCGCATGCAGCAGGTGATGTACGCGAACGGGAAGCTGTGGGGTGCGCTCGACACCGCAGTCAACCCCGACGGGCTTGCACAGCGCGCCGGGATCGCCTGGTACATCATCAACCCGAATGCGAGCAAGGTCGTGAACCAGGGCTACCTGGGAACCGCGGGTTACGACCTCACGTATCCGGCGATTGGCGTGACCGCGAGTGGGCGCGGCGTCATGGCTCTCACCGCGACCGGTGAGAGCACGAACCCGAGCGCCGCGTACGCGGCCATCGACGCCAACGCGGGCGTGAGTGCGTGGGACATCGTTCCAGGTGGAGAGGGCGCTGCCCAGGACGACGGCTTCACGAGCTACAAGGCGCAGGTCGGCGGCAATCCTCCTCGCACCCGCTGGGGCGACTACGGAGCCGCCGCAGTGGATGGAAACTCGATCTGGATCGCCAGCGAGTACATCGCCCACTCCTGCGATTACCTCAGCTGGGGGGGCCCGTTCTTCGCCGGTGGTAGCGGGGACAACCTGCTGGGCACCTGTGCTGGTGCTCCCGGCGGGACCGGAGTCCGAACCGCGCTTGGTAACTGGTCGACCAGGATCAGTCAGCTGACCCCTTAAGTCAGGAGACGTTTGCCCTGGGGCGCGGGTTACGGCCCGCGCCCCTCAGGGCATACATTTGGGTATGCGGATCTTCGCGATCGCTTTCGTCATTGCTTTCCTGCTCGGATCCTCGGCCGGGGGTGCAGTAACCGTTCGCAGTGGTCTCTACGGCCACGTCACCCGCGGCCCGATCAGCCCCGTCTGCGTTGCCGAGCAACCCTGCTCAGAGCCCGCGGCCGGCGCCACCCTCCGCTTTCTCCGGGACGGGCACCTCGCAGGTTCAGTCCGCGTGAACACAGGCGGCGGCTACCGCATTCTGCTCGCCCCAGCGGTCTACACCGTCGCCGCGGCATCTCGTCGACCGCTCGACCCGTCGACTGTGCGGGTCCGTACGGGTGTGCCCGTCCGGAGAGATTTCGCGATCGACACCGGCATCCGCTGATTCCCACTGAGGGCCCGACCCTCGTACCGGAGCGACTATTGCGGTTTCGATATTTCCGCCCTAGGATGCGCCCAGGTTGGCCGGGGAGGGAATCTACCGCTTTCTCCTCCGCATGCTGGAGGAGCTACGCAGGCGTCTTGACGACGCTGCGTCTACGTCCGGCCGCAGTCTGAACAGAGAGATTGTCAATCGCCTCGCAGGCAGCTTCGAGGCTCAGTCACCGACCGGAACGCATCCGGCAAAAGGGGAGCAACACATGGGGAAGTTCACCAGGCGCAGGACGCTCGGCGTTCTCGTGGCCATCGCCGTCGCACTGGCGGCGACGATCGGAGGGCTGCTCGCGACGAGCCATGATTCGAGCGGCTCGACAAAGACGCGCATCAGCCACAAGCAGCTTCAGTTCGAGTCGCAGGGCGCCGAGACCGGCCCCGGCGGCGAGTCGAACGACTATTTGACCGCCCAGACGCAGTTTGCCGAGGCGCGCACCGCGCCGGAAGGGATCGTCGATCCGGGCGCATACTCGTCCGCGCTCGGCCAACTCAACGGCCTGCCGACTCTCGGCGGGGCGTGGACCGACGTCACGGCGGTCAAGTACGACGCCGATCATCCTGCGTATCGCGACTACTTCTCCAACTCGAGCGGTGGCTCGGGCCTTGTCACGGGTCGCATCACCGGCCTTGCTGCGGATGCGAAGGGTGACATCTGGGCCGCGGGCGCAAACGGCGGCGTCTGGCGGCGCAACGCCGGCGCGACTTCCTGGACGGCGATCGACGATGGTCTGCTGTCCCTGTCGTCGGGCGACCTTCGCTATTCCGGCGGAAAGCTCTGGTACGCCACAGGCGAGGCGAACACCGGTGGCACGAGTTACGTGGGCTCGGGCGTGTACGTCCTCAGCAACCCCACGAAGAGCACGGCGTGGACACGCGTCGGCGGCTCGGAGCTCGAGTCGACGACGATCGGGAAGCTGCGCTTCTCCAGCTCCCAGGTGTGGGCGGCGACGCTCCGCGGTGTTTGGTCGCACAACCTCACCGACACATCCAGCGCGTGGACCTTGTCGTACGCACCGCATCCGGAGAACCTTCCGGTCTCGCTGAAGCCGTACGCGCAGACTGCCTCGCTTGCTGCGGCGATCGGCACCGGTTCGTCGTCGTCGCTGACGAACGCGCCGTACAAGAACATCGCGAACGACGTTGCGATCGACCCGACGAACGAGAATCACATCATCGCCGCGCTCGGTTGGCGCAGCGGTGACTTGTACAACGGGTTCTACGAGACGACTGACGGCGGCAACACGTGGGTCAAGATCAATCCGACGGGCTCGATCCCGGCGGACGACATCGGCTATGTCACGTTCGCCTACTCGGCACACGGCGAGAAGCTGTACGCGATCAACCAGTCTCCGACGCTGCTTCAAAAGGCGACCGGCACGGTCAACAGCTACCTCGACGGCATCTACGTCTCGAACAGCGGGTCGATCACCGGCCCGTGGTCGAAGATCGCCGACTCGCAGAAGCTCGCGAACTCCGGTTCTGCGCTCAAGCAGGCGGTCTCCGGCAAGGGCTATGGCCCAGGGATCCAGGCCTGGTACAACCAGTTCCTCGCCGTCGATCCGACGAACCCGAACCACGTGTATGCGGGGCTCGAGGAGGTCTACGAGACGAGCAACGGCGGTTCGACCTGGACGACGCCGGGGCCGTACTGGAACTTCTACTTCTCGTGCTGGAACCAGAACGTCCTCTACCCGCCGAACGGCGCGAGCGGCGCCAACGGGTGCCCGCTGACGACGCACTCGGACCAGCATTCGATCGCTGTCGGCGGCACGGGCAGCAGCGCGTTCGTGGTCGTCGGCAACGACGGCGGCATCTACACGCGCCCGTTGAACGGGAGCACGAATGACAACGGCAACGCGACTGACTGGACGAGCCTCAACGACGGCTCGATCGACGCGCTCCAGTACTACGCCGTCGGCATCGGCAAGATCAACCACACCGTTCATGCGACGCCCGAGCAGACCGTGAACGAGAACACGCTTCCGGTCGAGGGCTCCTCCGCTCCGGGTGGCGTGCTCGTCAGCGGCGGTCTCCAGGACAACGGCGGTTCGCTGCTGCGCCCCGGCGCCGGCACGATGGTGTCGAACTTCGGCGGCGACGGCGGTGACGTCCTCGTCGATCCGACCGACGGTTGCAACATCGTGCAGGAGTACGTCGTCCTGTCGATGAGCGTGACGCAGACGTGCGCGAGCCCCGATCCGGCGACTCGCCCGAATGCGTTCCTCGACCTGTCGCAGTCGACGACGTTCAAGATCGGCCCGCCCGACATCAACGCGCGCTTCATCGCGCCGTTCGTGGCGAACACGCAGAACGGCAACGAGTGGCTCGCCGGCGGTAACAGCCTGTGGGTACAGACCGCGGGCTTTGCGATCCGCAGCCGCAACGCCTGGACGAAGGCGTACACGCTGCCGGCTGGAAACCGGGTGTACACCGCGCTCGCCATGAACGGCACGACGGCGATCGGCGCCTGGTGCGGCCCTTGCAACAACAACGGGTTCACACGCGGTCTGACGGTCGGCACGAAGAACGTCAACGGGACGTGGACGTTCGCTCCCGTAGCGATCTCGTCGCTCGACGGTGCGCCGAACTACATCCCGCGCCGCTTCATCGGCGGCGTTGCCGTCGGTGACGACGGTGCGCTGTATGTCGCCGTCAACGGCTTCTCTCGCCGCTTCACCGAGGGCGAGGGTGCCGGCATCGGCCACGTGTTCAAGTCGGTCGACCAGGGTGTGAACTGGACGGACATCTCCGGCAACTTCCCGGATGTCCCGGCCAACTCGATCAAGGCGCTTTCCAACGGCTCGCTCGTCGTCGGCACCGACCTCGGTGTCGTCTACCGGCAGCCCGGCGCTACGACGTGGAACCGGCTCGGGACGAATCTGCCGCTGACAGTCGCGCTGGACGTCGAGCTCGGCCCGGACGGGAACATCTACGCGGCCACGCACGGTCGCGGGATCTGGAGCATCGCCAAGCCCTAGCTCCGGCAACGGATCGGGAGGTGACGAGCGGGCCGCCTTCGGGCGGCCCGCTCTCGTTCAGACGAGGGTCGAGCTAGTAGGAGACTGCGCCGCGGCCGGTCTCGGCCGCGTGACGCTGCTCGTCGGCGCGGTAGCTCGAGCGGACGAGCGGGCCGGAGAAGACGGAGCCGAAGCCGAGCGCCTCGCCCTGCTCGCGGAACCACTTGAACTCGTCGGGGTGCACCCAGCGGTCGATCGTCGCGTGCTTCGCGCTCGGCTGGAGGTACTGGCCGATCGTCACGACGTCGACGTCGTGCGCGCGCAGGTCACGCATCGTCTCAACGACCTCGTCGTTCGTTTCGCCGAGGCCGACGATGATGCTGCTCTTCGTCAGCACGTTGTAGTCGGCGACTTCCTTGGCCCGCTTGAGCAACCAGAGCGCACCGTCGTAGCTCGCTTTGGCCCCTCGCATCCGCCGGTGTAAGCGCCGCACCGTCTCGATGTTGAAGTTGAAGACTTCGGGACGGGCGCCGAGGACGGTGCGCAGGGCCTCTTCCTCGACGCCGAGAAAGTCGGGTGTCAGTACCTCGACGGTTGCTTCGGGGAGTTTCGCCTTGATCGCGCGGATCGTCGCGGCGTAGTGGCCGGCCCCCTTGTCGGGGACGTCGTCGCGGTCGACGGAGGTGACGACGACGTGCTTGAGTCC
>JANMWB010000236.1:0-1980 GCA_031393705.1 Thermoleophilia bacterium | reverse complement strand
GCCACGGCGTTCTGCTACGGGCGGGACATCCTGGATCCGGCCGTTTGCCCAGACTCCGGATACAGCAGTGTGTGGGCATGCCCGCAGGACTGCGCCCCACTGCAGTTCCACGGCTGCATCGAGACCGGACCGGCGGACGCCGGACTGGGAAACTGCCGGGACCCCAGCGGCGTCCCGAACGCCGCTCGCTGCCCGGCAGACCATCCGGTCTGCTGCAACGACGCGTGCGTGACGGCGCCCCTGATCGGCTGGGCATGCAGCTTCCCGGATGGCGGCTACAGCCCGGCGTGGGAGCCACCGCATTGAACCCCGCTTGCGCGGAGCTGGCGCGAGCCCGCTGCCGCGCGTCAGGTCTTCGTCACGGCAAGATGCACGTCGCGAACTCGGGGACGCTCGCGCACACGACGGGCGGGCTGTTGCAGCAGTCGGCACTCACGGCGCAGGGATCGCCGAGCTGGCCGAGCGTACACGCCCTGCCGCAGTCGGTTGTGCAGATGCTGCTGCGGCAGCAGCTGGTCCCGCAGCAGTCCGAGTCGACCGTGCACGCTGCGCCCGTGCCGCTGCACGTCGTCGGGTTGCACACCATCATGCCGGCGATCGCGTCGACACCGCACGTGCCGCTGCAGCACTCTGCGTTGGTCGTACACGTCGCGCCGTCCACCGTGCAGGTGCCGGGGTTCCGCAGGGGAGTAGTCCACATGAACCGCTGTTTCGCACCAGCCGTCAGGATACCGGGACGGAACCTTCGCGTCTCGGCGTAACGCGGGGGCTCGGCGAGCGTCGAAGGGCGCTCGGCGGCGAGTGATCGCGTGCGGCGAGCGCGTTCGCGAGGGTCGTGCTGCGCGAGAGGGCGCGCTTCGGACGGATCGGTGCGTCGCGGCGCGCGCTCGTGTCGCGGCCGTCAGGGGAAGTCGAAGCTCTCGGCGTCGTCGTCGGGCGGACCACGCACGGGATGGAACGGGAGCGGGATGCTCCAGAGGTGGAGGTGCTCGAGCAGGCGTCGCACCTCCTTCCTGTCGTGCAAGACCGCCACGAACTTCAGCCTGCCGTCGCACCGCGGGCACTTCATCGTGTCGAGCCCAAAACTGTGCTTCATCAACGCTGCCCACGAAGAATCCGGGCGCACGCGGCGCGCTTGCTCGGGGCCCGGCACGACGCGCTCGCGCAGCTTGCTGTTCGGCGCGAGGACGCCGAAGTACAGCGTGGTGTTCGCCTCCGGGCGCGGCACGAGCGAGCAAAGCCGGCCGATGAACGCGTCCGGCGTCATGGTGACGTGGGTGGTGCGATCGCCCCAGGGCCGCTTCAGTGCGAGGCACACCTGCCCGTCATCGAGCAGACGGAGTCGATCGAGCGCGAGAGGCGGGCGTAGGAGATACCGACACAACTGCTCGAGGCGCGGGCGGTCGTGCTCGTCGACGGCCACCTCCGCGTCCAGGTCCCACTGATCGATGCGGGCCTTCCTACGAGTAGGGAGCTGCACGCCGAAGTCGTGCGGGTCATCGTCGTCGTCGTCGGGAGCGTGACGCTCGGCACGCGTAGAAGCAGCGTACGCGCCGGCGAGCGCCGCCTCGTCCTCGTCGAGCTCACGCGGCTCGTCCACGTCGAGGAGGCGTGCCGCGCGTGCGATGACGCGCGTGAGGATCTCGTGGACCTCGGCCGGCGTCGGCGCGGGCGCCGTGAAGAAGTGGCCGCTTGGATCGAAGGCGCCATCCAGAAACAACGCGTGGTAGTGCAGGTTCGCCTTGAGGTCGCTCCCGGCGCGATGGATCACGAGCAGCGAGCCGCCGCGTGGATCGGCGATGCCCGCCGCGCGAGCGAGCCGGCGATAGCGGCGATCGATCTCCCGATGCGCGATGCGCCACACCGCCAGCGCCAGCGCGTGGTCGAAGGCGAAGCGCATTCGCAGCGAAAACGGGATCGAGAGAGTCCACTGCCGGATGCGGACGTGGGGGAGCACGCGCGAGACGAGATCGCGCGCGA
>JANMWB010000224.1:0-3078 GCA_031393705.1 Thermoleophilia bacterium | reverse complement strand
GATCCGCCGCATCGTGCGCGCCTCCGAGGCCTCCGGTGCGAAGGCGGCACTCGAAGAAGAGCAGCTGATCCATGAGCAGGAGGTCGAGGACGCCGACGACCTCGAGGTCGATGACGGTTTTTCGGACGCACCGCTCGTGCGGCTCGTCAACTCGGTCATCTTCCAGGCAGCCGAGGACGGCGCCTCCGACATTCACTGGGAACCGCAGGACGACTCGCTCGTCGTGCGGTTGCGCATCGACGGTGTGCTCCACGAGGTGCAGCGCATCCCGAAGCGTCTCGCCGCCGGTGTGACGACGCGTCTCAAGGTGCTCGCGAAGCTCGACATCGCCGAGCGCCGGAAGCCGCAGGACGGCCGCATCGCACTGAACGCGCAGGCGGCCGGCCGCATGATGGACATCCGCGTCGCGGTGCTGCCGACGGTCGAAGGCGAGTCGATCACCATGCGTCTCGTCGACAAGTCGAAGAAGGTGCCGACGCTCGTCGAGCTCGGTCTCTCCGACGACATGCAGAAGAAGATGACCGAGATCTTCATGCGCCCGACCGGCGCGCTCCTCGTGACGGGGCCGACCGGTTCCGGTAAGTCGACGACGCTCTACGCCGGCATCACGCAGGTGAACCGGCCGGAGATCAACATCATCACGGTCGAGGACCCGGTCGAGTTCAGGATCCCCGGCGTCAACCAGGTGCAGATCAACGTCCGCGCCGGGCTCACGTTCGCAGCGTCGTTGCGCTCGATCCTTCGTTCCGACCCCGACGTGGTGATGGTCGGCGAAATTCGCGACGGTGAGACGGCGAAGATGGCGATCGAGGCCGCCCTTACCGGTCACCTCGTGCTCTCGACGTTGCATACCAACGACGCACCGGGCGCGCTGACGCGGTTGAACGAGATGGGTGTCGAGCCGTTCCTCACGGGCTCGGCGGTGACAGCGGTGCTCGCGCAGCGGCTGGCGCGGAAGCTCTGCTCGCAGTGCTGCGAGATGTACACGCCGTCGGTCGACGAGCTGATCAAGGCGAAGGTCTCGCCGGACGTCGCGGCGATGACGGACGGCATGGCGCTCTACCGCAAGCGCGGCTGCCCGCGGTGTAACCAGACGGGCTACCGCGGCCGGATCGGCGTCTTCCAACTGATGACGATGGACGAGGATCTCCAGACGCTCGCCGCACACAAGGCATCGCGCGAGGAGATCGAGCGCTGCGCGATGGGGAACGGCATGCGCACTCTGTGGGACGACGGGCTCGCGAAGGTCGCAGCCGGTCTCACGTCGGTCGAAGAGCTCGCCCGCGTTACGACTTAGATCGCGGCCAGCTGCCGTACGGCGCGTCCGAGGCCGTCGCTGTCGAACACGTACGGCGTTGCGTTGGCGATGTCGTGGATCGGCGCATCGAGGTCGGGCGACCCCGCGGCGGCGTTGATCGCGTAGCGCACGGGGATCTCGTGGCAGACGCAGAGGATCGTCTCCTCGTCGCGCCGCAGGAGACGGTCGTAGGCGGCCGCGTAGCGCCGCGCCGCGTCGTCGAGGCTCTCGCCACCGGGGAACGCGTCGGTGTGGGCGTGTGCGCGCTTCCAGGTGCGGTAGTCCTGGAGCGTCTTCCCTTCGAGCTCGCCGATGCGGATGTCGTTCAGATCGGCGTCGATCTCCAGCGACACGTCATCCCGGCCCTCGAGCGCAAGCCGTGCCGTCTGCTGCGCGCGCGGGAACTCGGAGACGACGCAGAGGTCGATCGAGACGCCGGCGATCTGACCGTGCAGCTTGTGCGCCTCGTCCATCCCGAGCGGTGACAGCCCGCGATCGAGCAGTGGGTCGCCGTTGACCACGTGGTCGACGTTGAACAACGACTGCCCGTGGCGTGCGAGGAGCAGAACCCGCATGGCCGGACCGTACCTGGCGGTTCGAAGCAACCGGGGTCAGACGCGGGTGATGTCCGACGACGCCGTGTCCATCGAATCAATTGTGTGCCGGTTGCTTGCGCGCAATGTTGCGCCGGTTACCGTCGATGGATGGCACGAAAGCCGCGGATCCAGATCGCCGATGTCGTCTACCACGTGACCTCACGTGGGGTCGACAAGCAATTGATCTTCGACGTCGCGACTGGCGATCGGGAGGTCTTTCTCATGCTCCTCCAGGCGGTCGTCGTGCGCTATCGATGGCGTCTACATGCCTACTGCCTAATGGGCAACCACTTCCACCTGCTTGTTGAGACGCCGGACGCGAATCTCGCGGCCGGCATGCAAGAGCTTAAGAGTCGCTATGCAATCTGGTTCAACACCAACGCTGGACGCGCGGGAGCGTTGTTCGAGCGCCGGTACCGCAGCGAGCTCGTCGAGCGGGAGGCGCACGCGTACGAGCTAACGCGCTACGTCGTGCTGAATCCCGTACGGGCGAAGCTATGTGGGCACCCGCGGGACTGGTGCTGGAGCAGTTACCGCGCGATGGTCGGCGCCGTGCGCGCGCCCCAATTCCTCTACCTACGTGGTCTCCACGATCTCTTCGGCGACGGGCCTCGAGGCATCGCCATGTATGAGCGCTTCGTCGAAGACGGCATCGCACTCCTTCAGCTGCAAGCGGCGGGCTTGAACCAACCAACACCAGCGTCTGACGCTGATTGAACGGGCCGCGGAGTGCAGCACTGTCCGGTTCGGACCGGGATGGGGGCAGACGCTGTTGGTCAGTCGACGAGCGCGGGGACGGCCTGCGGTCGCCGCAGCCACGCCTCGACGCGCCAGGCCGCCGCGCGCGGGGACGCGAGCAGCGGTGCGACGCCGATCAGCAGCAGGACGAGCGACGTGTCCCAGTAGTAGCCGTACCGGACCGGGTCGAGGGCCAGCCGGCAGAGCGAGGTGAGCGCCGGGACGATCCAGGTGCTCGCGCCGAACCGGCGCAGCCTCCAGGCGAGCGCCGACCCGAAGCTGACGACGACCACCGCTTCGGCGAGCCGCATCGGCCAGCTGAAGGTTTGACCGTTCCCGAAGAGGTATCCCGGGACACCGCCGACGATTGCCCAAGAGAGATCGAACATGTGGAAGTCACCACCGACAGCGAACGGCGCGTAAACAGCCGCCGTTGCCAGCAGCGCA
>JANMWB010000216.1:0-7525 GCA_031393705.1 Thermoleophilia bacterium | reverse complement strand
GTGTTGGCCGTCCCGAGGTCGACGGCCATGTCACGGCCGCCGAAACCGGTCAGGTAGTTGAAAATCCCCATGAGTCGCGGGCCACTCTAGCCTGTAAGGAGTTCGGCCAACCATCGGGTCGCCTCGGCGTGAAGTGCGGGGTTGTTCTCCGGTGTGTAGTAACCGAGCGCAATCAGCGCCTGCGACAGCACCCAGCCCTGCGCCCGCAACCAGGTCGCGTCGTCGATGTCGAGGAGCACACGAAAGCGGTCCCGCTCCTCGCGGGCGACGAGCTTCCACGCCACCATCACGTCGACTGCGGGGTCGCCGATCCCGACACCGCCCCAGTCGAGCACGCCGGCCAGCCGTCCGTCTCGGATGAGAACGTTGCGACGGTCGAGGTCGGCATGGATCCAGACGCTCGCACCGCCCCACTCCGGCGCCTTGAGCGCGCGCTCCCACAGCTCGATCGCGGCCGGAGCATGCACGCGCTGCAATGCATCGCGCACGAATGGCTCGCGGTACGAGAGCGGACGTCCTCGCCCGCCGGCCGGTTCGGGCCCACCGTGCGTGTCGATGCGCTGCAACGCCCCCACGAGCGCGGCGACATTGGCGACCGCGAGCGGCTCGGTCGGAAGCACACCGTCGAGCCAGGTGTGGATCGACCAGAACCACGGGTAGCCGACGCCCGGCCGTCCACGCGCAACCGGTCGCGGGATCGCGACCGGCAACTGCGGTGCCAGGACCGGCAGCCAGCGAAACTCGATGTCGTCCTCGGTCTCCGGTCCCTCGCGGCGCGGCAGACGCAACGACAGCTCGTCACCGAGCCGGTAGATGACGTTGACGGTGCCGTCACCCGCGCGCTCGAGCGGCAGGCCGGCCCACTGCGGGAACTGCTGCGCGAGCAACCCGCGGACAAGCGGCTCGTCGATTTCGAGCTCGTCGTCGTGCACCCTCGGCATCAGCCGAAGCCGTAGGTGCCCGCGAAGCGCGTCGCCAGCAGGCGCACGAGCAGCGAGCCCGGCAGGCCGACCACGTTGAGGAAGTCACCCTCGATCTTCTCGACAAGGCTCGCGCCGAGCCCCTGGATTGCATAGCCGCCCGCGCGCCCCTCCCATTCGTGCGATGCGACGTAGTGCGCGAGCTCGCGCGGCGTCAGCGAGCGGAACGTCACGAGCGTCGTCTCCTCGTGCAGCTCCTCCCACCCGATCGTGCGCAGGCAGAGCCCGGAGACGACCGAGTGCGTCTTGCCGGCGAGCAGCTCCAACATCGCTTCGGCCTCCGTCTCGTTCGCGGGCTTCCCAAGCAGCTCGCCGCCGAAGAGCACCTCCGTGTCCACCCCGAGCACCGGCCGTTCGTCCGGCTCGACCGAGCGCGCCTTTCCCGCCGCGCGCTCAAGCGGCCCGGTGCCCGGCAGCTCGTCGTAGTCCGGTGCGACGACCTCGAACGGAATCTCGAGCTGCGTGAGGATCGCGCGCCGCTGCGGTGACGTCGACGCGAGGATCAGCGGCGGCGCGCTCACTTCTTCTTGGCCGCCCAGATCTCCTCGCACGGCCACTTGCGCGCCCAGTCCGCGGTGACGTAGGCGTAGTGCTCGTGGGTCACTGCGTCGGCAGGCGCCTGGATCTCGATCAACCGTTCGATCTCGAAGCCGTTCGCGCGCAGCAGGTCGATCCACTCGCCGTGCGGCAGGTGGAACTCGACGCCGCCCTCGGGCCACTCGAACCGCTTCATCCCGAACTGCGGATGCACGAGGTGCTCCTTCGCCGGCGCCTCGTCGTCCGAGCAGAGGACGACAAGCGTCGAGTTGCGCAGAAACACCAGGCGGCCGCCGGTACGCAGCAATCGCGCGGCCTCGGGGATCCAGCGGTACGGGTCGACCCAGATCGATGCGCCGTACTCGGAGACGACGAGGTCGGCGGATGCGTCCGGCAGCCCGGTCTCGGCGGCGTCGGCTTCGATCAGCGGGAACTCGATCCCGGTCTCCGCCATCATCCGGCGCGCCGTCGCGAGCTGCGCAGGCGTGACGTCGACGCCGATCGGCTTCGCGCCGAGCTTGGCGAGCCACGCAGAGAAGTACGCGGTGCCGCACCCGAGCTCGACGACGTCGAGGCCCTTTACGTCACCGAGGACGTTGAGCTCGGACTCGTCGATCGCCCAGATGCCCCACGAGACCTCGTCGAGTGCCCAGTTGGTCGTCGCGTTCTCGTTCGTGTACTCGGCGTTCGCCTGCGTCCACAGCGCGACGTTCTTCTTCGCGTCAGCGTTCGGATCAGGCGACGAGGCCATCGGGGAACCAGATCCCGATTTCGCGCTTGGCGGATGCGGGCGAGTCGCTCCCGTGCACGAGGTTGTTCGGCATCGCAAGCGCGAACGAGCCGCGCAGACTTCCCGGATCGGCATCCGCAGGATTGGTCGCGCCGATCGTCTTGCGGCAGGTGGCGATCGCACCCTCGCCTTCCAGCACGAACGCGAGCGTCGGGCCGGAGGTGATGAAGTCGACGAGCTCGCCGAAGAACGGCTTCTCCTTGTGCTCCTCGTAGTGCGTCGCGCCGACCTCACGGCTCGCCTGGACGAAGCGGGCGGCGCGGAGCTTCAGCCCGCGGCGCTCGAAGCGCGCGAGAATCTCGCCGGCGAGGTTGCGCTCGACGGCATCGGGCTTCGCGAGGATGAGTGTGCGTTCGACGGCCATGCGGCCGCGCAGACTAGCGAGATTGCTTGCGCCGCGGCGGACGCTTCACTTCGGCAAGCGCGACCGTGGAGTCGTGCTCGATCGGCGTCTCGCAGTACGGGCACACCTGCCAGAGGGCCTCGAGCGGCCGATTGCAGGTCACGCACGCCTGGCGAAGCTTCGTCGTGCAGACGGGACAGATCAGGAACTCCTCCTCGACGTCTGCACGGCAGACCGGGCAGTGCAGGTCGCGGCCGCCGAGGCGCTTCTCCATCGCCTTGATCTCGAGCTCGCGCTCGCGGATGTCGTCGAGGTACTCCGGCGGACGGAAGAGCATGTAGATCAGCGGGCCGATGAACGGGACGACGCCGATCGCGGTCACGACCCAGACGATCAGCGGATCCTCGATCCGCCGCTTCGCGTCCTTGTTCACCCAGTAGACGGTCGCCACCCAGAAGACGAGCACGAAGAAGATCGCGAGGTTGCGGATCACGTACCACGTCGACGAGTGGAAGAAGTCGTGCACGCCGCCGAAGGCCGATGCTGTGATCACAGGAGGATCCTTCCTAGTCCATAGCCCGCGGCAAACGCGATCACCACGAACGCCGCGAGGAGGAAGAGGGCGAACAGGAAGACGCTGATCCGGTCACTGGAGCGAGACATCGTAAGCATTTCACTCTTCCTGGCTGATTTCGGCAAGCAAATACAGATCGGCAAGTACGTACAGCGATCCCGTGACCAGAACGCGAGGTCCAAGCGTATGGGCATGGCGAAGCGCCTCGCCCGGATCGTCAATGGTGTCCACCACTTCGAACCAGGTTCGCCCTCGGGCGGCAACCTCCCCCGCGGGCAGCGCGCGCTCGTTCGAGGATCGAGTAGCGACGAGGGTCGGGCCCGCGCGCGCGAGGCGCTCGAGGATCCCGTCCGCGTCCTTGTCGCCCAGGATCGAGGCGACGACGACATAGTCGTGCGGCTCCGGCAGGCGATCGAGCAGCCAGTCGACCGCGTCGGGTGTGTGTGCGCCGTCGCGTACCTCGCCGTCGCGCACTTCGAGCCGTCCGGGCAGAGACGCGTCTGCGAGCTCGACCGGCCGGCCGAGGAATGCCTCAGCTGCTTCACGCGCGCCCCCCATCCGCACATCGTTGCCGGGGACGAGGGATACAAACTCGTCGTCGGGCAGCACGACGACCGCGCCGGGGCCGGCGACGGCGAGCTTCTCCGCCGCGATCAGCTCCCGGCTCTCGCCGAGCACCTCGGTGTGCTCGAGCGCGACGTTCGTCAAGAGGACGACGCGCGCGTCGATCACGTTCGTAGCGTCGAGACGGCCGCCGAGGCCTGCTTCGACGGCGGCAGCTCTGACGCCACGCACCTCGAAATCCTTGAAGGCCGCGGCGGTCAGCGTCTCGAACTGCGTCGCTCCGAGCTCCTCCGCCACAGCGCGCACGCGCTCGACCGCACACTCGAAGCCCGCCTCGTCGGTCTGAAGCCGCTCGTGCCAGCCGGAGACATGCGGCGAGGTGTAGGCCAGCCCGCCGATCGTTGCGGCGATTCGACGTGCGGCCGTCGACTTCCCCTTCGTCCCGACGACGTGCACGGCCTGAAACGAACGCTGCGGGTTACCGAGGCGGTCGAGCAGCGCAACCATGCGTTCCGTGCCGAAGCCGTCCCGAGGCCAGGGGCTGAGCGACGCGACCCAGACTGTGTTTTTGCCGGCTCCGTCGAGCCTACGCCGGTCAGCCGATTGCGTCGAGCTCACGGCGGTACCGCTCGAGCTTCGCGCGCTCGGCCTCCACGACCTCGTCGGGCGCGTTCGCCACGAACCGCTCGTTCGCGAGCATCGCTTCCGAGCGAGCGATCTCCTTGCGCAGGCGATCGCGCTCCTCGTCGACGTTGCCGTTCGCCTTCGCGCGCTCGGGCTTCACCACGGCGTCGAAGATCCGGCGCTCCTCGCCGTCCAACTGCGGGATCACGCCCGAGCGGCGGAATACCGTCGCCGCCTCTTGCACGCGCGTGAGCGCGCCCGCCTCGGACTCGTCGCCGGCCTCGGGCCACGGCGCGACCATCAACCGCGATTCGCGTGCCGGCAGGAACGACCAGATCTCTTCCGTCACGTGCGGCATCGCCGGCTGCAGCAGCTTCAAGAGCCGCTCGAGCGCGGCGGTCGCGGTCGCGCGGGCAGCCGCGTCGCCGTCGTACAGGCGCCCCTTCACGGCTTCGAGGTACCAGTCGCAGAAGTCGTCGAAGGTGAGGTGGTAGAGCTCATCCATCGTGTGCGCGTAGTCGAACTGCCCGAGCAGCGACTCGACCGCGCGCTGCGTCTGCGAGAGCCGGGCGAGGATCCACCGCTCCTCGAGCGACGCCGGCTGCTCGGCGGGCAGCGCCCCTTCGCACGCGTTCACGATCAGGCGCGCGGCGTTCCAGAGCTTGTTCGAGAGCTTGCCGCCCTCTTCGATCGCGGAGTACGAGAAGCGCACGTCCTGCGTCAGCGAGTTCTTCATCAAGCCGTAGCGCGTCGCATCGGTGCCGTACTTGTCGATGATCTCGATCGGGTCGATGCCGGTCCCGAGCGACTTCGACATTCGTCGACCGTCGGGTGCGAGGACGGTGGAGTGAATGACGACGTCGGTGAAGGGGATGTCGCCCAGCAGCTCGATCCCGGAGAAGATCATCCGGTTCTCCCAGAGGCGGATGATCTCGCGCGCAGTCGTCTGCAGGTGGCCCGGGTAGAAATAGGCGAGGTCGGGGGTGTCGTCCGGCCAGCCGAGCGTCGCGAAGGGCCAGAGCGCCGAGCTGAACCAGGTGTCGAGCACGTCGGTCTCGCGCGTCAGCTCCGTCGAGCCGCATTCGGCGCAGGCGGCCGGCTCGGTCTCGGCGACTGTGATGTGCTCGTTCGGGCAGTACCAGACCGGTAGCTGGTGGCCCCACCAGATCTGGCGCGAGATGTTCCAGTCGGGTGCGTCCTCGAGCGAGCGGATCGCAAAGCGATGCTGGCTCTCAGGGTGGAAGGCGACCTTGCTGCTACGCAGCGTCTCGAGCGCCGGCTGCTTGAGCTCCTTCATCGAGCACCACCACTGCAGTGAGATCAACGGCTCGATGCGCGAATGGCAGCGTTCGCAGAACGCGACGCTGTGCCGGTAGTGCTCGCGCTGCTCGAGCTGGCCGCGCTCCTTCAGCCACGCGAGGATCTTCTCCTCGGCCTCCTTCTGCGTCAGCCCTTCGAGGCCCGCGGCGGTGACGCGTCCGTCCGGCCCGATGCAACTCGGCTCCGGCAGCCCGTGGTCGCGCCCAATCTGAAAGTCGGTCGGGTCGTGGCCCGGCGTGATCTTCAGCGCCCCGGTACCAAAGTCGCGCTCGACGCGCTCGTCGGCGATCACCGGCACGCGGTTCTCGGTCCACGGGACGATCACCTCGCGGCCGATCAGATGCTTGTATCGCTCGTCCTCGGGATGCACCGCGACGGCGACGTCGGCGGGAATCGTCGCCGGGCGGACGGTTGCGATCGCTATGTAGCCGTCGCCACTGTCTTCAAAGGTACGGACGAGCGGATAGTGGATCGTGCTGAGCGTGTCGTCGGTGTCCTCGTGCTCGAGCTCGAGGTCGGAGAGCGACGTCTCGTGGTGTGGGCACCAGTTGATGATCCGGTTCGCGCGGTAGATGTAGCCCTTGCCGTAGAGGTGCACGAACCAGCGCATCACCGCGCGGACGTAGCCCTCGTCCATCGTGAAGCGGGTGCGGCGGTAATCGAGCGATGCGCCCATCCGACGAAACTGGTTGAGGATCTTGCCGCCGTACTCGTGCAGCCACTCCCAGACGCGTTCCTCGAACTTCTCACGACCGAGCTCCTGCCGTGATGTGCCCTCGGCGATCAGCACCTTCTCGACGACGTTTTGCGTCGAGATGCCGGCGTGGTCGTAGCCGGGCTGGAAGAGCGCGTTGAAGCCTTGCATCCGCTTCCAGCGGATCATCGTGTCGCCGATCGAGAGCTGGAGCGCGTGGCCGATGTGCAACTCGCCCGTCACGTTCGGCGGCGGGTGCGCGTCGACATCCGGGGTGCGCGAGGCGTCGGGATCGGCGTTGTAGAGGCCCTCGGCCTCCCACGTCTTTTGCCAGCGCTCCTCGACGCCCCTCGGCTCGTATCTGGGCTCCATGGTCATGAGGCAGCCCATGGTACGCAGGCGCACTCGTCGCCTACGGGTCTTCGAGGCGCGTCCCTTTAAGACATGTCCCGGGGCCTGTCCCTCGGACATGTCTGTTTGGCCTAGGCGCGGACTAAGGTCTCGCCGATGGCAGACGCATCTCCACCGCGCCGCCGTCTCGATCGCCGGCTCGTGGGGATCGGTGGCGCCGGCGGCCTGCTCTCCGGACTCCTCGGGGTCGGCGGCGGGCTGATCATGGTGCCGCTGCTCGTCTTCTGGGCCGGCTACCGCCAGCGCGACGCGCACGCGATGTCGCTCGGGGCGATCATCCCGATCAGCCTCGCGAGCGTGATCACCTTCGGAGCGGCCGGTCAGGTGCGAGTCGGCTACGCGGTCGCGCTCACCCTCGGCTCGATCGTCGGAGCGCGCGTCGGTGTCGGTCTGCTGGCGCGGATCGACGAGCGCCGCCTGAAGATCGTCTTCGGGCTCTTCCTCGCGGTCGCCTCGATTCTCCTACTCGTGCGATGAGCGGCGTCGCGCTCTACACGGCCCTTGTCGCGTTCGGCTTCCTCGCGGGCGCGGCGGCCGGGCTGCTCGGGATCGGCGGCGGGATCATGATCATCCCGTTCCTGACACTCGTCGCCGGCGTGTCGCAACATCAGGCCGAGGCGACCTCATTGCTCGTCATTCTCCCGACGGCGATCGTCGCGACGATCGTCCTGCGCCGGAAAGGGATCGG
>JANMWB010000169.1:0-2667 GCA_031393705.1 Thermoleophilia bacterium | reverse complement strand
CGCAGCGACGACGCAGGGCTCGATCACCCGCCAGGGAGACACACAGGACGTGACCGTCAACGCGACTGGCACGCTCGACTACATCGGTGACCTCGAGCCGTTCTTCATCGGCGGCAACGACATCATCTACGGCGGCCTCGGCAACGACTCGCTGCACGGCGGCGCAGGCGACGACGCAATTTCGGGTGCCGAGGCACTGCCGCTCTACTACGACAACGCGAACGATCCGCTGTCCGTGCTGCGGACGACGCTCGCTGCCTACTACACCTACGGCAACGTCCTCGGCTACAGCGCCACGACGACGCTCTTCCGCTACTACAACGCGAACGATCCGTACCGGAAGATCATGGTCGACCCCGCGAAGACGATCGACTTCCTGCTCAACTTCGAGGCGACCCGCGGCGCGGCGAACACGCCGACTGTCCCTGTCGTCGACGACGGCAAGGACGTGATCTTCGGTGACGTCGGCAACGATTGGCTCGTCGGCGGCACCAATGAGGATCACCTCTACGGCGGGTACGGCGACGACCTGCTGCAGGCCGACGACAACCTCGACTCGACCGTCTCCGGCGCGGACAAGCTCGCGAACAACATCACGGACGCCCGTACCGTCGGCCCGACGTTCGCCGACATCGCCTTCGGTGGGGCGGGCCGCGACGTCCTGATCGGCAACACGGCGACCGACCGGTTGTACGACTGGAACGGCGAGTTCAACTCGTACCTCCTGCCGTACAACCCGTTCGGCGAGCCCACGATCAGCCGCATGTCGAGCCCGTCACTCGTCGCGTACCTCTACGCGATTTCGAAGGCCGACGGCGCGGATCCGACGCGCGGCGGCACCGCGAGCCGGAACGGTGAGCCGTACGGCGAGATCGGCCTCGTGGACACGGGCGACACGGACATCGGCGCGCAGACCGGCGGCCCGCGCGACCCGCAGAACGTCAAGGGCGGTGGCACGCGCGACACGACCAGCCTCGCCTTCAACATCTCGCCGGCCGCGCCGAGCGCGATCATCACCGCCGGCCTCTGGTTGGGGACGATCTCGCTCGGCTCGACGACCCGTTGGATCCGCCTCCACCCTTAGACGGTTGATGCACAGGGCCACACTGGGCTCAGACAGACATACGGGAGCGTCAGGGGCCTAAAGGTCAAGGGCAGCCAACCCGATGACCAACCCATGACCAAGCGAATCGTCCTCCTCGCTGCCGCCTGTATCGCTGCCCTGATGGCCGTGCTACCCGCCGTGGCCAAGACACCCCCGCCCACCGTTGTCGCCAAGGTCGGCATCGAGGTGGCCAAGCTGGGCCTCGCGGCCGGCGCCATCGATACGGCTACCTCGAACTGCACGTCGAAGGCTTGTCTTTCGAAGAGCTATGCGGCCTTCTACACGCAGGCCCACACGCTCGACGGCGCGCAACAGACTCTCTGGAAGGCGACCGGCCGGTCCGGCCCGTGTGCGTCGGCGGTCGTGAATGCCGCGGCAGGCTTCGACTCCCTCGTCGGCAACTACCACAGCCTCGAAGCCGCGACGCTCAAGAACGACAAGCCGGCTGCAACCAAGGCCTACGGACAGATCCAGACGAAGACTCCGCGTCTGACCGCGATCATCAGCTCGTTCAAGATCAAGTGCCGCTAGGCGGCGCTTCCATCAGGGCCGCAATCGAAGCTACAATTCACGCAACAAGACATACGGGGGCGCCATGGCTTCGACGTGGTCGGTTCTCCGGGTGAGCTGCAAGCGGAGGTCTCCGGTCGGCCTCCTAAAACAACCGGAAAAACAACGCAAGTGCGGAAAATAACCTCGCACTCGCTGCCTAAGTTCTAGGACTTAGACCAGCGTGTCGCCCCGGGCAAGCCTGCGTCCCGGACGCGGCATCAACTAGCAGGCTCGGCGCCGAAGAAGAGCCACTCGTCGGAGGCGCGACATTTCAGGAGGGCTAGCTCGTCGGTAGGTCGGTCGCCAACCGGCCGTCGAGCGAAATGTAACGGCGACCTATGCTTGTAGACGCTCATTCCGGTGCGACGACGGACGCGGGTTCGATTCCCGCCGCCTCCACTGATTGGCGCAAGATGAGCTGCGATGAACGTGAGGTCGCAGCTCATCTTCCGCGTCACGCGGTCGCGGGGATCTTCTTCAGGCCGTCGAGGATGAGATCGAGGCCGAACTCGAAGGCGTGCACTTCGCGGTGCGGGCCTTCGGTGAAGTGCTGCTCGGCGTGCTCGTGGAGGTGCGGATAGGAGTCGGTCGTGATCGTGCTCCTGAAGCGCTCCGCCATCTCCGCTACGTCGATGTCGGAGTAGGTGTGGCTCGCCTCCCACAGTGAGAACCCGAGGATGTGCCCGTCGAGCACGTGGTACGCCGTGAAGGTCGTCTCGGCGGGGAAGCCGGCCTCGCGCAGGCAACCGAGCAGCGCGTCCATGTACTGCAGGCGTGCGGGCCGGACGCGGCCGGGCACCATCAGGAGGGGACACGCCCATTGGTGACGCCGCAGGGCGTCGTGCACCGAGATCGCGCTCCTGCGCACCGCCGCATCCCACTCGCCTCCGGGCGACGGCAGCTCGCACTCCGCCAGCACGAGGTCGAGGAGGCCGTTGATCAGTTCGTCCTTGTTGGCCACGTGGTTATAGAGCGACATCGCCTCGAAGCCGAGCTCCTGGCCGAGCTTG
>JANMWB010000165.1:0-1746 GCA_031393705.1 Thermoleophilia bacterium | reverse complement strand
CAAGCTCGGTGCGCAGCTCGGCACGACGAGCTACACGTACATCAAGAACCGCATCAGGCCGTCAACGCAACCCGCGGTCTTCAACTCGAACGCGGCCGCGGTGCTCGCGCTGAAGAGCAAGCAGATCGACGGCCTCGTCGTCGACCTGCCGACTGCGTTCTACGTGACCGCCGTCCAGGTGCCGAACGGCAAGATCCTCGGCCAGTTCGAGAACAAGGGTGGCGCGACCGATCGCTTCGGCCTCGTGCTCGCGAAGGGCAACCCGCTCACGTCGTGCGTTGACACGGCGATCACTGCGCTGCGTGCGAACGGCACGTTGAAGCGTCTCCAGCAGCTGTGGCTGGCGAAGGCGACCGGCGCGCCGGTCTTGAAGTAGACCGGCGCTCGCGCCTGCTCGACGGTCTGCGCTCCGGCGAAAACCCCCGCCGGAGCGTGGCCATCGCGCTCGCGAGCACCCTGGTCTTCTTCGCGCTCGTCGCGGTTGCGATCACCCACGCGCCGGGCTGGCCTCAGGTCCGCAGCCAGTTCTTCGACTGGCATGAGTTCAAGAGCACGTTCCCCGAGATCGCGCGCGCATTTCGGCTGAACATCAAGATCTTCTGCATCGCGGAGGTGTTCATCCTCGTCTTCGCGTTGTTCCTCGCGGTGCTCCGCAGCCTCCCCGGTCCGGTGTTCTTTCCGCTCCGCGCCCTCGCGATCATCTACGCCGATCTCTTCCGCGGCATCCCGACGATCCTCGTGATCGCGATGCTCGGCTTCGGCGCCCCCGCGCTCGGCCTGAGCTACGTGCCGAAGTCCGTCACCTTCTGGGGCATCGTCTCGCTCGTCTTGATCTACAGCGCGTACGTCTCCGAGGTGTACCGCGCGGGCATCGACTCGATCCACCCGAGCCAGGAGGCTGCCGCGCGGTCGCTTGGCCTGTCGTGGCTGCAAACACTCCGCCGTGTGATCCTCCCGCAGGCCGTGCGGCGTGTGATCCCGCCGCTCCTCAACGACTTCATCGGCCTGCAGAAGGACACGGCGCTCGTCGGGACACTCGGCGCGGTCGAGGCGTTCCAGCAGTCGCAGATCGACGCGAACGCCACGTTCAACTTCACCGCCTACCTGAGCGCCGCCGTCCTGTTCGTCGCAATCACGATCCCGCTGGCGCGGTTCACCGACTGGCTGATCGCCCGCGACCGCCGCAGCCGGCAGGCCGGTGGGGTGACGGGGTGACCGATGCGCTCACCGTTCAGGGGCTCTCGAGGTCGTTCGGGCGCCACGAGGTACTGCGCTCGATCGACCTGACCGTCGCCGAGCACGAGGTCGTGGCGCTGATCGGCGCATCCGGCTCGGGCAAGTCGACGCTGCTCCGCTGCATCAATCTCCTCGAGCCCCTCGACGCCGGACGCATCTTCCTGGGCGGCGAGGAGATCACCGCCGCCCGCAACGTGAACACCGTGCGGCGGCGGATCGGGATCGTGTTCCAGTCCTTCAACCTCTTCCCGCACATGAGCGTGCTCCGCAACGTGACACTCGCCCCGCGCGACGTGCTCGGGCTCTCGCGCACCGCGGCGGACGAGCGCGCGACGGTGCTCCTCGACCGCTTCGGGCTCGCCGACAAGCGCGACGAGTACCCCGACCGGCTCTCGGGTGGCCAGCAGCAGCGCGTCGCGATCGTGCGCGCACTCGCCATGCAGCCAGAGCTGATGCTCTTCGACGAGGTAACGAGCGCGCTCGACCCGGAGCTCGTCGCAGAGGTCCTCG
>JANMWB010000162.1:0-3005 GCA_031393705.1 Thermoleophilia bacterium | reverse complement strand
GTGCGAGCACCCGCTGCTCGAGCACGTCGACGTCGCGCTCGTCGACGTCGGCCTGCCCGGGATCAACGGAATCGAGGCGACCAGGCAGCTGCGCAAGCTGAACGACGGGATCCGCGTCCTGATCATGAGCGGCAGCGGGTTCGATCGCGCCGCCGACGAAGCGCTCGCCGCAGGCGCTGACCAGTACCTCGAGAAGGGCGCGCTGCACGCGGACCTGATCGAGGCGATCGTCGATGCGGGCACGCGGGGTCGAAAAACCCTCCGCACGCCTGGCGGCGCGTAACTGCGGGCGAGAGGGATCGACGACGAGAATGCGGGCGAGAGGGATCGAACCTCCAAGGGGCCAAAGCCCCACCGGGTCCTAAGCCCGGCGCGTCTGCCAGTTCCGCCACGCCCGCGCGCGGTGGTTGACAGGGTAACGCTCGGGGTAGCAGGCAGCCATGAGCGAAAACCCGATCGATCCCAGTGAGCTGACGAGCCCCGGCACGGTGGACGACCCCGAGTTGGAGCGACGCCGCGCCACCGAAGCCGCGGTGCGCGAAGCAGAGAGCCGCGCGGACACAGACACGAAGTTCGAGCAGCTCCGCAAGGAAGAGGAAGACGAGCGCCACGAAGCGGCGGAGATCGTGGGCGACGTCCCGGCGCCGCTCGACGAGTAGCAGGCACTTCGAGGCTGTACCTCTAAGATCGCCCGCGTGTCGAGACCGAGAACGATGCGCGGGCGCTTGGCGGCGGGCGCAGCACTCGTGCTGCTCGCCTGCGCCGCGGGCGGATGGGCGCTCATCGCGCGCGACGGCGGCGGAGCCAACGGCAGAGTCACGTGGAAGATCGACCAGGCACCGTTCGCGCTGCACGTGCTGAAAGGCGGGCACGAACTGCTCGCCGACGCAACGGGCGCTGCCGGCCCCGGCTCCCGGCTCTCGTACACGCTGACCGACGGCTCGAACCACACGCTCACCTCGCTGATCGGCGCGCGACCCGTTGCGGGTGGCAGCGAGTACAGCGTTCGCACCGACGAGCCGAACCGAACGTCGACGGTGACTGTCACGCGGACGAGCCGCTCGATTCACGTGTCGTGGCGTCTGCAACCCGACGCCGGGGTGGACACCGTGTACGCGGCGTTCCACAGTCCCGCGCCGAGCGAGCACTTCGTCGGAGCCGGGATCAATCACACCGGTATCGATCTGAACGGGCAACTCGTGCAGCTGAAGGTCGCGTATTCCTGCGCACGCTCGGTCGTGACACCGTTCTTCGCGAGCTCGGCGGGCTACGGCGTGTACTTCAACACGGGAGCCGTCGGTCATCTGCAGTTCCGCGGCACGCACGACGGCATGGCGTGCAACGACTCGAACAGCGCGAATCCGCTTTGCACTGTCGTCTCCGGGCCAGATCGAGTCCAGGCGTGCTTCAAGGCGCCGTCACTCGACTACGACGTGTTCGTCGGACCGCCCGCGACCGTCGTCGCCAAGTACCGCGCGACCGCGGGCCTGATGCCGATGCCCACGCCGGCCGAGTTCGGGACGATCAAGTGGCGCGACAGCGTGAAGGGACGAGGCGAGGTCACCGACGACATCGCGCGGTTCAAGCGTCTCCGCATTCCGCTCGGCAGCGTGCTCGTCGACAACCCGTGGGAGACAAACGGGTGCTGGGGCGCACTGCAATTTGACCCGCGGTTCGGCGACCCAGCGTCGTTGATCCACGCAGTCCACAACGCAGGTATTCGCTTGCTGGTGTGGGTCTCGCCCTGGGTCACGACGTCGGCCGAATGCAAACCGTCCCTCGACACGTTCGGGACGGGAACCACCTTGTTGACGCCGCAGGGCTGGAACGCAGTCGACTTCACAAATCCCTCGGCGAAGTCGACATACGAGGCGAAAATCGCAGCACTCGTCCGGCTCGGCATCGACGGCTTCAAAGGCGACCGGGGTGATGAGACCGACCTCGAGAGCCTGCAGTTCACCGGCGGCCCCGGGCGCGCAGTGAACAACATCTTCCCGCAGCTTTTCGCGCGCAGCGTGCTGCAGGCCTCACGCTCGGCGGGGCTCGCCTCGCCGGTGACGATGTTCCGCGCCGGTTACACAGGCACACCGACGGTGGGCGCCGGCATCTGGAGCGGCGACCAGATACCCGACTTCTCCGGGCTGCAGGATGCGATCCGTTCCCTCGCGAGCCTCGGCGCGAGCGGCTTCGCATTGACCGGGTCGGACGTCGGCGGCTACGCAACGCAAAGCGGTCAGCAGATCCTCACGCCCGAGGTGTTCGCACGGTGGACGCAGCTCGGTGCGATCAGCCCGATCTTCGAGGTGGGCGGCGCAGACCGCGCGGCGCAATTCTGGAAGCTCGGGCCTGCGGCGATCGACGCCGCGCGCAACTCGATCCTCCTCCACTACGAGCTGTTCCCCTATCTCTATTCGCTCGCGCGCGCGTCGTCACGAACGGGCTCGCCGATCCTGCAGCCCCTCGGCCTTCAGTACCCGGGCGATGAGGAGGCGTGGCGCAACGACCTCGAGCTGCTCGTCGGACGCGACCTGCTGGCGGCCCCGGTCACCTCGTCGACGCGAACGGCGCAGGTCTACCTCCCCGGCGGCTCGTGGGTCGATCTGTTCCGAGGCGAAACGGAGCAGGGCGGCCGGACCTTCCCCCGCGCGACGCCGCTGTCCGAGTTCCCGCTCTACCTGCGCGCGGACGCGACAATCCCGTTCGCCTTCCGCGCGTCACTGTGGGCGAAGCCGTGGCCGCTCGACGCACTGTCGATGCCCGGCCGTGCCGGCTGGCTCTCGACGGCCTCCGACGTGACACTCACCGGCGCCCCGCACGAGACCGAGCTCCTGCTGTCACGGCCCTCGCCGCCCGCGCACGTGTCGGTCGACGGCAAGGACGTGCCTCGCTTCCCGACCGTCGCAGCATTGCGCGCCGCGCGCACCGGCTGGGTCTGGAACACCGCGCCCTGGAACACCGCGCCGTTCCCAGGCGCGCTCGTGAAGGTCGTGCCGCACGCAGGCACG
>JANMWB010000138.1:0-3367 GCA_031393705.1 Thermoleophilia bacterium | reverse complement strand
GCGGGGATCGGGTACGGCGTGCCGCCCGCCGCCACGACGGAGTCGAGCGCTTCCTGCCAGCTCGGCCGGAACGCGATGTCGAAACCGGCATCGACGAGGCGGACGTCAGCGCCCATGATCCGCGAGAGCAGAATGTTTCCGACCTTGTCGTAGACGACGTCCGGCCACTCGACCCAGTGCTCCTGCACGAGCACGCAGCCGAGGCCGAGCCGCGCCGCGACGGCGGCAACCTGGCGCGTGTGATTCGACTGGACGCCGCCGATCGAGACCAGCGTGTCGCAGCCCTTGGCGAGGGCGTCGGCAACGAGGTACTCGAGCTTCCGAACCTTGTTCCCGCCGTAGGCGAGGCCCGAGTTGCAGTCCTCGCGCTTGGCCCAGATCTCGACCTGGCCGCCGAGCTCGGCGCTCAGCCGCTCGAGCCGGTGCACCGGCGAGGGGCCGAACAGGAGCGGGACGTAAGGATGGTCATCGAGGTGCATGGTTGAAGTTTGTCGCGCCGGGCACCACGGTGTTCATGGGTCTTGCTGTCAGTCTCATCATCGCCGCCGTCGGGCTCATCCTGGCGCTTGCGGTTCATCCCACGGGAACGCATCAGGTCGACGTCAACACCGTCGGCTGGATCCTCTTCCTCCTCGGCCTCGTCGGCTTCATCCTCGACCTGCTCCTCTGGTCGCAATGGGGCCCCGGCTACCTGCGGCGAACGACGGTCTCGACTGCGGGGCCGGGCTATCCGGCGCGCCGCGTCGGCGGGACGCGCCGCACGGTCGTCGAGGAAGAAGAAGTCGCGCCCGGGCCGCCGCCTCCCGGCTACTAGCCGCCGGGGATCGCGAGGGCTACGAGAACGGGTGCCGCAAGCGCCCGACGATGTCCCCTGCGATGTAGCCGGCCATCTTCGGGTTCTCCTGCAGGCGCCGCACCGAGTACTCGTACCAGTGCGAGCCGTACGGCACATAGACGCGCACGCGGTGACCGTCGGCGACGAGCTCGTCGGCACGCTCGGGGCGGACGCCGAGCAGCATCTGGAACTCGTACCGGTCGCGCTCGAGCCCGGCAGCGCGCACGATCCGGAGCGACTCCCGGAGCAGGTGCTCGTCGTGCGTCGCGATCCCGATGTATGACCCCTGCGCAACGAGCGCCTCGAGCGAGCGCAGATAATTCGCGCTGACCGCTTCGAACTCGCGGAACGCGATCTCCGGCGGCTCGACGTAGATCCCCTTGCACAACCGCACGTTGTCGAGTCCCGGCAGGTCGTCAACGGTCCGCTTCAGGTACGCCTGGAGGACGACACCGAGGTTGACGGCGCCGTCCGCGTGCAGCTCGCGGTAGAGCTGCAACGTGCGGTCGGTCGTCGACGAGTCCTCCATGTCGATGCGCACGAAGTTGCCGCGCGCGGCGGCGTCACCGACAACCGACTCGAGGTTTTCGCGGCAGAGCTCGTAGTCGAGCTCGAGCCCGAGGCCGGTGAGCTTCACCGAGACGTTCGAATCGAGTTGCTCCTCGTCGATGCGCGCAAGCACGTCGTGGTACTGGCCGGCGATCGCGCGCGCCTCGTCGGGCGTCGTGACGTCCTCGCCGAGCACGTCGATCGTCGCGAGCTTCCCTTTCGCGTTCAGCTTGCGGACAACCCGGATCGCGTCGTCGAGCGTCGGGCCCGCGATATAGCGCGACGAGAGTCGTTGAACGACGGGCTTGGGGACGGCCGGCAGGAGCCGGACGAGCGCGCGGTCGAGGAGTGCCACAGGCGCGGCGATGGTAGACCAAACCGAACGGGAGTACGCTTCGTAACAGCAGGCATGAAGATCCTCCTCCTCGCCGCCCTCGCCCTGGCAGGCGCTGCCGTCGCCGGCGTCGTCGCCCATGCGAGCGCCTCCAAGACAACGATTCGCGTCACCGAGCGCGAGTTCAAGATCGGCCTTTCCGCGACCCACGCCACCGCAGGGCGGGTTCGCTTCGAGATCAAGAACACCGGCAAGTTCGCGCACGCCCTGTCGATCTCGGGCGCGGGCGTGAAGACGAAGACCAAGCTGATCCAGCCGGGCAAGACTGCAGTGCTCCTCGTCACCCTGAAGCAGGGCATCTATTCGCTGTGGTGCCCGGTTCCCGGCCATGCCGCCCAAGGAATGAAGGCCGAGCTAATCGCTCCGACGCCGGTCGGCGGCGGCGGCGCGAGCACGAGCGGTGGCGGCGGCGGCACGACAACGGACAGCGGCGCGGCCTGGGGGTAGAGGCCTCCCTCCAAGTTTCACCGGACGCGACGGCGGGCCCATTGGTTCCGCCGTCGGTCTATCTGGGCTTCGCCGTGGCCTCGATCGGCGGCCCGCTCGCCCTCGCGGCGATCTACCTGCCGGGCGCCGCGGATCCACGTTCTGCCGGGCTGTTCGCGCTGCTCGGCGGCGCGCTCTACGCTCTGCCGCTCGCGGTGTGGCTGCGCTACAGCGAGGAGATCGTCTCCGCCGGCGGGCTGGCCGCATTCGTCGAGGCCGCGGTCGGCCGACGCGCAGCCCTCGCGCAGGCGGCGATCTGGTCGTTCAGCTACTTCCTTTACCTGCCGTACACGGTCAGCGACGTCGTCTACGAGATGCTCGGCGACGTCTTCCCGGGCCTTCAGCCTTGGCGGCCGGTCCTGCAGATTGCCTTGCCGGTCGCGATCGTGGCGTTCGTGCTCCTGCGCGTCACGACGGTGCTGCGCGTGCTCCTCGTTTCCGCGGTCGTACAGCTCGTCCTCGTGCTGATCCTCGCCTTCGTGATGCTCCAGCACGACGGCGCTCCGACGTCGTCGTTTACACGCGTGCCGCCGGTCGACCACCTCGCGCGCGGCAGCGCGAACGTTGCGCTGCTCTTCCTCTGCGGCAGCCTGCCGCTCTTCCTCGGCGCAGAGGTCGCCGGCGCCGCCCGCACGGTGCGGCGCACCCTCGTCGTCGCGGGCCTGGTCGTCGCCGCCTATCTCGTGTTCGCAGCGTGGCCGCTGGCCGGCGTCGACCCGAGCCTCACCCACGCGCACCTGCCGGGCTACGCGATCGCGAGCGCCTACTCGGGCCGGACGCTCGCGATCGCGGTCGGCGTCGGCGGCGCGGCCAGCGTCACCGGTCTGATTGTCGCCGAGTACCTGGCGCTCTCGCGCCTGTTGCACGCCGTGACGCGCATCCCGATCCGGAAGCTGCTCCTGTGGATCGGCGTGCCGTTCGTCGCCTTCGACGCGCTCAGCCTGATCGACCCGGAGTCGTTTGACAAGAACGTGCTGCGTCCGTCGCTGGTCGCCCTCTTTCTCTCACAGCTGATCGTGTTCGGCGTGTTCCCGGTCTACCGCGCACGGCGCGGCAAGCTGACGCCCGTCGACGTGCTGATCGCCGCCGGGGCGTTCGCGTTG
>JANMWB010000122.1:0-3616 GCA_031393705.1 Thermoleophilia bacterium | reverse complement strand
CAGGCCGACGGCGGCACCCGCTGCGCAGCGATCACGGGCGCGTACGTCGCGGCGCATCGCGCGCTTGATCGCTTCGGACTCTCGAAAGCGCTGGTCGGATCGGTCGCTGCGGTGTCGGTGGGTGTGGTCGACGGCGTGTCGCTGCTCGACCTCGACTACTCCGAAGACTCGAATGCCGATGTCGACGTGAACGTCGTGATGACCGGTGACGGGCGCTTCGTCGAGGTGCAATCCACCGCCGAGAAGGTGCCGTTCGACCGCGCCCGCCTCGACGAACTACTCGATCTGGCGGCGGTCGGGATCGAGGACCTCTCGCTCTACCAGGAGGAAGCGATTGCAGCACCTCGCGATTAGCACCATCCCGACGGTCGGCGACTGGCACGTCACCTTCCGACTCGGCCTGGCCGCGGTCCTCGGCGGCGCGATCGGTGTCGAGCGCGAGCTGCGCGACCGCGAGGCCGGGATTCGCACGCATCTGCTCGTCTCGCTCGGCTCTGCGCTCTTCACACTTGTCTCCGCTTACGGCTTCCACGAGTTCCTCGCGAGCGGTGACGCCGTCGTGCGCGCCGACCCGACGCGCATCGCGGCGCAGATCGTGACCGGCATCGGCTTCCTCGGCGCAGGCGCGATCATCCGCGAAGGCCTCTCAGTGCGCGGCCTGACGACGGCCGCGACGCTCTGGGTCGTCGCCGCGATCGGCATGGCGTGTGGCGCCGGCTGGTACGCGCCCGCGCTGATCACGACGCTGTTCACGATCCTGGCGCTCGGTCCGCTGAGGATTGCCGCGTACAAGTGGATGGGGCGGCTCAAGCCGGAAGAGAACCGCCTGGTCGTCGAGCTGAAGGAAGGCCAACCCGTCGGCCCGTTCCTGGCGCTGCTCGACGACATCGAGCATTTCGAGCTCACCGAGGAGCCTGATCGGCGCGTGCTGCAGCTCGAGTTGAAGCACATCGACGAGGAGCTCGTCTCGAAGCTCTCCGATCTCGACTACGTCATCGGCGTGCGGTGGCGGCGCTAATCAGAGCCACCGCCTGCACAGGGAACCCACACAAGCTCGCTGAGTTCCGGGCGCTCTTCCCGGACTGGGACCTGGAGCTGCTCGCCGGCGCCGAGTTCCCGCCCGAGGACGGGCTGACGTTCGAGGAGAACGCGCGCATCAAGGCGACCTACGGTCGGCGGGTCGGGCCTGCCGATCGGTGGATGCTCGCGGACGACTCGGGGATCGCGGTCGCTGCGCTCGGCGGAGCCCCCGGCGTGCAGACCGCGCGCTGGGCGGAAGACCGCCACGTGGAGAAACTTCTCGCGGCTCTCGCGGGACGCGACGATCGCGACGCCCGCTACGTCTGCGAACTGGTCGCGATCGGCTCCGACGGCACCGAAACGCGTGGCACGGGCGTGCTCGACGGGACGATCGCGCTCGCCCCGGCAGGCGACGAGGGCTTCGGCTTCGACCCGGTCTTCATCCCGCGCGGCGAGCAGCGCACCGTCGCCGAGTTAGGCGACAACTGGAAAGCGACACACTCCCACCGCGCCCTTGCGGCGTACGCCTTGCGCGGCACACTTTCGTAGCTACGGCTGCGACCAGCGGTGTGCACCGCGAATACGCATCGCCATCCCCTTTCCGCCGGACCGGGTCACAGTTCCGTGACGATGGCTGCCGCCGTGTCTAAACCGTGCCTACACCGTGTCGGAAGGGTGCGCGCGGTGGGCGCGCCACCAGTTCACTTCCGCGCCCAGCACGATCACGTTCGCCATCACGTACAGCCAGACGAGCAGGATCGCGGGGCCCGACAGCGTCTGCAGCACCGGGTTGTGCTTGGAGATGTCGACGTACACCGGCAGCAGCTGGAACGTTGCCTCGAGGATCACCGCCGACGTAACGGCGCCCGGCAGCACCTCTCGCCACTGCAGGTCGGCGTTCGTGAGCACGTAGTACGCCGAGGCGAGGAACACGAAGATGCCAAACGCGGAGATCAGGATCGCGATCACGCGCGCCGTCGTCGCGTTGCCGGCGAGCCCGAGGTAGCGCTTGAGGATCTCCTGGCCGACCGAGCCGATCACGAGTGACGTGAACAGTGCGATGAGGGAGCTGACCATCATCATCGTGGCGAGCAACTTCCCGTGGAAGAAGCCGCGGTTCGGTCGGCCGTAGACGATGTTGAACGCGCTCTCGAGCACGCTGAAGAACGAGAGCGACGACCAGAGCAGGAACGCACCGCCGACGATCCCGAGCGCGGTCGCATTCGCCTGGATCGCGCGTACCGCCCGCAGCAGCGAGTTGATCGACGCGTCAGGGAACGTCTTCGACAACTCCCGCACGAAGAACGAGTTCTGGTCGGCCTGGTGGACGAGCCCGAGCAACGCGAGCGCAAGAAAGAGCAGGGGCACGAGCGACAGCAGTGCGAAGTACGCGATCATCGCGGCCAGATGGGTGCCCCGGTCGGCGAAGAACTTGCTCAGGACTCGCCTCACGCGCGCCAGTATGCTCGGAGCATGGACGCGGCACAGGCAATTGCCGACCTGACGGAGATCTCGCCTCAGGTCCGGGACGTAGTCGTGATCGCCCCGGACGGCGCGGCGGCGGGCTCGAATCTGAGCGATCAGGCTGCCGCGACCAGGCTCGCAGACGGCGCGAAGCGGCTCGTCGAGGCAGCCGAGGCGTTGCGGCCCGGCGTAGCTCAACTGGAGGCGGCGACTCTTGCGGGCAGTGTCTTCGTCGTCCGCGACGGGGACCGGATGATCGCCGCCACGACCACTCCCGAGCCGACCGTTGGGCTTGTTTTCTATGACCTCAAGACCTGCCTGCGCGCAATCGAGGCCGCTCCGCCGAAGCCAGTCCGGCGCCGCGCGCCGGCGAAGAAGAAGGCCGACGATGCCGCCGCGTAAGCTCGTCACCGGCCTGCTGCTCGCGGCCGGCTCGCTTGCCGGCTCGGTGCTCGTACGTCGCCGTGCGGCGCGCAAGCAGGAGCGGATCGACCTGTACGCCGAGGATGGCTCGATGCACTCCTTCGGCGAAGGCACGCTCGAGGCCGATCGCCTGCTCCCGATCGCGCACGACGTACTGCGCGCATGACCCGCGAGGAGCTTGCACGGGGGCTGCGCGATGCGGCCTACCTCGAAGGCGATTTCGTGCTGCGCTCCGGGCGGCGGTCGAAGTACTACCTCGACAAGTACCGCTTCGAGACCCGGCCCGACCTGCTCGGCCCACTCGGGGAGGCGCTGGCGGCCGCCGTCCGCGAGCACGAGCCCGAGGCGACCCGCCTCGCCGGGCCCGAGCTCGGCGCGGTCGCGCTCGCGGCGGCCGCGTCACTGCAGAGCGGGCTGCCGTTCCTGATCGTGCGCAAGGCGGCCAAGGACTACGGCACGGCAAACCGGCTCGAAGGCGTGCACGAAGAGGGCGAGTCCGTGTGCCTGATCGAGGACGTCGTCACGTCCGGCGGCGCCGCGATCGACGCTGTGCTGGCGCTTCGCGAGGTCGGATTGCGTGTATCGACCGCGATCTGCGTCGTCGACCGGGAAGAAGGAGGCGTCGATGAGCTCGCGCGCCACGCCGTGCGGCTCCGGCCGCCGCTCGAAGTACTACCTCGACAAGTACCGCTTCGAGACGCGCCCCGAC
>JANMWB010000212.1:0-3659 GCA_031393705.1 Thermoleophilia bacterium | reverse complement strand
GTGCTTCGCGATCAACACGCTCAGCTTCGTCGCAGTGCTCGCCGGGCTGCTCGCGATGCGCGTCTCCGAGCTCTACCCGTTGCACGACCGCGGCCGGCCCACACTCTGGCGCGGCACGCGCGAAGGGTTCGCCTACGCATTACGCAACAGGACCGTGATGGTGACCCTCGCGATGACGGCCGTCTTCACGGCGGTCGGCTTCAACTTCAACATCCTGCTGCCGCTGCTCGCGAAGAACACGCTCGAGGCGGGGCCGCGCACCTTCGGGATCATCTCCGCGGCGTTCGGTGCAGGTGCGCTGGTCGGCGCGCTCTCGGCCGCCGCGGTGTCACGGGCGACCTGGCGCGTCATGTTTCTCGGCGCCACTGCATTCGGCCTGACCGAGCTCCTGCTCGCGCCCGTCCACTCCACGCTGCTCGTCGGGATCCTGCTCTTCGTCTGCGGGATCGCTTTCACGAGCTACACGGCGAACTCGAACGCGGCGATTCAGCTCGCGAGCCCCGACCACATCCGCGGCCGTGTCCTCGGCCTCTACTACTACGCCTGGAACGGCCTGGCGCCGCTCGGTGCCCTGATCGTCGGCTGGATGAGCGATCGCGGCGGAACCCAGCTCGCCTTTGCCGTGGGCGGAGTGTCCGTGATCCTGATGAGCATCCTCGGTGCGCTCGCGGTGAAGCCCCCGAAGCGGTTCAGCACGCGGCGCGTTCAGGTCGAGCCCGCCGAACGGATCGCTGCCTAGAGGCTTGATGTGGAACTGCGTGGTCGTGGGGATGGCTCAGACCAAGCAGGTCGCCCGGGTCGGGCGCAAGGGCATAGCGGGGTCTACGTTCAAGCCCGACCCGGGCGAGATGCGCCGCGTCTGAGCCACCAGCCACGGGTGCGCGTGCGTTCCACATCAAGCCTCTACG
This sequence comes from Thermoleophilia bacterium, assembly GCA_031393705.1. Classification (GTDB taxonomy): domain Bacteria; phylum Actinomycetota; class Thermoleophilia; order Gaiellales; family Gaiellaceae; genus PALSA-600. The sequence goes on along the minus strand of JANMWB010000212.1, from coordinate 2,751 downwards.
CCCCTGGTACAACACAGGGATGAGCACGCACGACGTCGACGGGCTGAACGACGGCTACGCGCGCGCCCTGCTCGACGAGTACCTCGAGAACCCCGAAGCGGTCCCGTCGGAGTGGCGCGCGCTCTTCGAGAGCGGAGATTCCGCGCTGGTCGCGACCCATCCCGGCATCGCACGGCTGCTCGAGCAGCTGTCGCGCGCGGACGGGAACGGCTCGAATGGGCACAGCGAAGCGCCCTCGGCGCCGGCGCCGGTCCCGGAACCAACAAGTGTTGACTCAACCCAAAGTCCGGACGCGCAGCTGCTCGGCGGCGTCGCTGCTGCGATGGCGCTCGTCAAGGCGCACCGCACCCACGGCCACCTCGCGGCGCGGCTCGACCCACTCGGCTCCGAGCCGGTCGGCGACCCCTCGCTCGAACCGATGCGCCTCGAGCCGAAGCTCACGCCTGAGCTGCAGGCGCGCATTCCGGCGTCCTATCTCCGCGTGCACGTGCCGGGCGAGACGCTGCTCGAGGTCCTGCCGCGGCTCGGCGAGACCTACTCGAGCACGATCGCCTACGAGCTCGAGCATCTCTCCGACCACCAGCAGCGTGTGTGGTTGCGGCAGGCGATCGAGTCGGGCCGCTACCGGCAGCCGCTCAGCGGCGACGAGAAGAAACAGCTCTTCCGCCGCCTCTGCGAGGTGGAGGGGATGGAGCGCTTCCTCCGCAAGCGGTTCCTCGGGCAGAAGCAGTTCTCGCTCGAAGGGCTCGATGTGATGATTCCGATGCTCGACGAGACGATCGAGCTCGCATCCGAGGCCGGCGCTCACGAGGTCGTGATGGGGATGGCGCACCGCGGCAGGCTGAACGTCCTCGCGCACACGATCGGGATGCCGTACGAGTACATCCTGCGCGAGTTCGAAGGCGAGCGGACGATAGAGGCTGTCGCCGCCGACCCCGAGGGAGGCACGGGCGACGTCAAGTACCACCTCGCCGCGCACGGCGCACGCACGACCGCGAACGGCAAGGTCGGTGTGCGCCTCGTCGCAAACCCGAGCCACCTCGAGGCGGTCGACCCCGTCGTCGAAGGGCGCACGCGTGCGGAGCAGACGGACCGTTCGACGCGTCACGGTGCGCACGACCCGTCGGTCGCACTCGCAGTGCTGTTGCACGGCGACGCGGCGTTCGCCGGCCAGGGCGTTGTCGCCGAAACCTTCAACCTGCACGACCTCGAGGGCTACTCGACAGGCGGCACGTTGCACCTGATCACGAACAACCAGATCGGGTTCACCACCGATCCGAGCGAGGGCCGCTCGACCCGCTACTCGTCTGACCTGGCGAAGGGCTTCGACGTGCCGATCATCCACGTCAACGCCGACGATCCCGAAGCGTCGATCGCTGCGACGCGTCTCTCGATGGCGTACCGCCGCCGCTTCGGCCAGGACGTCGTGATCGATCTCGTCGGCTACCGCCGCTTCGGCCACAACGAGCAGGACGAAGCCGCGTATACGCAACCGCTGATGGTGGAGCAGATCAACGCCCATCCGAGCGTGCGCGAGCTCTACGAAGAGCAGCTCATCGAGGAAGGCGTGCTGTCACGCGAGGAGGCCGAGGCGTTCGTCTCTGAGGTCGAGACGATGTTGCGCGCGGCGCACGACCGGCTCAAGGCGTCGTTCGGCGACGCGAAGGTCGAGCACGACGGCGCGATCCCGCGCTCGACGACCGCCGAGCCCGTGACGGCGGTCGCGGCGGACACGCTCGCGGCGCTCACGGACGAGCTCTTGCGGACGCCCGACGACTTCACCGTGCACCCGAAGCTCGCGAAGCAGCTTGAGCGTCGGCGCACGGCGATCGAGCAGGGCGGCATCGACTGGGGCCAGGCCGAGTCGCTCGCGTTCGCATCGCTGCTCGTCGACGGGATTCCGATTCGCATCACCGGCCAGGACTCCCAGCGCGGAACGTTTTCGCAACGCCACCTCGTGCTGCACGACGTGCACACCGGCGAGACGTACACACCGATGCAGCATCTCGAGGACGCGACCGCGTCGTTCGAGGTCTACAACTCGCCGCTCTCCGAGTATGCGTGCGTCGGCTTCGAGTACGGCTACTCGGCCGCCGCGCCCGAGGCGCTCGTCCTCTGGGAGGCGCAGTACGGCGACTTCGCGAACGGCGCCCAGATCGTGATCGACCAGTTCATCTCGTCGGCGCTCTCGAAGTGGCGCGAGACGTCACGCCTGACACTTCTGCTTCCGCACGGATACGAGGGGAACGGGCCCGAGCACTCGAGCGCGCGGCTCGAGCGCTTCCTGCAGCTCGCCGCGCAGGAGAACCTCCGCATCGTCAACGCCACGACCGCCGCGCAGTACTTCCACTTGTTGCGGCGCCAGGCTCTCGACGCCACCGCGCGCCCGCTCGTCATCGTCACGCCGAAGGGCTTGCTGCGCCTCAAGGATGCGGCGTCGACGCTCGCCGATCTGTCCGACGGCGGTTTCCGCCCCGTGCTCGATGACCCGCGTGGGGACAAGGAGGCTGTGCGGCGCCTCGTGCTCTGCAGCGGCAAGATTTACTACGACGTGGTCGGCCACGAAGCGCGAGCCGAGGCCGAGTCGGTAGCAGTCGCGCGCATCGAGCAGCTGTATCCGTTCCCGATCGAGCAGGCCCGCGCGCTCGTGGAGTCGTACCCCTCGCTCGATGAGGTGGTCTGGGTGCAGGAAGAGCCGCAGAACATGGGACCGTGGCGGTCGATCCGCCACCGGCTCGAAGAGGCGACCGG
>JANMWB010000059.1:0-38230 GCA_031393705.1 Thermoleophilia bacterium | reverse complement strand
TCGCTCGCGGTCGAGCTGTTCGTAGACGACGAAGGCGGCGGCTTTTTCCAGACGTCCAGCGACGGGGAGCAGCTCGTCGCGCGCAAGAAGGAGCTCGACGACCACCCGACGCCGAGTGGCAACGCCATGCTCGCCTACGTGCTGCTGCGTCTCGCGCGCATCTGGGGCGACGACGAGCTCGAGCGGCGCGGCGTCTCCGTCCTCCGGATCGTCCGCGACGCCTTGCCTCGTGCGCCTTCGGCCTTCGGTTGGCTGCTCGTCGCGCTCCACCAGCACCTCGCCCCGCACCGGGAGCTCGCGATCGCCGGCCCGCCCGGCGCCCCGGTCGCGCGCGCCGCCCTGGCGGCCGCGGCGGAGACAGACGTGATCGCCTTCGGCCCCGCCGACGACGTGCCGCTCCTGGCCGGTCGGACTGCGGTCTACGGCCAGGCCGCCGTCTACGTCTGCGAGCGGTTCGCCTGCGCTCTGCCGGTGACGGACCCGGCAGCGTTATACGCTGCCCCGATGGCGCGGCTCGCGATTCGCAACGTCACCCGCCGCTTTGGCGGCATCGTCGCGATCGATGATGTCTCCCTCGACGTCGAGGCGGGCCAGATCGTCGGCCTGATCGGGCCGAACGGCGCGGGCAAGACGACGCTCTTCAACGTGATCACGCGTCTCTACCGGCCCGACAGTGGCGAGCTGGACCTTGACGGCAAGAGCCTTCTGCGCACGCCGCCGCACCGGATCGTCCGCCGCGGCATCGCGCGCACGTTCCAGAACGTCGAGCTCTTCCGGACGATGAGCGTTCTCGACAACGTGCTCGTTGGCGCGCACACGCGCACCAAGCCGTTCCGCGGCAGCGCCGCACGCGGGCGCGCGCTCGAGGTTCTCGACTACGTCGGCATCGCGAACGTCGCGAACCGCCCCGCGGCCGGGTTGCCGTTCGGCACGCTCAAGCGCGTCGAGCTTGCACGCGCGCTCGTCGCCGAGCCGAAGCTGCTGCTGCTCGACGAGCCCGCGGGCGGACTGAACCACGAAGAGGTCTCGGACCTCGGCACGTTCATTCGCAAGCTGCGCGAGGACTTCGACCTCACGGTGTTGCTCGTCGAGCACCACATGGGGCTCGTGATGAGCATCGCCGAGCGCATCCACGTCCTCGACTTCGGCCGCAAGATCGCCGAGGGCACGCCCGACGAGGTGCAACGGAACCCGGCCGTGATCGAGGCGTACCTCGGCGCCGAATCCGCCGCGTGACGTCACTCGTCTGGGAGGGCTGCGTCAACGTTCGTGACCTGGGCGGTCTTCCGACCGAGGACGGGCGACGTACGCAGCTCGGTGGCGTCGTTCGCTCCGACAACGTTCGCAGGCTGACCGATGAGGGCTGGCGCGCGCTCGCCGAGCATGGCGTGCAGCGCATCGTCGACTTGCGCTTTCCCGAAGAGCTCTCCGAAGACCAGCCGCGCGACGTCGACATCGATGTGGTGCACGTGTCCGTACTCGGCCCCGGGTTCGACCCGGAGTACGTAGAGGAGCTCGATGCGCATCTCGCCTCGGTCGACGACGTTGCCGATCACTACGCCTGGTCCTACGTCGATTTTCTCGAGCGCTACCGCGAGCACTTCGGCGAGGTGTTCGCGGCAATCGCCGATGCCGACGGCACCGTGGTCGTCCACTGCGTCGCCGGCAAGGACCGTACGGGTCTCGTCTCCGCCGTGTTGCTTCGCCTCGCAGGTGTCGACCACGCGACGATCGGTGCCGACTACGCGGTGACAGCCGAGAACCTCCGCCCGCGCTGGGAGGTGTGGTTGCAGGAGGCCCGCGACGATGAGGAGCGGGCGAAGCTCGAGAAGCTGCAGCACACGCCCGCCGACGCGATGGCGCGCGTCGTGCAGGAGATCGAGCGCCGCTACGGCGACGTTGCGTCGTATCTGCGCGCTGCGGGCCTCTCGGACGGGCAAATCGATCGGCTTCGGGAGCGGCTTGTCGCTCCTTGAACTGCGCGACGTCGAAGCGCGCTACGGCGAGATCCGGGCGCTTCACGGCGTCTCACTGACCGTCGGTGACGGCGACTTCGTCGCGCTGCTCGGCGCGAACGGCGCAGGCAAGACGACGACGCTGCGCGCGATCTCTGGCACCGTGAAGACGAGCGGCGACGTTCTGCTGGAAGGGCGCAAGATCTCTCGCCGTACGCCCGAGGGGATGGCGCGCAACGGTGTCGCCCACGTGCCGGAGGGGCGCGGCACGTTCACCACCCTGTCGGTGCTCGACAACCTGCGACTTGGTGCGTGGGTGCACGGCAACGCGTCGCCGCGCGATCTCGCGCACGTTTTCGAGTTCTTTCCGCGGCTCTACGAGCGTCGCACGCAGCAGGCCGGCCTGCTCTCGGGCGGAGAGCAGCAGATGCTCGCGCTTGGCCGCGCGATGATGGCGAAGCCGCGCATTCTGCTCCTCGACGAGCCGTCACTCGGGCTCGCACCGCTGATCGCGCGCGAGATCTTCGAGGTGCTCGGCCGCATGCACGAGAGTGGCACCACGATCGTCGTCGTCGAGCAGAACGCGATGCTCGCGCTCGCGCACGCTCGCCATGCCTACGTGCTGGAGACCGGACGCGTCGTCCTCGGCGGCGAAGCCGCCGACCTGCGGCAGAACGAATCGGTCCGGCGGAGCTACCTCGGTTACTAGAGGCTTGATATGGAATTAACGCACTCACGGATGGTGGCTCAAGCACGTCATCCCACATCAAGCCTCTCATGACGAACTTCATCCAGCAAATCGTCAGCGGGCTCGCCAGCGGTGGCATCTACGGCTTGCTCGCGCTCGCGATCGTCTTGATCCACCGCTCGACGGGAGTGATCAACTTCGCGCAGGGCGAAATGGCAACTCTCTCCGCGTTCGTGTGCTGGACGCTGATGGACCACGGCTGGGCGTTCTGGCCTGCATTTGGCGCGACGCTGCTGCTCTCGTTCGCGGGAGGCGTCTCGCTGCAGGCGGTCGTGATCCGGCCGATCCAGAGCGGGCCGCTGCTCGGGATCGTGATCCTGACGATCGGCCTGCTGATCGCGTTCAACGGGCTCGACACGTGGATCTGGGGCGGCGCCGCAAAGCAGTTCCACGGGCCGTTCTCGACGGCGCCGATCCGGGTCGGCGGCGTTGCGTTCTCGAAACAGGATCTCGGCGTGATCGGAGTCGCGCTCGTCGCCGTCGCGCTGATGTGGCTCCTGTTCTCGAAGACGCGCCTCGGCCTCGGGCTGCGCGCGGCAGCGGTCAATCCGGTCGAATCACGCCTCGTCGGGATCCGCGTCGCGGCGATGCTCGCGCTCGGTTGGGGGCTCGCTGCGATGCTCGGAGCCGTTGCCGGTGTGATGGCTGCGCCGTCGCTCTTCCTCGAGCCGAACATGATGCAGACCGTGCTGCTCTACGCGTTCGCCGCAGCGGTTCTCGGCGGGATGGACTCGCCGATCGGCGCCGTCGTCGGCGGGCTGCTGCTCGGCGTGCTGCTCAACCTCGTCGGCACGTATGTCCACTGGATCGGCGGCGAGTTGCGCCTTGCAACGGCGCTCGCGGTGATCCTCGGCGTGCTGCTCCTTCGCCCGTCCGGTCTCTTCGGTCGCGCAGCATTGAGGCGCGCATGAGAATCAAGCTGTCGGCGTTCGTGCTCGGTGTGCTCGTGCTCGTCGCGCTGCCCTTCGTGCTGACCGACTTCCGTACCGTGCAACTCGCGACGGTCGGCGCCTACTTCATCGCGATCCTCGGCCTCGACGTGCTCACCGGTCACAGCGGGCAGATCTCCCTCGGCCACGGCGCGTTCATGGCGGTCGGCGCGTACACGACGGCGATCCTGATGGTCAACCACGGTGTGCGCGATCTCTGGACGATTCCGATCGCCGCGGGCGTCGCGGGCGTGATCGGGCTGCTTGCCGGCGTGCCTGCGCTTCGTCTCTCGGGCCTCTACCTCGCGCTCGCGACCTTCGGCATTGCGGTCGTCCTGCCGACGATCCTCAAGAAGTTCGACCACTTCACGGGCGGCTCGACCGGGATCGCGCTCTTCGGCAAGCCCACGCAGACGGGCCACGGGGTCGGCATCTGGGGCCTGACCAACAACCAGTGGCTGTACGCACTGACCTGGACGGTTGGCGCAGTCGTCTTCCTGATCGCTTGGTGGCTGCTCGAGTCGCGCTTCGGTCGCTCGCTGCGCGCGATCCGCGACAGCGAGCTTGCAGCGGTTGCCTACGGCGTCAACCGCGCGAAGTACAAGGTGCTCGCGTTCGGCGTCTCTGCCGCGTTCGCCGGTGTCGCGGGCGCGTTGTTCGCGATCAACGTCGCGTATGTCGCGCCCGACACGTTCCCGATCCAGCTCTCGCTCTACCTGCTCGTCGGGGCCGTCGTGGGCTTCTTCGGCTCGATCTGGGGAGCCGTGCTCGGCGCGCTGCTGATCCAGTTCCTCCCCGACATCGTCGGCCTGATCCCGCACGTCGATACGAAGCAGGCAGGCCCAACGACACTCTTTTTCGGACTCGTCCTGGTCGCGCTCATGCTCCTGCTGCCCCTCGTGCTCCGCGCCGCGTCAAAGCTCGCAAATCGCCGCTACTTTGGTGCCCAGTGACGAGGAACCTTTGCGCCCTTGTTCTCGCCGCGCTGATCCTGACCGGGATTGCGGCCGCGTCGACGAGCGGGACCCCCGGCGTCACGTCGTCCACGATCACGCTCGGCTCGAGCGGGCCGCTCACCGGTGAGGCGGCCGCGGCGGCCGGAGTGCTGCGCGGTGCGGAGGGGTACTTCAAGTACGTCAACGCGCGCGGCGGCGTCAACGGGCGGAAGATCGACTTCAAGTACCTCGACGACGGCTACGACCCTTCGCGGACGGTGCAGAACGCGCGCCAGTTGATCCAGCAGGACAACGTCTTTGCGCTGTTCTCGGTCGTCGGCACGAACGGCAACCTTGCGATCCGCGATTACGCGAACGCCGCCGGTGTGCCGACGGTGTTCTCCGCCTCGGGTGCGACCACGTTCGGACGCGACTACGCGAAGTACCCGTGGACGATCGGCTACCTGCCGCCGTACGGGGAAGAGGGCCAGCTGTACGCAAGGAACATCCTTGCGACGAACGGCAAGAAGGCGAAGGTCGCGGTGCTGTACCAGAGCGACGACTACGGCAAGGATCTCCTCGCCGGTTTTCGCAAGGGCCTCGGCGCAAAGGCGCGCACACTGATCGTGCAGACCGTCGGCTACGACCCCACGGCGTCCGACGTGCAGTCTCAGGTTGCGCAGCTCAAGGCAAGCGGAGCGAACACGTTCTGCATCTTCGCGTTCGGCAAGTTCGCCATCCAGGCGTTCCAGTACGCGAACAAGCTCGGCTGGAAGCCACGGATCTATGTGAATGACGTCGCCTCCGCGTCGTCGATCATGCAGATCGACCCGCAGTCGACCGCCGAGGGCTCGATCTCGATCGTCTGGGGCAAGGATCCCGCGACCCCGCAGTTCAAGAAGGACGCCGGCACCGCGCTTGGGGCGAAGATCATCAAGACGTACGTCCCGGGCGGCAATCCGTCCGACGGTTTCCTGCTCGCCGGCATGGCGGAGGGCTTCTCGATGGTCGACGCGCTGAAGGCTGCCGGCAAGAACCTCACGCGCAAAAGCCTGATGAACGCCGTTACGCACATGAACGAGGCGAACAACCCGTTCCTCGTGCCCGGCGTGAAGGTGCACACGACGCCGACGTTCCGCTTCCCGATCGCGGCCGTCCAGCTACAGCGCTGGCACAACGGCCACTGGGAGCTCTTCGGCGGCGTGCAGTCCGCAAAGCCCTAGCCCGGCGCGCGACGCAGGCCGTCAGGCGGCAGGGAGATGCCGGTTCGAATCTTCGGCCTTCGGGGGCCAGGACGCCGAAGGCCCGCCGCACCTCAGGGGTCTGACCCCGGTGGTGGCCGTTCGAGCCAAGGCGGCCGGTGCCATGGCCCGCAGCGCCGTGGCGCATCGTTGTGCGGCGACGGTGTCTCCTTCGGCCAGCACCCGGGTCTGACCCCGGTGGTGTCCTCACTCACCATTTCTCGTGGGCCGGGGAGGAGCCGGGAGGCGCGGGACGAACTGGTCCGATTCGTGCGCCGCTGCATTGCGCTCATCTGTCTCACCGGTGCGTTGGCGGCCGCCCCGGCGGTTCACGCTGCCGGAAACCCTCAGATCGCCGGTCTGCAGGTCGCCCTGCGCGCTCACGGCCTCTACCTGGCGCAGATCGACGGGATCGCGGGGCCGCGGACCGCAGCAGCCGTTCACGTCTTTCAGCACAAGCACGGCCTGCCGTATGGCGTCGCCGACGCCCGCATGCGCGCCGCGCTCGGGCCGCTGGGGCGCCCGCTCTTCGGCACGCGCACGCTGAAGCGGGGCAACTTCGGCTGGGACGTGTCGGTGCTGCAGTTCCTGCTGACCCGACGTGGCGTCTACGCGGGCGCGCTCGACGGCTACATGGGGAAGGAGACGACCACTGCACTGAAGCGCTACCAGCGTGCGATGCACCTGCGCGCTGACGCCGTCGTCGGGCCGCGAACGCTTTCGGCGATCGTGCGTCGCGACGGCGTGCCGGTGCGCACCCAGCCCGCGGTGGCGCGCGTGACGGTGCACGTCGTGCATGTCGGCGACACGCTGACCGCACTCGCTGCGCGCTTCCACACCACGATCGCGGCGCTTGCGTCGGTGAACCACGTCGATCCGGCGAAGCCGATCGTGATCGGGCAGCACCTGCGCCTGCCGGCGACCGCGCCCGCGCTCACGCCGCAGCGGCTCGACGTGCGCTCGATGCTCGACGCGTGGTCGGGGCGCCTCGGCGTCGACGCGCATCTCGTGCGCGCGCTGGCCTGGATGGAGTCGGGCTTCCAGACGGAGATCGTTTCGTCTGCGGGAGCGCGCGGTGTGCTGCAGACGCTGCCGACGACGCGCGCGTACGTCGAGACGGTGCTTGCGGAACGCAAGATCCCGCAGAGCGTCGACGGCGACATCGAGGTCGGCATCCTCTACCTCAAACACTTGCTCAAGAGGTTCGGCGGCGACGAGCGTCTGGCCCTCGCAGGGTGGTACCAGGGTGAGCTGGCCGTCGAAAAATACGGGCTCTACAAGGTCACCAAGCCGTTCGTCGCGAACGTGCTCGCGCTGCGCAACCGGATGTAACCTCGACGGCGACTAGTAGTCAGTACCGATGTGTCGCCCGCGTGACGCGGTGATGCTTGCAGCATGCGTCGGTGGGCCCTTCGTGCAGCACTCCTTGCGCTCGGATTGTTCGTCGTCGCGCAACTCGTCCCCTACGGGCGTAACCATTCGAACCCACCCGTGCAGGCCGAGCCGGCCTGGAACTCGGCGCAGACGCGCGCCTTGGCACAGAGTGCGTGCTTCGACTGCCACTCGAATCTCACGAAGTGGCGCTGGTACTCGAACGTGGCGCCGGTGTCGTGGCTCGTCTACCGCGACGTCCAGGGCGGCCGTTCGTCGCTCAACTTCAGCGAGTGGAAACGCCCGCAGGACGGGGCGGGGGACGCCATCGACGCGATTGTGTCCGGGTCGATGCCGCCGTGGTTCTACGTGATCGTGCATCCCGGCGCGTCGCTGTCCGCCGCAGACAAGCAGACGCTGATGCAAGGTCTGGCCGCGACGTTCCGCAAGTCGCCGCCGATCGCGGGCGCCGGCTAGCTCTGGTCGAGGGTTTCGTACGAGGGCATTACAACCGCCGTGGAGAATGACGCCAGGTTGACGAGACGCCTATTGATTATCGCGCTTGTTCTCGCTGTGTCTGCCGGGGCAGCTGCCGCCGCGCGTCTGCCCGGCGTCAAGACGCCTTCGAAGAACATCAGTTGCTTCTACGTGCCGCAGCGCCCGACGTCCCACGGCAATCTGCTCTGCAACATCAAGCAGGCCGCCTACACCAGGGCGCTGCAGAAACGCTGCATCGCGCCGCCCACCGGTCTCGACTGGCACGGCTTCACGCTCTCCGACACGAGGCGCGGGGAGGTGCTCTGCACCGGCGGGATCATGTACGACGCGCGCGACACGCCGACGTTCGTGACGCTCGCCTACGGCACAACCTGGCGGCACGGCGGGTTCACCTGTACCTCGCGCGTCTCCGGGCTGACGTGCAGGAACCGCTTCGGCCACGGGCTCTTCCTGTCGCGCGCGTCCTGGCGCGCCTGGTAGTAGAGCTCAGTACCGGTCGAGCTCGACGAGCCGCTCGTCGCTGATCCCGAAGTGGTGGGCGATCTCATGCAGCACGACGTGACGGATCTGACCAGTCAGCAGTTCCGGGTCATGCCCGTAGAGCCGTTCGAGCGGACCGCGGTAGATCGTGATCTTGTCGGGCAGCGCACCGCTGTAGTTGCTCGTTCGTCGCGTCAGCGGCACACCCTGATAGAGGCCGAGCAGCGGTTGCCCGGCCGGTGGTTCGTCGTCGACCATGATCTCGAGGTTCGAGATCCGTTCGCGCAGATCGGGTGGGAGCGAATCGATCGTCTCCTGGATCACCTGCTGAAAATCGGGGATCAGCCCTTCTTCCTGCACGCTCAGGCCTCGAGTGCGAGCAGGTCCTGGATCGTCTCGCGCCTGCGGATCACGCGCGCCTTGCCGTCGGCGACGAGCAGGGCGGGCGGGCGCAGAACTGCGTTGTAGTTTGAGCTCATCGACAGCGTGTACGCGCCGGTGACCGGCACCGCGAGCAGATCACCGCGCCGCGGCTCCGGCAGTTCGACGCGCTCGATCAGCACGTCGCTCGATTCGCAGTGCTTTCCGGCGACCGCGTACGCCTCGGTCGAAGCCTCGTCGGCGCGGTTCGCGAGCAGCGCCGTATAGCGCGCGTTGTACATGGCAGGCCGTGGATTGTCCGACATGCCGCCGTCGATCGTCACGAAGCTCGTCCCGGCGCTCGTGTGCTTGACGCCACCCACGGAATACAACGTCACACCGGCACGCGAGACGATCGAGCGCCCCGGCTCGAGCACGAGATCCGCTGCGGGCAGCCCGTGCAGCTCCCACGAGCGCGTGTGTTCGGCGAGCAACCCGCCGACGAACTCGCCGGTCGTGAACGACGGCTCCTCAAGGACGTGCCGCGCGCCCAGGCCGCCGCCGAGGTCGACGACCCGTGGCGTCCAGTCGAGCTCGGTGCGCAGTCGCGCGGCGAAGTCGGCGAGCCAGGTCATCGTCAGCAGCGACGCGCCGAAGTGCAAGAGCTGCGAGCCGACGTGCACGTGCAGCCCCACGCACTCCGGGAGGCGGCGGATCGCCTCGACCGCATCGTCCGGCGGTAGCCCGAACTTCGAACCGAGGTGGCCGGTCATGATCCCTTCGTGCGTGTCGGCCTCGATGCCGGGCGTGACCCGGATCAGGCAGCGCTTCGCATCGATCGTGCGCGCGCGCTCCAGTTCGTCGAGTGAGTCGAGCACGATGAGTGCGCCCACCTCGGCCGAGCGGCGCAGCAGTTCGTCCTCCTTGTTATTGCCGTGGATCACGAGGCGCTCCCCGGAGATGCCGGCCCGCAGCGCGAACTCGAGCTCTCCAACGGTCGAGACGTCAGCGCCGAGGCCCTCCTCCGCGAGGAGTTGCAGGACTGCGACCGACGGGAACGCCTTCGTCCCGTAGGCGATCAGCGCCCCGGGCGCGGCCCCGCGGTAGGCCTGGGCCTGCGCGCGCAAGGTCGCGGCGTCGTAGACGACCACCGGAGTTCCGAACTCACGGGCGAGCTCCGTGGCGCGGACGCCGCCGAGCACGAGCTCGCCGTCTTCGACGCGGGCGGTATCGGGGAGAAGCTCAGGGGAGAGCACGTCAGGCATTGTGCTCATGCCGATGCTCGCAGCGCTTGCCGATCTCGCCCACCGCCGTCCGCGCGCGATCCTCGCCGCCGCGGTGCTGGCCGCTGTGGCAGCTGCGGCGTTCGGCGTGTCGACGCCGACGCGGCTCCAATCGAGCGACAACGACTTCCAGGACAGCAGCTCCGAAAGCTTCCGCACGCTCCAGCTGCTTTCGCGCGCGACCGGGGTGCTTCCCGGGCCGTCGCTGATCGTCGTTGCCACGCCGCGCCAGGCGGCGGTCGCCGCCGAACGGCTGAAGGCGGCGCCGTACGTCGCCCTCGTCCGACCGCGTGCCGCCGTCTCGCGCGACGGACGGCTCGTGCTCGTCACTGCGTGGTTCAAGTCGTACGGGACGACCGATGCGACGGGGGTCAAATCGCTCGCTCGTACCTTGCCCGGTCTCGTCGGCGGCGTGTCGCTTGCGAACCAACAGGTGAACGCGCAGTCGGAGCGCGACCTACTGCGCGCGGAACTGATCGCGTTCCCGCTGCTCCTGCTCCTTGCGCTCTGGATCTTCCGGGGGGTCGTTGCGGCGCTGTTGCCGGTCGCAGCCGGACTCCTCGCACTCTTTTCGACGCTGGCGCTGCTGCGCCTCGTCAACGACATCACGCCGATCTCACTGTTCGCGCTCAATCTCGTCACCGGCGCGGCAATCGGGCTTGCGATCGACTACAGCCTCCTGCTCCTTTCGCGCTACCGAGAGGAGCTCGCGCGCCACGGGCCCGGTCGCGAAGCGCTGCGCGCGACGCTGACGACTGCCGGACGGACGGTTGCGTTCAGCGCCGTCACGGTCGCGGCCGCCTTTGCATCGCTGCTCGTGTTCCCGCTTCCGTTCTTGCGCTCGATGGCGACCGGCGGGATGATCGTCGCTCCGCTCGCGGGGCTCGTCGCACTCATCTTGCTGCCCGCGCTGTTCGCGTTGCTGGGAGAACGCGTGAACGCGCTCGCGCCGCGCCGGTGGCAGCGCGCGGCCGAGCGTGCGGCGCGGCCGGACGAGCACGGCGGCTGGTACCACTTCGCGCACTGGGTGATGCGCCGGCCGGGGTGGGTCGCCGTCGGCTCGGCGACGCTACTTGTCGCGCTTGGCCTTCCGTTCCTCGGTGTGCGCTTCATCGGTGTCGACGCCGGTGTGCTCCCGGCGAGCTCGAGCGCGCGGCAGGTCGACGACGTGCTCCGCACGCAATTCGCTCCGGGGCTCGACGCGCCGCTGCACCTCGCCGTCCGGTCGTTGAGCGTGGTGCCGGCGATCCGGCGTCTGCCGGACGTGGTTGCGGTCGCTCCGCCGGAACGGCTGGGCGCGAGGTTGTGGTCGGTCGACGTGATTCCGGACGCGCCGGCGATGAGCACCCGAACCAAGGCGCTCGTGCGCGACGTGCGGCGGTTGCCCGGCGTGATGGTGAGCGGGAAGACCGCGTGGTACCTCGACACTGCTGCGAGCCTGCTGCGCCACCTGCCCTACGCACTCGCGCTGCTCGCGGTCACGACGTTCTTGCTCCTGCTCGTGGTCACGCAGTCGGTTGTGTTGCCCCTGAAGGCGCTCCTCATGAACGTGCTCGGACTCTCCGCGGCCTTTGGCGTGCTCGTCTTCATCTTCCAGGACGGCCGGCTCGAGGGACTGCTCCGCTACCGGAGCCAGGGTGCACTGGAGCTCACCCAGCCGGTGCTGCTCTTCGCGATCGCGTTCGGGCTCGCGACCGACTACGGCGTGTTCCTGCTCTCGCGGATCAAGGAGGCGCACGACGCAGGGCTGCCGAACCGCGAGGCCGTCGCACTCGGGCTCGAGCGGACCGGGCGGGTCGTGACCGCGGCCGCGCTTCTCTTCTGCATCGCGGTCGGCTCGTTCGTGACGTCGGGGATCCTGATCGTCAAGGAGCTGGGGCTCGGGATTGCGCTCGCCGTCGCGATCGACGCCTCGCTCGTGCGAGCGCTGCTCGTGCCGAGTCTGATGGCGCTCCTCGGCGACTGGAATTGGTGGGCGCCGTCGCCGTTGCGCCGCTTTCGGCGCGAGATGACCGATCGGTAATTGGCGTTGTTGCGGGGAGGGTCTGCGCCGCGTGCAGACCCCCATCCGCGACGGCGCGAATTGCCGGTCGATCATCTAGAATGAAGGCGTGAAGCAGCTGCTTCCATAGCGCAGGGAGCTACCGCGGCGAACGCCGCGTCCACCTCCCATGGCCTCTCGTTCGAGAGGCTTTTTCGTCTTTAGGAGCAAACGTGCAGGACAACGACACGGTGCAGGACTACGACCCCAAGACAATCGAGCAGAAGTGGCAGGCGCTCTGGCTGGGCGAGCAGGTCTTCCACGTCGAGAACCAGGAGGCCGGCGACGACCGGCACTTCTACATGCTCGAGATGCTCCCGTATCCGTCGGGCAGCCTGCACATGGGGCACGTCCTGAACTACACGATGGGCGACGTCGTCGCGCACTTCAGGCGGCGCCAGGGGTACAAGGTGCTGCGCCCGATGGGCTTCGACTCGTTCGGCCTGCCGGCCGAGAACGCCGCGATCAAGGACGGTGGGCATCCGCTCGAGATCACCGTGCGCAACATGGAGGCGATACGCGGGCAGATGCGCCGCATGGGGTGGGCGATCGACTGGCAGCGCGAAGTCTCGGCGCACGAGCCCACGTTCTACCGGTGGACGCAGTGGCTGTTCCTGAAGCTGTTCGAGCACGGGCTCGCCTACCGCAAGGAAGCACCGGTCAACTGGTGCCCGTTCGACCAGACCGTGCTGGCGAATGAGCACGTCGTCGACGGGCGCTGCTGGCGCTGCGGCAACATCGTCGAGACGCGGAACATGGCGCAGTGGTTCTTCAAGATCACTGCGTACGCCGATGCGCTGCTCGACGACCTGGCGACGATTGACTGGCCTGAGCGCACGAAGAAGATTCAGACGCAGTGGATCGGCCGCTCCGAAGGGGCGGAGATCCTCTTCCGCGTCGACGACCTCGACATCGACATCCCCGTCTTCACAACGCGGCCCGACACGCTTTTCGGCGCGACGTACTTCGCCGTAGCACCGGAGTGGCCGCTCCTCGAGCGGCTCGTCGAGGGGCTGGAGCAGGCCGACGAGGTGCTCTCGTACGCGAAGATCGCCGGGGCGCGGCCAACCGAGGAGCGCGAGCAGCGGGAGAAGACCGGCGTCTTTACCGGCCGCTACACGACGAACCCCGTCAACGGCGAGCCGATCCCCATCTGGGTCGCCGACTACGTGCTGATGGAGTACGGCACGGGCGCGATCATGGCGGTCCCCGCGCACGACGAACGCGACCGCGAGTTCGCGGAGAGGTACGAACTGCCGATCGTCCCGGTGATCGACGAGGACGGGAAGCTGATCAACTCGGCGCAGTTCGACGGCGTGCAGTTCGAGAACGCGAAGCGTGCGATCGTCGACTGGCTGAGCGAGCAAGGGAAGGGCAAGCCGGCGATCAACTACCGCCTGCGCGATTGGAGCTTCTCGCGCCAGCGCTACTGGGGCTGCCCGATCCCGATCATCTACTGCGAGGACCACGGCCTTGTGCCGGTGCCCGAGGATCAGCTGCCGGTGCTGCTGCCCGAGGTGGAGGACTACCGCCCGAAGGGCCAGCCGCCCCTCGCCTCCAACCCAGACTTCATCAACGTGCCGTGCCCGGTGTGCGGCAAGCCGGGCAAGCGCGAGGCGGACACGATGGACACGTTCGTCGATTCCTCGTGGTACTTCCTGCGCTACACCGATCCGAAGAACGATCACGCGCCGTTCGATCGCAGCATCGCTGACTATTGGATGCCGATCGACCAGTACATCGGCGGCATCGACCACGCGAAGGGGCATCTGCTCTACTCGAGGTTCTTCGTGAAGGTGATGAACGACCTCGGGATGGTCGGGTTCCGCGAGCCGTTCCAGCGGCTGTTCCACCAGGGCTGGGTCTTGCTCGACGGCAAGAAGATGTCGAAGTCGCAGGGTGGGGTGTCGCCGAACGAGCTCATCGATCGCTTCGGCGCCGATGCGATCCGCCTCTACATCCTGTTCTACGGTCCCGCCGACCAGGACATCAACTGGTCGCCCGACGGGATCGCCCCGATGGCGCGGTTCGTGAGGCGGCTCTGGCGCGAGGTGCACGAGGCGTCAGCGCGTCCTGAGTCGCCCGCGGATGTCGATACTCCACTTGCGCGCAAGGCGCACGAGTCGATTGCACGCGTCACCGACGACCTCGACCGGCGCTTCCAGTTCAACACGCCGATCGCCGCTGTGATGGAGCTCGTCAATGAGCTGTCGAAGGGACTCGACGATCCCGCAGCGCGGTTCGCCGCGGACACGATTGTTTCGCTCGTGCAGCCGTGGGCACCGCACGTCGCCGAGGAGCTATGGCAGGGCGCGCTCGGTCACTCCACTCGCCTCTGGGAATCGCCGTGGCCGGTCGCGGACGAGGCGATGCTGCAGCGCGACACGATCGAGCTCGTTCTGCAAGTGAACGGCAAGGTGCGCGACCGCGTGCAGGTGCCGGCGGGCCTTTCCGAAGAGGAACTGATCGCGCGCGCCCGGGCCTCCGAGAAGGTGCAAGCACATTTGAACGGCGCGGAGCGGCGCGTGATCGTCGTTCCGGACAAGCTCGTCAACATCGTCGTCTGAACGGCGTGTTGCACGTCACAAACGGCGACAGTGTCGCCATGTCGCTCGCGCAGGCCACGTTCGGTCGCGACACGCTCGTCTGGCGCGACGCGTACCACGAGGGGCCCGTGCGCTCCGGGGAGCGCTCGCGGGTGATCGACGCGCGCGCCGCATTCCTCGCGTCGTGCGGATGGGGCGATGAAGACGCGATTCGGGACGGGCTTCTTGCGCGGGACGCGCGCTTCGTCACGGCGTTGCGTGAGGGACGGGAGATCGTCCTCTGGTTCGAGCACGACCTCTACGACCAGCTGCAGCTAGTGGACGTGCTCGCGCTCGCAGGCGAGACCGGGTTCGATCCCGAGCAGCTCGAGTTGATCGAGATCGGCGCGTTCCCGGGCCGGCCCGGCTTCCGCGGCCTCGGTGAGCTGAACGTTGCGGAGCTCGAGTCGCTCTGGCCTTCGCGGCGCGCCGTCACCGTTGAGGACACGGCCGGCGCACAGCGCGCGTGGGAGGCGCTGCGCCGCGCGGATCCGCGCGGCCTCGCCGAGGTGCACCTGGATCCGCCTCCGACCCGGCCGTTTCTCGGGGCCGCGCTGGGGCGCCTGCTCGAGGAGCTGCCTGACGGGGACGACGGTCTCTCGCGAACGGAGCGCCAGCTTCTCGAGTTGCTCGACGACGGCCCGCTGTTGACGGGCGCCTTGTTCGTTGCGTCGCAGGATCTCGAGCAGGCGCCGTTTCAAGGTGACGTGTGGATCTTGCGGGCGCTTGCCGAGCTCGAGGGTGCGACGCCGCTCGTCTCGTTGACCGAAGGCTCGGCGGAGCTCACCGATGCCGGGAGGCGCGTGCTTGCGGGCGATGCCGATCGCATCGAGCTGCTCGGGATCGACCGCTGGGTCGGCGGGACGCACCTCGCGCCGGGTGCGGTGTGGCGTTGGGACTCCGACGCGTCCGAGCTCGTCGCTCCCGCGTAGGTAGCTCGCGGCGCAGCGCCGCGCGGAGAAGTTCCGCTTTCGGCACAGACGCGTTTCCCACGCGTGACGTTTTGCCCGGCAGCCTGGTTGCATGGCGACGTTCCCGCTCGGTGTGCACGCCCGCCGCGTTCTCGCGGCGGGGATCCTCGCGCTCGTGCTTGTCGTCGTTGCGTGGCGGCATGCGGCCGCGGGCGCGGGGGCGCCGTTGCGCGTTCCGCCGGTCGTGCCCACGCACGCGTCACCGGCTGCCGCCGCGGCGCGGCTGCTCGTCGTCGACGTCGTCGGCGCGGTGCGCCGTCCCGGGCTCGTCCGGCTACCGGAAGGCTCACGCATAGCTGATGCGATCGCGCGTGCGGGCGGGCTCCGGCGCGCGGCCGAGCGCGCAGGTGTCAACTTCGCCGCGCCCGTGTCGGATGGACAGCAGGTCGTCGTGCCGCAGCATGGTGCTGTCGTCGCAGCGGGAGCGGGCGCCGGTCCCGCTGCGGCCTCGAGTGGGCCCGTGTCGCTGAGCTCGGCGACGGTGGAGCAGCTGGACGCGCTGCCGGGCGTCGGACCGGTGACGGCCGAGAAGATCGTCGCCTACCGCCAGCAGCACGGTTCGTTTCGCTCGGTCGACGAGCTCGATGCGATTTCCGGCATCGGTCCATCCCGCATCGCTGACCTGCGCGGGCTGGTCGTGCCGTGAGCCGAGTGCTGCCCGCACACATCCTGATGGCGGCTGCCGCGTTCGGTCTCACGGCGTCGCTGGCGTTGCGCTTTCGCGGCCCGGCCGCGCCCGTGCTCCTTGGCGGTGTCGCGGGCGCGCTGTTGCTCCCACCCGCGGCGCGCCTCGCCGGTGCGGCGGCGCTGCTCGCGCTGGTCGGGTGGTGGTGGGGAGGTATGCGGCTCGACGCACTTGATCGCAGCCCACTGCGGTCGGAGGTCGGCCGCGCGGGCCGGACGCTCGTCGAGGTGACCGGCGAGCCGCGCGTCGGACAGTTTGATCAGCGACAGCCGGGCCGCGTGCTCCGCTTTGCCGGGCGACACATCGACGAGCGCGTCCAGCTCGAGCTGCCGCTTGGGCGCGCGCCTCCGCAGGGGGCCCTCATCGACGTGCTGGCGTTCGTGCGGTTGCCGCGCGGGCCGGCGAACGGCTTCGACGAGCGCACCTGGTTGCGCCGGCAGGGCATCCATGTCGTCTTTCGCGTCGACGACTGGAGCGACACCGGTCGGCGCCGCGGCGGGCTCGCGGGGGTCGGCGACCGGCTGCGCGCGTGGCTGCGCGGCGCCTCCGCACCCGGGTTGGCGGGAGAACGGCGCGCGGTCCTGGAAGGGGTCGTGCTCGGCGACGACAACGGCCTGTCGCCCGGGCTCAAGCAGGCGTTCCGCCGCAGTGGGCTCTACCACCTGCTCGCGGTGTCGGGCGCGAACGTCGTGCTGCTCGCGACCGGGATGCTCGGGCTCGCGTGGGCGGTCGGGCTGCCGCGCGCGTGGGCGCACGTCTCGGCGTTGGCGGCGATCGGGGCGTATGTGCTTGCTGTCGGGCCGCAACCGTCCGTGATCCGGGCGGCGGTCTCGGGCGCCGCGACGTCGATCGCGTGGCTGATGGCGCGCGAGCGTGACCCGTGGCATGTGTTGCTGCTCGCGGCGGTCGTCCTGCTCGCCTGGAATCCGTACGCGCTGGCCGACGCCGGTTTCCAGCTCTCGTTCGCGGCAGTGATTGCGATCTTCCTGGCCGCAGGCCCACTGCTGCGCGTGCTCGAGGGCTATCCCGTGCACGCAAAGCTCGCGGCTGCCGTCGCCATCTCGGCCGCTTGTAGCGTCGCAACCGCGCCGATCCTCTGGCTCCAGTTCGGCGCGGTGCCGTTGCTCGGGATCGTCGCCAACGCGCTGGTCGAGATCGCCGTCGCCCCGCTGCTCGGCCTTGCCTTCGCCACCGCCGTGATCGAGCCGGTGGCACCGCCGCTCGCGGCTGCCTTGGCGTGGCTGAACGGCTGGATCGCCGCCTATGTCGTCTTCTGCGCCCGCGCGGTCTCGGCGGTCCCGTTCGCGCAGGTGCACGGGCGGGGAGCGGCATTGGCAGCCGCCGGCTCGCTCGTGGCCGCGGCCTATGCTTGGCGGAGATGGCGGACGACCTCAAACCGGTCTACCTGATCGCGGGCAGCGACCGCCCGAAGGTCGACCGGACGCTGTCGCGCCTGCGTGCGCGGTTCGATGTCGACGCAACCGAGCTGTTGACCGCGGGAGAGACGACCGGCGACGACGCAGTTGCCGCCTGCAACGTGATGGGGCTCTTCGGTGAGGGGTCGCGCCTCGTCGTCGTCGATGGCGTCGAAGCCTGGAAAGCGCCCGACGTGAAGGCGATCGCCGACTATCTGAAGGCGCCTGCGCCGGGGACGACGCTCGCGCTTGTCGGCAGCGAGCTGAAGAAGGACGCCCCGCTCGCCAAGGCGATTGCCGCCAAGGGCGAGCTCCTCCTCTGGGACGTCGTCATGAAGGCCGTTGCGCGCTGGATCGCAGACCAGTTCAAGCTGCAAAAGACGAAGGCCGAGCCCGAGGCTTGCAGGCTGCTGGCCGATCTTGTCGGGGACGATCTCTACGAGCTCTCGGGCGAGGTCGACAAGCTCGCGACCTGGGCAAATGGCGCCGAGGTGACCGCAGCCGACGTCGAGGCGCTCGTCGCTCCGCGCGCGGAGTCGCCGCCCTGGAACCTGACCGACGCTTGGGGCACCCGCGACGTCGGGGCCGTCCTGCGCGAGGCGGAGAAGATGCTCGACCGCACGGGCGACCCGGTCTCCCGGACGATCCCGCGTCTCGTCGGCCAGCTGACCAAGCATGTGCAACGTGCTCGGGCGGCGCACCGGCTCGAGGAGCAGGGCCTCACACCGCAGGACGCGGCGACGCAGCTCGGGATGAAGCCCTACCCGGCGCAGAAGCTCTTCGCGCAGGTGCGCAACTTCAGTGGGGCAGAGCTCGACGACGCACTGATCCGGCTGGCCGAGCTCGACCACGCGCTCAAGGGCGGCTCACGGCTCGCAAACGAGCTCGAGCTCGAACGGGCGCTCGTCGACATCACCCAGCCCCGCAGCATCGTCAAAGACGCCGCGTAAGCGGCGTCCACGTCGGCGGAAAGCGCGAGGAGCCTAGGCGCGCGTGGGAGTCGCGAGGCGAGCTGCCTGCGACTTCTTCCGTGCACCGGCGTTCTTGTGGAGCGCGCCGTGCGCGACGGCACGGTCGATCAGCTTGACGAGAGCCTTGTGCTCCTCTTCGACGGCCGACTTGTCGCCCGCCTCGGCCGTGGTGGCCAGGCGCTTCGCGAGCGTCTTGATCGTCGAGCGGTAGCGCAGGTTCTCGAGCCGCTCCGCGGCGGCGGTGCGGACGCGCTTCTTCTGTTGCTTGATGTTCGGCATAGTCAGTGAAATGCCCGCTCCTGCGGGCGCCAGAAAGGTAGCAGAGCGCCAGTTGCCAGTCTCTAGTGGCCGCCCGCCCGCGTAACGTTCACGCGAGTGGCCGACGACACGACCACGAGCGGCCCGGGGGAGACCGCCGATCCGGCGGCGACGCCGGTCACCGAGCGCCCTGTCCGGCGGCTCGCCCTCTCGACCGCCATCTTCTCCTTTGCGACCGCGATTTCGCGTGTCCTCGGCCTCTTCCGCGAGGTCGTGGCGAAGAACTACTTCGGCGTCAACGGGCCGGTAAACGCCTTCAACATGGCGTTCCTCGTCCCGAACACGATCCGGGCTCTCGTGGCCGACGCGGCGCTCTCCTCGGCGTTCGTCCCGGTTTTCAGCGACCTGATCGAGAAGGGCGAGCGCAAGCGGGCCTGGCGCGTCGCCTCGTCGCTCTTCTGGCTGACGCTCCTCGGCCTGGGCGGGATCACCGCCTTCTTCATCCTGCTCGCGCCGTGGATCATGCCACCGCTCTACCCGGACTATCACCCGTTGCTTGTTGGCCTGTCGCAGGTGCTCTTCCCGATCGTCGCGCTCCTCGGCGTGTCGGGGATCGTCGTCGGGATCCTCAACACCTACGACGAGTTCTCGATTCCCGCGCTCACCCCGGTCGCGTGGAACCTTGTGATCATCGCCGGGCTGGTTTTCGGGCTCCCGCATGTCAACGGCACCGACCACAAGCTCTACGTCTACGCCGCCGCGATCCTCGTCGGGACGATCGTGCAGGTGCTGCTCCCGATCCCGTGGCTGCGCGGGCTCGACGGCCGCTTGCAGATGGTGATCGATTGGCGCGACCCGGCGGTCAAGCAGGTCTTCAAGCTGATGCTGCCCGTCACGCTCGGCCTGGGCCTGATCAACATCAACGCGCTGATCGACGGCGTGATCGGCGCGTGGCTCGTCAGCAAGAACGCGCCCGCGACGATCGACGCGGCGTTCCGCATCTACATGCTCCCGCAGGGCGTCTTTTCCGTCGCGGTCGCGACGGTGCTCTTCCCGTCGCTCGCGCGGTTCGCCTCGAGGCGCGACATGACCGGCTTCCGCGACATGACGGCGCTCGGTTTGCGCCAGATCGCGTTCCTGCTCGTGCCCGCGAGCATCGTGATCGCGGTTCTCGCCGAGCCACTGACGCGGCTGATCTACCAGCGCGGCGCGTTCACGCCCGACCAGACGCCGATCGTCGCCGCCTGCCTCGCCGCCCTGACGCTCGGACTCACGTTCAACGGGACGATGTTGATGCTGAACCGCACGTTCTTCAGCCTGCAGGAGAACTGGATCCCGACCTGGGTCGCACTCGCGAACCTCTTCTTCAACGCGGTCCTCGACGTGGCGTTCTCGTCGTTCGGGATCTGGGGTGTGCCGCTCGCAACCTCGATCGTCAACATCGCGGGCACCGCTGCGCTCCTCATCCTGCTGCGGCGCCGGCTCGGACGGATTCAGTTCGACCAGGTCTGGACGTCGTTCGTCCGGGTGCTCGGCGCGGCCGCCGTCGCGGGCGCCGTCGCGTTCGCGGTCTGGAAGCCGCTCGACTCCGCCGTCGGACGCTCGCTCGGCGGGCAGCTCGTCTCGCTCCTGCCGGCGCTCACCGCGGCCGCCGTGGCCTACCTGCTGGCCGGTCGCGCGCTTCGTGTACGCGAGATGCAGGCGCTACTCTCCTTGCGGGGCCGCTTCCGCCGCGGCTGACCGCCATGGACCAAGAAAACATCCGCAATTTCTCGATCATCGCGCACATCGACCACGGCAAGTCGACGCTCGCTGATCGCATTCTCCAGCTGACGGAGACCGTCTCCGTGCGCGAGATGCGCGACCAGCTGCTCGACTCGATGGACCTGGAGCGCGAGCGTGGGATCACGATCAAGGCTCAGGCCGTCCGCGTGCAGTGGAAGGGCCACGAGCTCAACCTGATCGACACGCCCGGCCACGTCGACTTCACCTACGAGGTGTCCCGCTCGCTGCAGGCATGCGAGGGCGCGCTGCTCGTCGTCGATGCTGCGCAGGGGATCGAGGCGCAGACGCTCGCGAACGCATACCTCGCGATCGAGAACAACCTCGAGATCATTCCGGTCGTGAACAAGATCGACCTGCCGCAGGCCGATCCCGACCGCGCTTCCGCCGAAGTCGCCGACCTGATCGGCGACGACCCCGAGCACGTGCTGCGCATCTCCGCCAAGACGGGTCAGGGCGTCGCCGAGGTGCTCGACGCGATCGTCGAGCGCATCCCGGCGCCTCAGGGCGATCCGGAAGCTCCGGCGCGCGCGCTGATCTTCGACTCGTCGTACGACCAGTACCGCGGTGTGGTCGCGTTTGTCCGGGTCGTCGACGGTGTCTTCCGGCCGCGCGAGTGGCTGCGCGCGATGGCGCTCGGCACCCGCTTCGAGGCGCAGGAGATCGGCTTCATGTCGCCGGGTAACCGCCCGGTGAAAGAGTTGACCGCCGGCGAAGTGGGTTACGTGATCACCGGGCTCAAGGACGTCTCCGAGCTGCGCGTCGGCGACACGCTGACGACCGACAAGAACGGCGCGGCCGCTCCGCTGCCGGGCTACAAGGACGTGAAGCCGATGGTGTTCGCCGGGCTCTTCCCGACCGAGTCCGACCAGTACCCCGAGCTCCGTGACGCGCTCGAGCGGCTGAAGCTCAACGACGCCGCGCTCTTCTACGAGCCCGAGACGTCGCAGGCGCTCGGCTTCGGGTTCCGCTGCGGCTTCCTCGGTCTGCTGCACATGGAGATCGTGCGCGAGCGGCTCGAGCGCGAGTTCGATCTCGACCTGCTCGTTACAGCGCCGAACGTCGCCTATCGCGTGAAGCCGATGAACGGCGAATGGGTCGAGGTGCACACGCCGGCTGACCTGCCCGACGCGTTTGACGAAGTCGAAGAGCCGTACATCAAGGCGTCGATCATCGTTCCGAAGGAATACGTCGGCACCGTGATGGAGCTGAACAACGACCGGCGCGGCAAGTTCGACCACATGGAGTACCTCTCGCCCGAGCGCGTCCACCTGACCTACGAGCTGCCGCTCGCCGAGATCGTCCTCGACTACTACGACGCGCTCAAGTCGCGCACCAAGGGCTACGCCAGCTTTGACTACGACATCGTCGGCTTCCGGACGGGCAACCTCGCCCGTGTCGACATCCTCGTCGGTGGCGAGCCCGTCGACGCGCTCTCGCTGATCGTGCACCGCGACTTCGCGTTCGACCGCGGCAAGGCGCTCGTCGAGAAGCTGCGCGAGGAGATCCCGCGGCAGATGTTCGACGTCGCGATCCAGGCGGCGATCGGCGCGCGCATCATCGCCCGCGAGACCGTGAAGGCGCGGCGCAAGGACGTGCTCGCGAAGTGCTACGGCGGCGATGTCTCGCGCAAGCGGAAGCTGCTCGAGAAGCAGAAGAAGGGAAAGAAGCGGATGAAGAACGTCGGCGGCGTCGAGGTGCCGCAAGAGGCGTTCCTCGCCGTGCTCAACCTGAACGAGCCGGCAAAGAAGTAATTAGAGGCTCGATATGAAATTCGGGCACTCACGGATGGTGGCTCAGACACGGCGCATCTCGCCCGGGTCGGGCTTGAACGTAGGCACCGCTATGCCCTGCGCCCGCCCCGTGCGACCTGCTTGGTCTGAGCCATCCCCGCAAGCACCCAATTCCACATCGAGCCTCTAGTGCCGCTCGAGATGCGTGCCGTCTGTGAGCGCTGCGGGAACGCACTGGCGCCCGACGGCGACGCGAGCATCTGCTCGTTCGAGTGCACGTTCTGCGTCGCGTGCGCGGAATCGATGGACCATGTGTGCCTGAACTGCGGCGGCGAGCTCGTCGCCCGTCCGCGCCGAACGTCATGAGCGGCGCGCGGCACCTCTACGTTCACCTGCCGTTCTGTGGGTCGCGTTGCGGCTACTGCGATTTCGTCACCGTTGTCGGGCGCAGCGACGAACACGGGGGTTACGTGGACGCGCTGCTCCGCGAGCTCGAGCTCGAGCGCGCGCACCTCGCGCCGAAGCTCGAGACGGTCTACCTCGGCGGCGGCACCCCGACGCTGACCGACGCGCGCGAGCTCGCTCGCCTGCTCGACGCACTGCCCGAGGCAGACGAGGTCACGATCGAGATGAACCCCGAGACGGCAACGCCGGAACTGGCACGTCTTCTGTCACAAAACCGTGTCAATCGTGTGTCAATCGGCGCACAAACATTCCACATGCACCTTTTGGACGTGTTGCAGCGTCGTGCACGGCCCGATGACGTCCGGCGCGCCGTGCACGTTGTTCGTGATGCCGGACTTGACAACATCT
This sequence comes from Thermoleophilia bacterium, assembly GCA_031393705.1. Classification (GTDB taxonomy): domain Bacteria; phylum Actinomycetota; class Thermoleophilia; order Gaiellales; family Gaiellaceae; genus PALSA-600. The sequence continues at coordinate 15,176 of JANMWB010000059.1, read as the reverse complement.
CGCTCGATCTCATCTACGGCATCCCGGGCCAGGAGCCCTCCGACCTCGCACGCGACCTCGCCGAAGCCCTGGCGCTCGAACCGGAGCACATCTCTGCGTACGAGCTGGAAGCAAAGCCGGGAACCCGCTTCACGCACGCCCACGGGGCCGAGCTGGAGCGCCAGGCCGAATCGATGGAGACCTACTTCGAGCGCGTCGTCGAGACACTGACCACCGCCGGCTACCGCTGGTACGAGACGGCGAACTTCTGTCGGGCGCTGTCGAACGACACAGCGGCGCGGGACTTGCGGGCGCGGCACAACCTTGGCGTCTGGCTCGGACGGGACTACCTCGGGATCGGCGTGGGCGCGGTCAGCACAATTGAGAGCCGCCGCTGGCGCAACGCGCCTTCGCTCCACCGCTACGTCGCCGCCCTTGGCCGGGGCGAGGCGCCGCCGCGGGAGCTCGAGGAGCTGTCTGTCGAGGTGCGCGACGCCGAGCGCGTGATGCTCGGCCTGCGTCTCGACGAGTCGCTGCCGCTCGCCGGGCTGGAGGCGAGCCTCGACGCGCACGAGCTCGAGCACCTGGAGCACCGCGGGCTGGTTGTCCGCGGCGACGGGTCCCTCGCGCTCACGAAACGAGGCCGTTTCCTGGGCGGCGGCGTGACCGCACGGCTCCTGGCGTAGCTTCGGGCAGGACCCGGAGCGGTCTGGCCGCTGCCGCCGCCTACCATGGGGGCGTGAGAATCGTGCTCTCCGACCGCCAACGCGACCTGCTCTGCCACGTAGTGGAGGAGTACGTCGCCACGGGCCAGCCGGTGGGGTCGAGGACGCTCGTCGAGAAAGCGGGCATCGGCTTCTCGCCGTCGACCGTCCGCTACGAGCTTGCCGAGCTCGAGCGGTTCGGGCTGCTGATGCACCCGCACACGTCCGCTGGGCGCCTGCCGACCGAGGCTGGCTACCGGCTCTATGTCGACGAGCTGCTCGCGCGCCCCGAGTCGAAGCCGACGGACCTTGGGATCGAGTTGCCGGCCGCGCATGCGGAGGTCGAGGAGGCGCTCCAGGCGACGACGGAGATGCTTTCGCAGGTCTCGCGGCTGCTCGCGCTGGTCTCCGCGCCGCCGCTGCGCGCGGCGACGCTCCGCCACGTCGAGGTGCTGTCGTTGCAGCGCGACGTCGTGATGGTCGTTGTGATCACCTCGACCGGCGGCGTCACTGACCTGCGGTACTCGGTCCCGGAGCATGTCGACCAGGGCCTTGTGACGTGGGCGGCCGAGTATCTGAACGAGCGTCTCACCGGCCAGCGGCTCGGCTCGCGCGCGGTCAAGCTCGCGTTCGACGAGCCCGGACTGAGCCCGCGCGAGCGTTCGTTCCTGCTCGTGATCCGCGGTGCTTTCGAGCAGGCAGCCGACGAGGACCGGCAACTATTCGTCGGTGGAGCCGCAGGACTCCTCGATGAGATGCGGGTCGAGGAGATCGGTGCGTACCGCAGCCTGATGGAAGCGCTCGAGAAGCGTGCGGCACTGCTCGACGTGCTCGCGCAGCGCACCGACCCGCGCCGCCCATTCGCGCGTGTCGGCGAAGAGCTCGAGCAGCCGGGCCTGCGCGACCTGTCGCTCGTCGGCGCGACGTACGGGCTCACGCACCAGGCGCTCGGCACGGTCAGCCTGCTCGGCCCGTTGCGCATGGACTACGAGAAGGCGCTGCACTCGGTTCGCTCTGCGGCGCATGAGCTCTCCCGCTTCGTCGAAGACGTCTACAGCGAAGACTGATGGCCGCCACCGACCGCGACTACTACGAGGTGCTCAGCGTCGCGCGCGACGCCGACGAGACGACGATCAAGAAGTCGTTCCGCCGCCTGGCACGCGAGTTGCACCCCGACGTCTCCGATCATCCCGAGGCCGAGCTGCGCTTCCGGGAGATCACCGAGGCCTACGAGGTGCTCTCGAGCACTGAGCGCCGCGCGCTCTACGACCGTTACGGTCACGCAGGCCTGCGCTCCGGCGGCTTCTCGCCGACGCAGTTCGACATGGGCAACCTCGGCGATATCTTCGCCTCGTTCTTCGGCGACGGCATCTTCGGCAGTGCGATGGGCGGCAACGCACAGCAGCGCGGCGCCGATCTCGGCGCGGAGATCGAGATCGAGCTGGTCGGGGCCTCGCAAGGCGCGACCGTGTCAGTTCCGTTCGACGTCGCGGTGACCTGCAAGACCTGCGGCGGCGACGGCGTCGAGCCGGGCACCAAGCCTCTCACGTGTCCGCGCTGCGAAGGGGCCGGCCGCCTCCACCACGTATCGCGCAGCGTCTTCGGCGACTTCGTGCGCGCGCAGGCGTGCCCGGAATGTCACGGCCGTGGCGTGATCGTCGAGCACCCGTGCGCCGACTGCGACGGAGCGGGGCGGACGATCGAATCGCGCGAACTGAGCGTCGACGTACCCGCCGGGATCCACGACGGGCAGCGCATCAGAGTTTCCGGCGAAGGCCACGCCGGCGCGCTCGGCGGACGTTCCGGCGACGTCTATGTGCTCGTGCACGTCAAGCCCGATCCGCGCTTCGTGCGCGAGGGCAACGACATCTATTCGCAGGTCGACTTGACGATCGTGCAGGCAGCGCTCGGCGCGACGATGACGGTCGAGACAATCGACGGCACCGTCGAGCTCGAGCTTCCCGCCGGCGTGCAGCCCGGCGAGGTGCGTGTGCTCAAGTCGAAGGGCATGCCGGTGCTTCAGGGCTTCGGCCGTGGTGATCATCGCGTGCTCGTCAACGTTTCCGTTCCGCGCCACGTGACGGACGAGCAGCGCCGTCTGCTCGAGGACTTCGAGGCCGCGAGCGACGAGAACACCTATCGCGCGAACGACGAGAGCTTCTTCGACAAGCTGAAGAGCGCGTTCCGTTGAGCGCTTCGCCCCCGAGCAGTCTGCGCAGAGTTTCGATCGAGGTGGGCTTCGAACGCCTCGAGGAGGCCCGAGCGACGATGATCGAGCTCTTCCCGCAGGGTTTCGAAGAGGTCGACAAGGCGCAGGGCGCCGAGCTCGCCGCGTACACCGACGCTGCCGGTGAGGAGCGTCTCTGGGCGTTCTTCGGGAGCGGACGCAGCGCCGACGTCGAGACGGGCTGGGAGGACCGATGGCGTGCGTTCCATCGCCCCATTCGTGTCGGTCGCCTCTGGGTCGGCCCGCCGTGGGAGGCGCCACCGGCCGATGCGCTCGTGGTCGTCGTCGATCCGGGCCGCGCGTTCGGTACGGGCTCCCATCAGACGACGCAACTCTGTCTACAGACGCTGCAGGAGTTCGAGCCCGGGCCGCTGCTCGACGTCGGCTGCGGGTCCGGCGTGCTGTCGATTGCGGCTGCAGTGCTCGGTTTCGCGCCGGTACTTGGTGTCGACATCGAGGAGCCGTCAATCGAAGCAACGCTGGCGAACGCCCGCGCGAACGGCGTCACGGTCGACGCGCAACTGGTCGCAGGCGACGAGACGCTCCCGAGCGCGCCGCTCGTGATCGCGAATATCTCGCTCGCGTCGGTCGAGGCGCTCTCTCCGCGCACCGACGCGCGCACGCTGATCACGTCAGGCTATTTCGCGTCGGAGCAGCCGCGGCTCCCGGGCTTCGAGCATGTCAAGCGCACGTCGCTCGACGGCTGGGCATCCGACGTGTACCGGAGAACGTAGACCGCTCCGGCTCGGGTGTAAGCACGCTCGCCCACGAGAGCTGGATTCGCTACCCGCCACAGCGCCGAAGATCGCCGACGGCGAGCCCGACCCGCTCGTGGTCCAACGATCAGACTTCTCTGGACAGCTCTAGTCAGCCCACCAGTCGCGCCGGCCATCGACATCTTCGCGCGGATCTTCGCCGAGATTGGGCGCGCCAATGATGAGGATTTCGAGGCCCTCCGGCCCGGCCTCGTAGCCTCGCCACGTTTTGGGCGGGACGCGGACCGCGTCCCATTCCTTGAGCTCGACGATCTCGTCGTCGACCTTCATCCGGCCGCTCCCGCGGAGGACCACGTACACCTCCTCTTGCTTCTCGTGCGTGTGGCCGTAGGGAAAGCGATAGCCGGGCGGAACGCGCTGGTAGCTCAGGCCGGATTTCTCGAGCTCGAGCGCCTTGGTCGCCGCGCGAAACTCCAGGTCGGGCGCGCCGTCGAACCTAGAGCCGATGTCCTCCAGATCCTCCTTGATGTTCCTGAGCGTGAACGGCACGGCGCGATCCTATGGCACGGCGGACGTGTCGCCGGCGTCCAGTCCCGAAGGCAGGGATACCTGCTCGACCCGTTGGCAGCATGGACGCTCAGGGCGTCTTCCGCGCTGCTTCACTCGTGGTTCCTCCAGAGCCAGCGGAGGGCATCGGGCAGAATCGTGGCACCGTGGTTTCCCGGAGCCGGGCTGTGGTTTCCGTCTCCAAGGACGAGGCGGAAGTCGTATCCACGTTCGGCAAGCGCCGCCGCTATTCGAAGGTCTTCGGCGAGCATGTTGTCCTTCGGCGCGTTCCAGTTGGTGTCGCGGCTCGCGGCTTGCATGAAGACACGCAGCGGCTTCCTCGGCGTCTTGGCGATCAGCGCAGGATCGGGGCCACCCCCGGTGAGGCTAAGCACACGCCGAAAGCGATCTGTTCGGTTCCACGCGACAGAGAAGGCGCAGTAACCGCCGGCGCTTCCGCCGCAGATCGCGCGCTGGTCGGGATCGTCTGAAACGCGGTAGATCTCCTCGACCTTGGGCAGGATCTCGGTCAGCAAGAACGTCGCATACGCATCGTCGAAAGGGTCGTACTCCGCATTGCGGTTGTCCGGCTCGCCGGGATCGACAAACACACCAAGCGTGGCCGGCATCTCGCCGCGATGGGTCAGATTGTCCATGACCACGCCGGCACGGAACGCCCCGTCGGGATCGAGGTACAGCCATCCGTCCTGGAAGACCATCAGGGGCGCGGGGCTCGACGGTACGAACGTCGCGGGGACATAAACCCAGTAGCGGCGGTTCGTCCCGGGGAAGACCTGACTCTCGTTCCACGCGTACTCATGAACTTGACCGCGAGGGACGCCTCGCTGTGGAGACGAATCAGGACCGTACGCGTAGCGCACTGGGAACTCGGTTGCTTGACGAACGTAGGGCATCTCAATCACTTCCGACCTCCAAGAAGACGCAGCAAACGAAGCCGTCGGAACAGGCACGGCGGGACGTCATGAATCCTGGGGCATTCCCGAGCGAGCGAACGCCGAGTTCGCTTACCGCACGGTGCGTGCTTGCAAGAACACCCAGATCGCGATGGCAGCGGGGACACCGACGATGACCGCGAGCACCCAATGACCGCTGATCAGGAACAAAAGGGCCAACACCGCGAGGACGCCGGCGGTCACAGCCGCTCGCCGCAGGACGCGCTCACGCACGGTGGCTCTCCCGCCGACAGTCATCCCTCGACCTCGATCTCTGATCTCACAGACGACATCTCAGCACGACGAGGCGTCGGCGTCCAGCAATAACGCGCGGCCGCACCTAGATGATGCCGACGACGGCCAGCCACAGGGGTGACCGTCCAACGGCGCCGAGCCCTTGCGGCCGGCGCGCAGCACGATCGTGACTCCGATCGCGATTGCAACGACGAATCCGATGACGATGCCGATCAGTTGCTAGCTGCCCCTACCGCGTGTTGGATGACCGGACGAGCAAGATTCTGCACGACGGGGCTCCGGCGACCAAACGAATCGCAGCCCGGTTAGGCGTACTCCTCGTGCTGCGGCAGCTCGTCGGTGATCTCGAACCACGGCGCTTTGGAGCCGACGAAGATGTGCTCTTCGGGACGGATCGTGGGAACGTCGACGAGCGACCCCATCGCCACGTGCACGTACCCGCCGTCGCGCACGACCGAGAAGAGGAACGACCCGCAGGCGGCGCAGCGTGTGTCATTGAGGCGCTCCTCACCGAAGACGGCGATGTCATCGAAGCCCTCCGTGATCGTGAGTTTCTCCTTCTCGATGCCGGCGAACGACTTGAAAGCAGAACCGGTAGCCGCACGGCACTCCGAGCAGTGACAGTTCGCCGCATACAGAAATGCGTCGGCGACTTCGTACTGAACGGCCCCGCACCGGCATTTCCCAGCGAGCATGCGTTTTGGCGTCATCGAGTCCCTCCTTCTGCGGCTTACTCACTCTTTGTACCTAGCCGCCTTGGGTCTAGAGTCGATTGAACTCTCGACAAGGAGGCGGAAATGGCACTCGCACGAGTCGTGACCTTCGATGGCGTCGACGCCGACCGGATCGCGCAGATGCAAAGCGAGATGGAGGGCAGTGAGCGGCCGGACAACGTGCCGGCCAAGGAGATCATCGTCCTGCACGATGCGGAAGCTGCGAAATCGGTCGTAATCGTCTTCTTCGACAACGAAGACGACTACCGGGCCGGCGATGCGGCGCTCAGTGCAATGCCGGCCGGCGAGACTCCGGGTCAGCGGACCTCGGTGGCGAAGTACGACGTGGCGTTCCGGATGACGGATTAAGCAAGGCCCCGCGCGGCCCACGCCCACGTGTTGAGGGTGAACGGCACGGCGGGCAGCAGCTCCTGGCAACGGGCACGCAGGAGCTCCCGCGATTCGTCGTCGAGCGTCTGGGCGTAGTCCCCTGCAGGGCCGACCCCGAGCGTGAACGGCTCCCACCACTCGTCGAAGCTCTCGAACCTCGCCGCTGCCTCGAGGCTCGTCTCCTCGATGGAGGCGAGCCCCGCAGCCGCGAACAGCTCGCCCAGGTGGCCCTCGCGCGCGCCTGCGAGGTCCGATTCGTCCCGCACCTCGGGATCGAGCTCGCGCGCGGCTCGCCAAAACACCGCCAGGGGCGTGCGCTCCCCCGCGTGATCCCAGACACACGCTGTAATGACGCCGCCCGCAGGCGCGACGCGCTTCATCTCGCGCAGGCCGGCAACCGGGTCGGTCATGAAATGCACGACGAGTTGCGCGAGCACCACGTCGAAGGTGGCATCCGCAAACGGCAGGTGCTCCGCGGTTGCGCTTTGCACGTCGACGCCCGGGAAGCGGGCTCGTGCAGCCGCAACGAACGAGTCCGACGGGTCGACTGCGGAGACGGCGTCCGCTCCGACTCTTCGCACGAGCTCCGCCGTGAGGGCGCCCGGACCGCAGCCCACATCCAGCACGCGTTGCCCGGCCCGAACGCCGGCAAGGTCGGCCAGCTGGGCGGAGAGCTGCTGCGAGTAGCGACCGATGAAACGGTCATAGGCCTCGGCAGCGACTTCGAACGTCATTGCGCGAGTCTAGGTTGCACAGAGCCAAGTCTCTAGGATCCAGCGCATGGCGACGTTCCGCGTGGATTTCCTCGGCTGCAAGGTCTCGCACGCCGACGTGCACGAGGTGCGCGAGGCGCTTCTGCGCGACGGCCACAGCGAGCGCGCTGACGCCGACGTTGCCGTGATCAGCACCTGCTGCGTCACGAACGAAGCGGTCGCGAAGAGCCGCAAGGCCGCTGCGCGCGCCGCACGAACGCACCGCCATGTCTACATCACGGGCTGTGGTGCAAACCTGCGGGGCGAGGAGTTCGCGAGCCTGCCGCCGAACGTCACCGTCGTCGCAAAACGCAGCGAAGAGACGGCCGCCTTTGTCGCCGGCGATGTCGGCGCGATCGGCTGCGTCCAGGCCGACGCGAGGATCGACCGCGTGCGCGCATTCGTGAAGATCCAGGACGGCTGCTCCTTCTTGTGCAACTTCTGCGTGATTCCGCTCGTGCGCGGCGCCTCACGCAGCCGCAGCGCCGCCGCGGTGCTCGCCGAGATCCGCCGTCGCGTCGACCAGGGCCACCGCGAAGTCGTGCTCACCGGGATCAACCTCGGCTGCTTCCGCGACCGCGATGCGGGCTATGGCCTACCGCGCCTTGTTCGCGAAGCGGGGGAGACGCCCGGGCTCGAACGCCTACGGCTCAGCTCGATCGAGATCAACCACGTCAATGACGCGCTGATCGCCGCGCTGCGCGAGACGCCGACCGTGACCAAGCACCTGCACGTCCCGCTGCAGTCGGGCGACGACGGCGTTCTGCGCGCAATGCGACGGCGGTACACGACCGATACCTACCTCCGTCGTCTTGCACCGCTCGCCGATGAGTTCAACATCACAAGCGACGTGATCGTCGGCTTCCCCGCCGAAGACGACGCCGCGTTCGAGACGACGCTCCGCACCGTCGAGCGCGCCGGGATCACCAAGGTGCACGTCTTTCCGTACTCGCCGCGGCCCGGCACCGTGACCGCCGGCGACGATCCGATCCCGGCGCAGCTGAAGAAGGAGCGCGGTGCGCGCCTTCGTGAGCTCTCGCACGAGCTGTGTGTCCGCCGCTGGAGCCGCAAGGTCGACGATGTCGTGCTCGTCGACCGCCCCGGTCGCGGCTACGGCGACGACTACTCCCCCTGGCTCGTCGATGCGCCCGTCGGGGCGCTCGTCCACGTGCGCGCTGCGGCTGTCACGGAGGAGGGGATCCTTGCCGAAGCAGCGTGACGACTGCCTTTTCTGCCAGATCGCCCGTGAGGGCGCCTACGTCCACAAGGGCAAGGGATTCGTGGCGATCAACGACATCAACCCCCAGGCGCCCGTGCACGTTCTGGTCATTCCGGAGGGTCACGTCGACACCTTCCGCGCCGTCGGGGAGTTCGATGCGCGAGAATCCAAGCGGATGCTCGAATTTGTCGCAGAGACGGCGGAGAAAGTCGGCCTGACCGACTACCGCGTGCTGGTCAATGTTGGCCCGAGCGCCGGCCAGACCGTGTTCCACCTGCACTGGCACATCCTCGGCGGCGGGACCGATTTGGCCGAGGTGCCGTCGGCCGTCGCGACCGCGGAGCTCGAGCTGTGAGCCTCGTCACGGTTCTCGAGCAGGAAGTCCGCGATGCGATGCTCGCGCGCGACAACGATCGCCGCGACGCGCTGCGCCTGATCCTGTCGAGCCTCAAGTCGGCGGAGAAGGACCTGTTGCGGCCGTTGACCGAGGACGAGGAGCTGCAAGTCCTGCAGCGCGAGCGGAAGAAGCGCAATGAAGCAGCCGACGCGTTCCACGCCGCCGGGCGCGCGGAGCAGGCGGAGAAGGAAGAGGGCGAGCTCGAGATCCTCGAGGAGTTCATGCCCGAGCCGCTTGGCGAGGAAGACCTCGAGCGCATCGTCGACGACGCGATCGCCGAGAACAAGGCGACGAGCATGCGCGACATGGGCCGCGTGATGGCCGACGTGATGCCGCAGATCGCAGGACGCGCGGATGGCTCGGCAGTGAGCCAGCTCGTGCGCGAGAAGCTGGCGTGAGCTAAGCCTCGGCCTGCGGCGGCCCGCTCGCGACGAAGTCCTTGCCGCGCACGAGCAAGACCGCGAGCACGGCGCCGACCGCGGCCACCACGGCGCCCACCTCCAGGATCGAGTTCAGGCCGGAGACGAACGCGGCCCGTCCCGCGTCGGTGAGCGGACCGGCGCCGAAGGTGTTCCCGCCGACCTTGTTCTGGAAGATCGCACCGAGTGCGGCGATGCCGGTCGCGATCCCGAGTTGGCGGAACGTGTTGTTCAGCCCGGAGGCCATTCCCGCGCGCTCGACGCGCACCGTCGAGACCGCTGTCGTCGCGAGTGGCGCGTTCACGAAGCCGATCCCGATGCCGCCGACAATGAATCCGGCGAGCAGTGTCGTCCACCCCGAGTTGACAGTGATGCCGCTCATCAGCCAGAGCGAGACCGCGCACAACGCAAGGCCGCCGCCGAGCAGCAACCGAATCGGCACGCGGGCGGAGAGACGGCCGGCGAGCGGTGCCGCAACGAACGAGACGAGGCTCAGCGGCAGGAAACGCACGCCGGTCTGCAGCGGCGACAGGCGCAACACGTCCTGTAGGTAGAGCGTGAGGTAGAGGAACATCGCGAACAGGGTCGAGGAGATCGCGAAGGCGGTGATCTGCGCACCGACGAACGCCGGGCGGCCGAAGAGCGAGAGGTCGACCATCGACGTCTCCTGGACGGCCTGCGCGATCACGAACGCTGTTAGCAGCACCGCAGCGGCGATGAACAGCCCGATGATCAGCCCGCTCGACCAGCCGTGGCTGTTTCCTTCGATCAGCGCGAGGATCAAGGCGAAGAGGCCGCTCGTAAGCGTGACGAGGCCGACCGGGTCGAGTCGGCTGTGCTCCGGGTCACTCGACTCCCGCAGCTTCGTCAGCGCGAGCGCGACGGCCCCGATCCCGATCGGGATGTTGACCAGGAAGATCCAGCGCCACGAGAGCCACGAGGTCAACATGCCGCCGACGAGCGGCCCGATCGCGACTGCGAGCCCGATCGTCGCGCCCCAGATCCCGAACGCCGTGCCGCGCTCCTTCCCAAAGAACTCCTGCGAGATCAGCGCGAGCGCCGTTGCGAACATCGCTGCGCCGCCGATCCCCTGGAGTCCGCGCGCGATGATCAGGAAGAGCGCGTCGTTCGCGACGCCGCAGGCCACCGAAGCGATCGTGAACAGCACGATCCCGATCACGAAGAGCCGCCTGCGCCCAAAAAGGTCGGCCAGCGCGCCGGCGGTCAGGACGCAGGTCGCGAGGGCGAGCGCGTAGGCGTCGACGACCCACTGCAGGTCGGAGAACGAGGCCCTCAGCGCTCTTTCGATCGCCGGGAGGGCCACGTTCACGATCGTGATGTCGAGCAGAAGCATGAACGTGGCGACGCAAACCGTCAGCAATGTCCACCACTTCCGGCCCATCACGGCAACCTACACTGCACCCGTGCAGGAAACGCTGGATGTATCGAATGCGGTCGCGGCCGAACTGGCCGGGATCTCCGACGGGGTACTCGACGCGCTCAAGGAGCGTCTCGGCGCCAGCGTGCGCCTGCGCGGCAACCAGTTGACGCTCGAGGGCGACGAAGCGCAGATCGCCGAGGCCCGTGCGGTGATCGACGAGATCGTCGATCTGGTCGAGGCGGGAACGCAGATCGGTTCGCACACGGTGGACGCGGTACTCGGCACGCTCGCCGCGGGCAAGGACGTGCGCGAAGTCTTCGACGCCGTGGTGTGGCGGCACCGCGGGAAGAAGATCGCACCGAAGACGCTGACGCAGAAGGAGTACGTCGACTCGATCCGGCGCGCCACTGTCACGTTCGGTATTGGGCCCGCAGGAACGGGCAAGACGTACCTCGCGATGGCGCTCGCGGTCGCGGCGCTGCATGAGCGCGAGGTCGCGCGGATCATCCTCACCCGTCCTGCGGTCGAGGCCGGAGAGCGGCTCGGCTTCCTGCCCGGCGACTTGATGGCGAAGGTGGATCCCTACCTGCGTCCACTGTTCGACGCGCTCTACGACATGCTCGACCCTGACAAGGCGAACAGCCTGATCGAGCGCGGGACGATCGAGGTGGCGCCGCTCGCATTCATGAGGGGCCGGACCCTTAATGACAGCTTCATCATTCTCGACGAGGCGCAGAACACCTCGCCCGAGCAGATGCAGATGTTCCTGACGCGGCTTGGCTTCGGGTCGAAGGTGGTCGTGACGGGCGACATCACGCAGATCGACCTGCCGAAGGAGAACCGGTCGGGTCTCGTGCACGTCCGCGACGTCCTGCAGGACATCGACGGGATCCAGTTCGTCGAGTTCGACCACAAGGACGTCGTGCGTCACAAGCTCGTGCAGAGAATTGTCGAGGCCTACAAGGATCACACGGACGAGCGGAACCGGTGATCTCCGTCGACGTCGAGAACCGGAGCGGCACCGAGGTCGACGAGTCCGGGGCCGTCGAATTGGCAGGGCGTGTGCTCCGCGCCGAGGGGGTCGAGGAAGGTGAGCTCGGAATCGCGTTCGTCGACAAGGACGAGATGCGCGAGCTGAAGCGCGAGCACCTCGGGATCGACGAGGTGACCGACGTCCTTTCGTTCCCGATCGACGGACGCGACGACGTCCCCGAAGGTGTACCGCGCGCGCTCGGCGACGTCGTCCTCTGCCCGCAGGTGGTCGGCGACGAATGGCGCTGGCCGCTGACGCACGGTCTCCTGCACCTGCTCGGCTACGACCACGGGGACGAGATGGAAGCGCGCGAACAGGAATTTCTCGCATGAACGTCCGCCGCGCCCCGACCGTCTTCGATTCGTTCAACAATGCGGCCGAGGGGATCATTCACGTCGTCCGCACGCAACGGAACATGCGGATCCACTTCGCGGTCGCGTTCGTCGTGATCGTCGCGGCGTTGATCGTCAACGTGACGAAGCTCGAGCTGATTGCGCTCTGCATCTCGATCACGTTCGTGCTGATCGCGGAGATGTTGAACACCGGCATCGAGTCGGCGATCGACATCTCGACGACGTCGTTTGACCCGATGGCGAAGATCGCGAAGGACATCGCAGCCGGCGCCGTGCTGATCGCGTCGGTCAACGCGATGATCGTCGGCTACTTCGTCTTCTCGGGGAAGGTCGCCGACCGCTCGTCCCACCTGCTCGATCGCCTGCGCCAGGCTCCGGCCGAGATCACGATCGTCGCGCTGGTACTGACCGTAATCATCGTCATCTCCACAAAGGCCTATACCGGCCGCGGCACGCCGCTACGTGGCGGCCTGCCGTCGGGTCACGCGGCGCTTGCGTTTGCCGGCTGGATGGCGATCACCTACGTCACGGGCGGCGGCCATCGCTTCGTCGTTTCCTCCGTTGCGCTCGTGCTCGCGTTCCTCGTCGCGCAGACGCGGATCGAGTCAGGCGTGCACTCGACGCTCGAAGTCGCCTACGGTGCCCTCGTGGGAGCGCTCGCAACCCTAGTCGTCTTCCAGGTGTTCTCATGACGGGCGCAGGCTCGACGGAGCCGCACGACAGTCGGCTGGTTGAGAAGGCGGAGCAGGTAGCCAAGCAGGCGTATGCGCCGTACTCGAACTACTTTGTCGGCGCGGTCGCGCAAATGAACGACGGCACGGAGTTCGCGGGCACGAACGTCGAGAACGCCGCCTACCCGCTCACGCAGTGCGCGGAGAAGACGGCGATCGCTGCCGCCTCGACCGCGGGCTACCGGCCGGGCGACATCGCCGTCGTCGCGATCAGCGCGTCGCCTTGCGGCGGCTGCCGGCAATGGCTCCACGAGTGGCGCGTTTCGCGGATCGAGTACCGCCGGGCAGACGGCACGATCGGCACGGCGAGCGCCGCCGAGCTCCTGCCGGACACCTGGAACCTTCCGGAATGAAGTCGGGCTTCGTCGCCGTTGCAGGCCGCCCCAACGTGGGCAAGTCGACACTCGTCAACGCGCTGACCGGCACGAAGGTCGCCATTGTCTCCGACAAGCCGCACACGACCCGGCACCGCATCCGCGGCGTGCATACAACCGACGATGCGCAGCTCATCCTCGTCGACCTGCCGGGGTGGCAGAAGCCGGTCGACATGATGACCGAGCGCATGCAGGACACCGTCAACGACACGATGAAGGACGCGGACGTCGACGCGGTCCTGCTCGTCGTCAACGCGCGCGAGCGGATCGGCGCGGGCGACCGGCACGTGGCGCGGAGTGTCTTCGCCCTCGGCGTGCCGGTCGTGATCGTCGTGAACAAGATCGACCGGCTGAAGCCGGGACACGTCGTCACGCAGATGAAGGCGGCAGCGGCGCTCGGTCCGTTCCACGCGCTGCATCCGGTGAGCGCGCTGTCGAACGACGGCATCGAAGAGCTGCGCGGCGATCTCATCTCGCTGCTTCCGGATGGCCCGATGTATTACCCCGCTGGCACTGATACCGACATGCCGCTCGAGGCGCGCATCGCGGAGCTCGTACGCGAGCAGGCGTTGCACCGCGTCAAGGAGGAGTTGCCGCACGCCATCACGGCCGAAGTGGTGGAGATGGACGAGAAGCTGGTCCATGTGCGCCTCTACACGGAGACCGAGAGCCAGAAGCAGATCCTGATCGGGAAGGGCGGCAGCGTCGTCCGCGACATCGGCCGCGCCGCGCGCCCCTTCGTCGAGAAGCTCGTCGGCCACCAGGTCTACCTCCAGATCCAGGTCAAGGCGTCGCCGAAGTGGCGCCGCAACCAGACGATGCTCGAACGCCTCGGGCTGTAGTCCGTTCGGGCCAACCCTGGGGTCAGACCCAGAGTCATGACCTTTCGGGCGCCGCTCGCTCTGATCAAGCCAAACCCGGGGTGCAATCGTCACCAGGTCGTTGCAATCGACGCGTCCACGGGGACGACTGCTGGGGTCAGACCCCGTTTTGCCGTGCGTCGCCACGCAGCCGCAAGCGCGAATCCCGTCCAGTGGGCGACCGGATGCGCCGGTCTACACTGCAACCCGTGGCGAAGGCACCCGCACTCCCGCGCGGCTTCGAGTTGCCGCTCAAGCAGCGGCTTCCCCGCATCGGCTCGATCGACCAGGTGGGCATCGAGCAGCGCGCGGCCGAGCTCGCCAAGCGCAGCATCAAAAAGGATTCCAAGGTCTGGGCGCTGGAGCTTGCGCTCCGCTGCTGCGACCTGACGACTCTCGAAGGTCAAGACACGCCGGGCAAGGTGGCTGCGCTCTGTTCGAAGGCGATGCGCCCCGACCCGAGCGACCCGAACGTCCCGTCGGTCGCGGCCGTCTGCGTCTACCCGAACCTCGTTCCGACCGCGAAGGAGCGCCTCGCGGGCTCCGGCGTGAAGGTCGCGAGCGTCGCCACCTACTTCCCGAGCGGCCAGGCGCCGCTCGATGTGAAGCTGCGCGACGTCGAGGACGCCGTTGCGATGGGCGCGGACGAGATCGACATGGTGATCGACCGCGGCGCGTTCCTCTCGGGCCGCTACTCGACCGTCTTCGACGAGATCGTGAAGATCAAGGAAGCGTGCGGCGAGGCGCACCTCAAGGTGATCCTCGAGGTGTCCGAGCTCGGCACCTACGACAACGTGCGCCGCGCCTCGCTGCTCGCGATGGCTGCCGGCGGCGACTTCATCAAGACGTCCACCGGCAAGCTCCCGGGCGCGGCGACGCTGCCCGTGCAGCTCGTGATGCTCGAGGCGATCCGCGACGTCTACGAGGAGACCGGCCGCAAGGTCGGCATGAAGCCGGCCGGCGGCATCCGTACCTCGAAGAACGCGATCCAGTACCTCGTGCAGGTGCACGAGACGCTCGGGCCCGACTGGCTGACGCCCGACCTCTACCGCATCGGCGCGTCGAGCCTCGTCAACGACATCCTCATGCAACTCCGGACACAGAAGACCGGCCGTTATCAGTCCAAGGATTACTTCACGAATGACTGAGGTCGAGAAGCGCCAGGACCGCTCGC